>DXIF01000017.1 GCA_019113025.1 Candidatus Anaerobiospirillum stercoravium | reverse complement strand
ATGATGATGCGGCGCTGGCGGCCCAAGCGCAGGCGGAGCGGCGCGCGGCGCAAAGTGCGCATAAGGGCATGGGCGCCTTAGAGGCCGGCTCGACTGAGGCGACCGATCTCATGGGCTCAAGCTTCTTAGTGCAGGCCATGAGCGAGGGCTTGAAGGCGCTCCAAGAATCAAATCCTGAGGCGGTACCTCAGGACTTATTGGGCCTGTCGGCGCCGAAAGCTGAGGTTGAGCCTGAGGTCAAGGAGCGCTCCTTTGAAGATGATGCTGAGGCGCAAGGTATTATCGCGGTTGCGCTCAAGAGCGCCTTGTCGGTCTTGCCGCTCCCTAAATTAGCGCCAGATGAGGTGCAGCAGGCCGAAGAGCGGGCCATTCTGGCTCAGCTTTTTGCCGAGCATCCTGACTGGATTCAGGGCTTGAGCGCGACTAACCGCGTCGGGCTCAATCCCAACTTTATCCACCGCACCTTGGCGTGGTCTAATCCTGAGTTCAATGCCTTAACCGCGCAGGCAGCACCTTTGTTTACCCATTATGTGGCGCCTGTCGTGCGCCGGGTCTTGTGCCAAAACGAGCGCCGTTTCTATACCCTCGCGCAGGTGGTCGATCTGCGGGATCTGTACAACTTGAAAATGCGGGGAGCGGGCGTGTTTAACCGCTTGATCCCTGGGCTGTATCAAGAGTCCTTGGTGCAGTCTACCGCCAGTATCTACGGCTTAAGCTGCAATCGCTTGTTGTTAAACTTGGTCCTGTATGGCTTTGGGCGCTTGGGGTCGCTGCACTTGCTCAAAGAGGAGTTTGCCCCCAGCGTCCCCACCCTTGAGACCTTGCAAGCTAATAAGCACCGCAGCGGTGCGTTAGCCTTAGGTGAGGACGGCCGGGTGCCGACGCCCCGCGCGCGGGTTGAAGAGTGGCGCCATAAGATTACGCACCGGCTTAAGACCCAGCTGCAAACGCAGTTTACCGATGCGCAAGTTGAGGCGCAGCTCTCACAGCGCCCCGCCCTGTCGCTTTTAGATTGCTTGGCTGCCTTCAGCGCCGAGCAAGGCGAAGCCTTGGCCCCGGCGACCCAGTTTTGGACTAAGCACGATTTGCCGCGCGCCCAGCGCCTAGAACAGCAGCTGTTAGCATTGACTTCCAGCGCCCAGCTGGGCTTTAACTCGGGGCTCTTGGAGCAAGAGCTCTTGGAGTTGGGGCGCATCAGTGAAGAGAGCTTGGGCCTGTGCTTGGTGCCCAGCCCATCGCTGATGAGCGCGCGCTTTAACTTCAAATTGTTGCGTCCAAGTTATCAGCATCTGCGCTTCATCGTAATTCCGCCTGAGCTCTTGGTCAGTGAGCAGGGGCGTGAGTTTTACTTGCGTCTCAAGGCCACGCTGCACTATGCCTATTTAGGCTTGGAGCTGGTAGCGGCGGTGCTGCCGCTGGGAGCCAAGGAGGGCTTGGTCTTGCAGCTGGCGCGCTACATCATGACCATGTATGCCTCACAAGGTCACTATCAGGTTGAGCGCTTGGTCTTGGAGTATCTGCATGGGGCGGTCAATATCATCTTAGAGGATGGTCCGCTCTCCTATGACGAGCTGATGCAGCGTAGCTTGCATCTGTACAGCGGCAATGACGTCAACTCCTTGAATCTGCATGCCGATAACATCAAGGAGCTGCAGCGCTTCTTTGCCTTAGGCGTCACCTTTGAGTTCAAGCAACACCCCGGGGATAAGGCGGCGCAGTTGCGCTACGTCAATTTGCTTGCGCGTCTGTACCTGACGTCGGCGCCAACCAGTGACTGCCAGCACAAGGCCTCCAAGGTCGCCAACATGGTCTCAAGCTACTTCTTTGATCCCGACAAGAACGAGAACTTGCTGCGCACCGGTATCTTCTGGAATCTGCGCAGCTACCATGAGCCCGAGCAGCTGGTGCTCGACGCCGAAAAAATTCGCCGCAAGCTCTTAGAGAGCGCCGAGGTGCAAGACGTCATCACCAAGCTGCGCGAGGAAGAGTCGGGGGTGGATGAGTCCGGGCCAAGCTTAAGCGAGGTCATGGCGCAGAAACATGCAGCCCAGCACGCCGCCCAGCAAGCGGCTCAACAGGCAGCGGTGCAAGCGGTGCAACCAGCAGTGTCGCAAGCGGCGCAATCAGATGCGCCGCAAGGGCCACAAGCAGAGCCGCAAGCGGGGCTGCACGCGCGTGCCGCAGAGCCTCAGCCTGAGTCTGGGGCCCAGGCGGCGGCAACTGGTGCCGCCGCGCGCACACCGGGCGCCGCGGTCGCGCAGTGCCTGATTGGCAGCTTGAATCCGAAGCTGCAAAAGGTGATTGAGGCCTTAGCGGTGCAAGGTACTGACGCGATGGTCTACAGCGAGTTTAACGGTATCTGCGTCAGCCATGGCTTACTCTCGGGCAATTACGCCATTGAGGTGCTCAATGAGTTTAGCTTTGAGCACTTCGATGAGCCGCTGCTTGAGTTAGAAGGCAGCGGCAATAGCGCTATCGTCTATTTGACCGTGGATTTACTGAGCAAGCTGCACGACGAGTACCGCCAGCTCATATCTTAGTCGTTGCCCGCAGCGGCCGGGGCGTCGGAGCTTGCCTCAGCTGCAGTGCACTGCGCTGTGGTGCGCGGCGCGGCAGTGTGCTGCGGTTGCAACTGCGCGTCGGGGGTAATCGCGGTGACGGTTGAGGTGACCTGGTAGCCCAGCATCAAGGTCACAAGCGTGCTGCCCACGCTCAGCTGAGCCCCTGAGACTGAGTGGACGCCATCGAGGGTGGTGATCGACAGGCCGCGGCTTAGCTGATAGAGCGGGTTTAAGCCTTCTAATTGGGAGGAGAGGGCGGTCAGCTTAGTGCGGTGCGCGCTCAGCGCGGGGGCAATCTGGTGCTCATAGCAGTAGGCGCAGCGCTGCTCAAGTTGCTGTAGCTGCTGCGCGCGGCTTTGAAGCTTACGCGTGATGAGCTCCGAGCTTTGTGTGACCAAGCCGTCGGCGCAGCGCGCCTTAGTGCGCGCGAGGTGCGCATTTAAGGCCCGCTCGAGGCGCGCCATGAGCTCAAAGCGCAGCTGGGTGGCACTGATGAGCAAGCGCTGTTCTAAAGCGGTGTGGTGGCTCATCAGGCGCACGCTCAGCTGCGCCGCGCGCTGTCCCCAGGCCTTGACCTGATAGTCCACCGCCTGCGTTAAGCGCTGGGGGAGCTGGGTCGTGACGCTCTGGACTTGGCGCGTTAAGCGCTCTTGTAAAGTGTGGGCGCTGTGTTCAAGCTGGTGTTCGAGGTATTGGGCTTGAGTGTTAAGACGCGTTAGGCGTGCGGGTACTTGCTCTAAGCGATAGAGCGCTGCTTGTAAGCGCTGCGCTTGGTGCGCCGCTTGCTGCCCGGGGCTATGCGCCTTTAAGCTCCCCTCAAGGCGCAGGAGACGCTGCTCGTAGCCCTCAAGGCGCGAGCTTACTTGACGGTGGGATTGCTCCTGCAAAAGCTCAAGCTTCATCTGCGCTTGCTGGACGCGGCTTAGCACTAAGCCCTGTAAATTGAGGTCAAGGCGCTCGCCGGCATGCTCGCTGCGCGCTTGGAGCTCATCTAATTGGGTCAGCATGACGTTATGAGCGCGCGTGGTGAGCTGCTCTAAGCAGGTCAACATCTGGCTGCGGGTAATGGGAGTGATGAGCTCAGCGGCCGCAGTTGGGGTGCTGGCGCGTAGGTCGGCCGACAAATCGCAGATTGGGCGGTCTTCATCGTGACCTACGGCCGAGATAATGGGCACCGGCGCCATGCCCACTAAGCGCACTACGTCGGCATCAGAAAAGCACAGCAAGTCTTCAAAGGAGCCGCCCCCGCGGCCAATGATGATGGCATCTAAGTTGGGCTGAACTTGGCCACTTTGGATGTAGTAGCGCTTGAGCTTGCCCGGCATATTAGGCGGCAAGATGCCCGCAGTTGCCAGGTGGTAGGCGCAGGTGAGCGCACTTACCAGCGCTTGCGGGGCATTGGGGCCTTGCACCAAGGTATCAAAGAAGGTGAGTTTGATGAGCGGGTTACGCCGGGTGGCATTGAAGATGATGTCATCGATCACGCGGCCATCGCAGGAGGTCACGACGCCAACATGGCTGATAAGGCGCGGCAGCTTGCGCTTATGTTCAGGATTAAACCAGCCCTCGGCGCGCAGCATTTGCTCGCGCTCTTTGAGCTCTTCCATGATGCGGCCGCGGCCGGCGAGCTGCATGATGTCGGCGCGCAGCTGCATGCGTCCCGTCTTGGGATAGACGGTGGGGGCACCCACGATTAGGACCTTTTGTCCGACGGCGGGAGTAAAGGTGACGTCTTGGTTGCTGCCTGCGAACATGATGCAGGAGATGACGCTCTGGGGATCCTTTAAGGTAAAGTACCAGTGATTGCGCGCCGTCAGCTGCGAGATTTCGCCAATGACCAAGATGCGCCCCATCTGATTGAGGTGGTAATTGGCCTGCTCTAAGGCCTGCGAGACGCTCATCGCCTCATGCTCAAAGGCTGTTAAATCCGTTGTGGGGGTCATGACCGCTCCTTATACCGTGCCACACCCAAGTCTTAAGACCAAGTCTTAACACCAAGTCTTAAGACCAAGACTTGCGGGCTCAAGCTGCAGCTTAAGCTTGGTCTCAAGCTTAGTGCCACGTGCCCCCCAGTGCAAGAGCTGGGCAAGGGCTTTGGGCCGGGCCCAGGCTCTAGGCGGTGGGGGATGCTTTGTTGGGGAGATTTCAGGTTAAAGAAAAAATTAGAGCGTGGGAGTGGGGCGAAGGTCACAGTTGCTGCGCTTATTTATGGGAAGGGTGGCGCGGCTAAAGCAGCGCGCGCAGGTACGCTGATGCTTAGGTTGAGCGTAAAATCAGGGGGCAGTGTTGACATGGGATATGCGCTTGCGTAGAATACATCCCCGTTGCGACGCGCTAGCGTCAACAACATGGACGGTTCGTATAACGGCTGATTACGTTTGATTGCAAATCAAAAAATGCCAGTTCGACCCTGGCACCGTCCTCCACTTTGGGATGCGAGAGTGGCGAAATTGGTAGACGCAAGGGACTTAAAATCCCTCGGTTGGTGACAACCGTGTCGGTTCGACCCCGACCTTTCGCACCATAAGTGCAGACAATTTGGTTTTTTGGACGGTTCGTATAACGGCTGATTACGTTTGATTGCAAATCAAAAAATGCCAGTTCGACCCTGGCACCGTCCTCCAACCAGCGCGAAGACAGGTTAACCCTGTCTTTTGTCGTTTTTGGGCCCCCAAAAATGACATATGGCCCGCGTAGGCGCTAAAGCTTGGCCTTGGCCTTGGCCTTGGCCTTGGCTGTGGCCGTGAGGCGCTCTGCGCTTAGTTGTGCTCAGTTGCGTTTTGTGCTGGTGCCTTTTATCATGCGGCTTGAGGTTAGCCTAATGTTGGAGTTTGTCCATGGTTAAGAAAATCGCCTTGGCCTTAGTTCCGGTGCTAAGTCTGTTAGCGCTGCCACTTGCCCATGCTGACGTCCGAGTCGATATCAAAAACGAGAGCAGCGAAGACTGCTCGGTCGCCTTTAATGCTCGTATCGATAAGACCAAGTGGCTCACTATTGGTTGGTATGTCTTTTTACCCGGCGAAGAGGGCCCAGTCATTTTAAAGGGCGCCAATGACGTCCACGATGTCTTTATCTACCATGATTGCGAGCTCAAGCCCAGTGACTCCGACGAGGTCAAGCGAGCTTGGGTCAAGACCAATCTCAAGTTCACCGATTACGTGCCTAAGGAAAATGAGGACGGCTACGAGGAAGTGACCTTCGTGCGCCTTAAGGACTCTTCCTTTACCATTGCTGATACCCAGCGCTAACGACTAGCCGCGCCTAAGGGGAAGGCGCGCTTGTGAGCGCGCCCCAAGCAAAAAAGGCAGCTGACAGCTGCCTTTTTTGCAGCCCAAGGCCGTGGGGCCTTGGGCCGATCGGGCGCCGTTTTTTTGGTTGAAGCGCACAGGTGCGCGCTGGCGCTTTAGTGAGCGCTTTGCGCTCGCGCTTTACGCATCTTACGCGTCAGCGCGCTTAGCGCAGGTAGCGGCTGCGTTCGGCTAATTGCTGGGCGAGTCTGAGCAGCATCGGATCGTTATCGGCGTTGCAAGTTGCTTGCACCATCATCAAGAGCGAGCCCATGAAGGTGGCGCGCTCGTGGCCGCGGCAGATCTCAAGCAGTGGGCTGTGGTACAGCTCCTCCAGCTCGTCTTGCAGCGCGCCATGCTCCCAGTAGGCATCTAGCATGCTCCGGCCATCGATCGGCGCGGTACTCGCTAAGATATAGCACCAGTGCTTAAAGCCCTGAGCGCGCAGCTCCTCAGAGCGGGCCTTGGTTAACTTGCCGCTTGCGACCATGATGCCTGCCGCCTTGAGCGCGTTGACTTCACTGTAGTTGAAGAAGTCCGGCATCACCTGCACATGCAGATACAAGGTTTTCTCGCCTTGAGGCGTGGCGATCTTAGGGCAAAGCTGCTCAGGCAGCGCCAAGTGATAGATACCCGCCAGCTCGTCGTACTGCTCGGCGCCCTTGCCCAGATGCATGCCTTGGCTGAGGGCGTAAGCAATGGCGCGTTGGGCGTACTCGGAGTGGTTGTTAAGTCGTCCCAGCACCTCAAAGCCGGTTTGGCAGGAGGACAGCAGCAGCGAAGCGTCGCTTAAGATGCCGCCATGGCAGATAATCGGGCGCTCGGCAGTTGCGCTCTTAGTCTGCTTAGTCTTCTTGCTCTGAGGCTTCTTGCCTTGCATCTTAAGCAAGTGGTCGTAGGTCTGTTGAGCCTGACCTAAGAAGTCTGGCATCTGATCGATCCCGTACTGCGACGGCCCAAAGTACAGCACCGTATTGTCGTGATAGTCGATCAGGTAGATTAAGTGGGCCGGAATCTCGCCCTCAGGCATCTCCTTGCCCTTGGTTTTAGCATTAGGGAAGGTGGGCTTGAACGGGGAGAAGTCGGCGGTATTAAAGCAATACAGGGCGATGCCGTGCGCGGGGAGCTGCGCCTTGTTCAGGAGCACATCCTTAAAGTAGGCATCGCGCTCGGCCTTAGGGTTCATCTGTTGGAACATGGCCCGCATTTGGCTGGGTGAGGTAACGGAGTCTGCGAGGCTGGTAAAAGTGTCATCAGCGGCGCAGGCATCTAAGCCCAGTGCAGCTAAGCCTTGGCCCAGCTTAAGATCAAGCTCGCCTAAACCGGACGCCTTGTGCATCTCTTGAAGCAGATGTTGTCCCACCATCTCCTGCAAGAGGGTGCCCATTTGGGGATCTTGCTCCATGATGCGATCGATCAGCTCGGAGGCTAGCGTGTTCTGAGCTTCAGCCTTGGTTTGAGTCTTAGTCTTGGACTGAGCCGTAGCCTTAGTCTGAGCGGCGGCCTTGGTCTTGGTGGTCTTGGCCTTGCCCTTGGCAGTGCTAGCTTTGGCCTTAGTGGCGCAGGTCTTGGTCTTGGCCTTGCCCTTACCCGGGGCGTGGTCGTTGTCGCAGTAGACATAGCTGCGATCGTCTTTGCGCAGCACCGTGACCTTCTTGAGCTGAGGAAAGCGCGCGATAAAATCTTCTTTGAAGACGATCGGGCCGACCTCTTGGCCCCCTTCGATATGGCCGATGGTGACAAATTTACCAGTCTTTTCGCTCCGATAGCGAATCGCGTAACGAATGCTGCCATCATTGCGTTTATTACGCTGCGCATTGAGGCCCGGTAGGCCTAATGGGGCAACGGGATGCTCAGTTTTGCTCATGGTGAATGTGTCCTTGGCAAGGAGCGCTTGGCGCGCCTTAATATACAGTCAGTAAGTTCGGGACGGGGTGATACCAGTGCCCAAGGCCCCAGCTTTCAACCAAACTCTGACTAGTCGAGGTTTAGTCGAGGCTGCTGGTGCTTGAGAAGCTTGCCCCAAAATTCATCACGCTTTTTCGGGCTCACAGTATTAGAGAATTGAGCGAGCGTTTCGTCACGGCTGATACCGAGATTGGCTTTGAGCTTAGTATCTTTGAGCGCAAACTGCAGCATCATTAAGTCGTTGTCGTTAGACATGTGATCTCACCTTGCAAATGACATATCTACTAGCGGCATTGTACTAGATTGATCGCGGCTGTCACGTCTTTATCTCTGGCAAGCAGGCCGTGAACCCCTAGACTTTGCGCGGTAATGTGATGCCGGTGACATCTGCACGGAGGCGGCGCCAACAGCTGCGCCTCAGCTGAGCCTAAGCTGGGTTAGGCGCAGATGGCGCGCTGTTGCTGTGGCTTAGCCCCGCCTTTCGTTACATTAGGCAATGCGTAGCAGCAAGGAGCATGACGCTGGTTTGGCTGGGGACTACTTGCGCCCAAAATTGCTAAGGAGCGGGCAGATCGCCGCGGGCCGGGGGGCGGAGCGCAAGCAGAGCGCGTGGGTGGGCACGTCATGCTCTGAAAGCAACCAATAGTCCAGCAACCAGTAGGAGCGCGGTAGGCGCTGGGGCTGATATGCCCTAAGCTGATATTTCCTCACCGGAACACGGGCCTAGCTGTCTAAGGGCGGGACGACCTCAAGCCAAAGGAGCTTGAGGCGATGCTGTTTGCGCTTGGTGCAGCGCCGCTTCTCATCATATAGGGATTGGCGCGTGGTAAAGAGCAGGTGGTCTTAGGCCTAGGCCTAGGCCTAGGCCTAGGTTAAGGTTTGAGGTATTCGTACCAGCATTCGTTAATCTGGCTTTGCAAAATCAGCGTGCTCAGCTCCAGCACTTGATGGGCACTGAAGTCCAAGGTGACCAAGGTCTCATGCTCCAAGCTCTCGCGCGAGCGCTCGGGCTGGTGCACCAAGTCCTGATAGGCCTCATGCTGGCGCCGCGAGGCCGCACGAAAAGCACGGCGCTCCTTGGTGTTAATCCCAGCGTACAAGGCTGTTTGGGCATAATCAAGCTGCGCCGTGTCCAACTGCGCCGTGTCCAGCTGGGTTGAAGCAGGTTGCGTGCTATCAGGCGCGCTATCAGGCGTGCTCGGCTCATTTGGGTCGGCGGCAGCGTTGGCTGGCTCTGGCTCTGGCTCTGGCTCAGGCTCTGACTTAGGCGCTGACTCTGCTTCTGAGTCGGGCGCGGCAGCTGGTGCTTGAGCTTTTGGGCCTTCAGCGTTGAGCGCGACGGTGTGGTGCTTTTGGGTCAGCGCTTGGAGCTGCTCCGGCGTGTATTGAGCCAAGGTCGCCTCGATGTGGGCACGCTCTTCGTCGCTGTCGACCTTGTAGGCGTTGACGCCATCGGACATGGCTACGACCTTGGTGCCACCAATGATGCCTAAGGCGGGTACGGGGAATTTCTCAAAGGGAGTGAGATTGGGCTGGGAGTTTTGACGCTTGTGCTCAAGCTCGAGGCGGCGCTGCGCGAGATCAGCATTGGTCAGCGGCGGCGCGCTCATGACCGGATCATTACGCTCAGCGCTCGAAAGAGTGCGGGCGCTGAGAGCTTGAGCCGGATCGCGGGCCGGGTGGGCATCGATCGGGGCGTATTGCACCGGCGTGTTCATGACTTCCGGGGCGGGGGCCTTCATCAAAGTCGCCGGGGTATCCACTACGGTGCTTAAGACGTGGGTGTGCGCGGTGATGATGCTGGGGTTGAGCTTGCGCGCGCGGGTGTAGGCAATGAGCTTTTCGGTAAAGTACTCGCCCAGCGCTGGGAGGCTAAACAAACTGTTTAAGCTCTTGATTGCGCACAGCCCTAAGTAGGCGCAATCTTGCTTTAACGCGTTTAAGTTGGGCTCGTAGTCGAAGTTCTTGATGAGATAGCCATAGTCTAGGGCAAAATTGTAAACGTCGCGTCCAATGCTGTTATAGACTTGATCGAGTTCGCTTTGCGCGCTGATGCGCGCTAGCTGCTGGGCGCTGATGCAGGCACCAAGGTAAATGATGAGCTGGTCGAGCTCGTCGTTTTTAAGCAGGCAATAACGATCGACCGGGCGCTCAAAGTAGTAGGAGATATTGTGCTCCTCATGAAAGCGCGCCAACTCTGGATGGAGCCGATAGAGGCTGTCGGTGATTTCGTTGGGATCTTGCCGCAAGCGCAGGGCGCGTTGCTTAGAGGCGAAGTCAGCATTAAAGCTCAAGATGCGGCCAAAGAGGTCGCCTTGCGTCAATAGGTACTGAACATAGTATGGACTCATGGCCATGGCTGTGCCCCTTAGGCATTAATACGCGCAAAAATAAAACAACACCAAGCTCGACCTTGCTTGACCAAGCTCGACCACGCTCGATTAAGCTTGATTAAGCGGGTAGCCCTCTGCTCCAAGGACTGTGCCAAACGCCCGGTGCCTGCGGTGGGCCGCGCACGCCCAGCGCGCGTTCCGGCACGCTGAAGGGGGCGGCTTATGAAGGGGCGGCTTGACTGCCTCAGAGCGCGCTAAGTGCTTTTTGCTACAATCGCGCCTGTTAGGACTACCACCTTAGTTTAGCGCCAATGTCCTGAGAAAAATAGGCAAGGAGTCAACACAAATGGCTAATGGCTAAGCGCGGTGGTGCCCCTATAATGAACGCAGGTTTTGACTTTTCTTAGGAGTAAGCTGCCATGGCGGGACTGCACCTTTCAGCCGCAATCTTTGTCATCTATGCCTTAGTCTCATTGGTATGGCCGCTCAAAATTAGGCTGGGGCTCAAGCTGGTCCTAGGCGCCATAGTGCTGTTCAGCGGCTTAAAGTACATCATCTACTCGCACTTTGGCTCGGTCTTGGTACCAGAGCTGCCGGTCGCCTTAATCGTGACCATGGAGGCTGCTTACTCTGCCCTGATGCTGATGGTGCTGATGGCCATCATCAAAGATGTGGTGTTGTTGGTGCGCTGGATTTACCGCAAATTAAGTGGGCGGCGCGCTGGGAGTCGGGCTCCTCACCGCGCAGTGCAATTAAGCTCTAAGAGTACTGCGCGGGCGCTGGCCGCGCCGCGTGAGGCAAACCGTGCCGTGGGCAAGAGCGAGTTTATCTTTGTCAATGCCCGTAAGGGTGCGGGGCGCGCGCGCATTATCTTGCACAGCTTGATTGCAGCTATAGCGATCGTGACTGGCGTGGGGGGCACGCTGAGCCAATTTGCTGTGCCCAATGTCGCTGACCATGAGGTTGCGATCAAGAACTTACCGCCGGAGCTTGAGGGCTTTACCGTGGTGCAATTGACTGATTTGCACGTCGGACCCATTCTCAAGCGCGACTTCTTGCAAGGCGTAGTCGACAAGACCAATGAGCTCAAGCCTGATTTGGTGGTCATCACCGGCGACTTGGTCGATGGTTCAGTGTCCGAGCTCAAAGATGAGTTCCTCCCGCTCAATGATCTCAAGGCCAGCTATGGCGTGCTTGCGGTTACGGGTAATCACGAGTATTACTCCGGCGTCACCTCGTGGGTTGACACTTGGGAGGCGCAAGGTATCACCTTCTTAAACAATGAGCATGTGCGCTTGCTCAAGGTTCCGCTTGCCATCGCCGGCGTGCCCGATCCGCGTGGCGCGGCATGGAGCAATCGCGCTGCCCCTGATGTTGAGCAAGCCTTTAAAAAGGTACGCCCATATCCTCTGACCCAGGCGGCCTATGAGCACTGGACCGATCGCGTTGCCGCGGTCGGAGCTGCCGCCGGGAGCACCGCGATTAACGTGAGCTCCTATGTCACCGATGCCTTAAGTGACATTTCACATGATACTGAGGTGGTTAAGCTGCTCTTGGCGCATGAGCCGATTGTAATGGCCCAAAACCCAGAGGTGGACTTAGTGCTGACTGGTCACACCCATGGTGGCACCATGTTCTTTTTAAAGCCGTTTGTTGGCGCCTACAATCTGGGCTATGTCTCAGGTATGTACCAAGTCAACGAGCGCACCAAGATCTACGTCTCCAACGGTACCGGCATTTGGTCGGGGTTCTCGTGCCGCGTGCTGGTTCCAGCCGAAATCACGCGTTTCACCTTACGTGCTGCTAAGTAAGCATGCAGCCAAGCAAGCAAGCAAGCACGCTGCTAAGCAAGCTGCTGCCAAGCAAGCACGCTGCCGCTTAAGTGGGGCGGCCCCGCGCGGGTTCGCCCCAGTCCCGCGCCTGTTGCTAGCTGAGCTTTAGCAGACGCACCTCCCCTTGAGTTTTTTGGTTCGATGCTGCGCCTAAGGCGCGGCAGGCTCGGTTGCGCCCTCGTACTTGGGGGCGACTGAGACCTTTGTTCATGGTAGTTGGTTTGGAGGTGCTCCTGCCCCACCACATCCGCGATACCTTGCACGCTTATCAGATGGCCAAGTGCTGCAATGTTAAGCGGGTCATGGCCGAGGCGGTCAAGTGGGGTGAGCGCGGCGCCCGCCTCAACTCCATTTCTCCGGGCATCATCGTGATCCCACTGGCTATCGACGAGTTCAATGGCCCGCGTGGTGACTTCTATCAGAACATGTTTGCTCGATGCCCCGCCGGGCGTCCGGGCACGGCCGATGAGGTCGCTCATGTCGCTGAACTCTTGATGAGTGAGCGCGGCGCCTTTATCACCGTTTCAGATTTCTTAGTAGATGGCGGTGCCACCGCCTCCTACTTCTACGGTCCTTTGCAGCCGCAGGCGTAACGCCGCAGTTAGCAGACCTAAAGCCGCAATACAGGCGTAACGTAGCCATAATACAGGTGTAACGTAGCCGTAATACAAGCTTAGCGCAGGCGTAAGTTGTCCGCGCCGTAAACGGTTGCCTTGGGCGCTTGTCTTGGACGGTTGCCTTGGCCGCAAGCAGTTACGTCGAGCGTAAACGCTTGTGGCGCGGTCACGCTTGGTTCAAGGTTAAGCGGTTAATGGGGCGTGCAGGTGTGGCTAGACCTGATAATGGGGCACAAGCGTGGCAGCTTGCGCCCTTTATTTTTGGGCGCAGGCGGGTCTACTTGGACGCAGCTGTGCCTTGGGTGCGCTGCTGTGAGGTTGGTCTACCTTGTCTGAGATTGGGGCCGGAGACGGTACGCGCTCGGGGTAATGCTCGGCTTGGCTCTGCTCGGCTTAGCTTAGCTTGGCTTAGCTTAGCTTAGCTTGGCTGGGATATCGCAGGGCGGTGTGGGGGGCACAACTGTGCTTTGGTGCACGGTTACGGCGTGATGTCGATAAGGCGACAAAGATTGCCTTATAGGCGCTGGGATCCAAGGTGAGGCCGTATACTGTAATTAACGCCAAGGTTACAACTAGTTACAGCGTGACGCTAGATCATTGGGTTCAAGCTTAAGTGAAGCGCGCAACTTAAGTAAGCTGAAAGTTGTTTAGAGCTAGGGGCGGAAGCTGGGGTGGACTTAGAGTTTGGTTGGAGCAAAATGGCGCAGCATTGGGCTTTATCAAGGCCCTTTATTTTAATCAAGGCCCTTTATTTTATGTCCGGTGGTTGGAGTCGGGCGCGTGGGGGACTGAGTGCAAATTTAGGAGCGGCGCAAGTTATGTTTTAAGTGCTGGTTGCGCTGCTAAGTTGGAAGTAAGACGCACAAGCGCGCTTTTTGGGGGTTGGTCTTGCTGCAGTGAGCGCGCTTATATTTGCGCCTTTGGCGCTGGCCGTGACGTGAGAGTGTGCTTTTTGGGTGCGAGCACAAAATAGCACAAAAGCACGTCAATACGGCGTAATTGAGGTGCTCAGCGCAAGGTGGGGCGCGCTTGGTGCAAACGCTTCTGGGCGGGGCTAGCTGGGAGATGGTGCGGGGCGTATGGAGCGGTATTTGGCGTGGTTGGGGTGCGCGCCATATTGGTGGTCGCTTGAGGGCTGAGGTTGTAGGGCCCCCTAGTAATGCTCTTAACGCTACGCTACGCTGCGGGGCTGAGGTGGGGAGTTTTTAGGGCGTTTCCTAGGTAGTAATTTTAGTATCTAGAGACGGTCTTGAGGCGCATCAGTTGTGGCATAGCAATCAGTTGGAAGCGCTCATTTTTCTCAGTCACTGGCACATAGTGTGCAAAGTCTAATCCGGTGGACGCGGTAATGCACCTAAAAGGCGCATTAATATTTTGCCGCACCATGATTCGCCATTACGTTGTTGCGCAGTTAAGGCCGAGTTGGGGCTAAGGCACGGCGCACCGGGGAGCAGCGTGCTGCCCCAGCGCCGGGGAGCTTAGTCGTAAGCGGTTCAGCTTAGGTTGGTTGCTATTTACTGCTACCGGTTTGTGGTGCCGGTTAGGTAGGATGCCGCTTGAGGCTGATTGGCCATGAGGCTGCTAGGCCGTGAGTCTTAGCTGTGGCGCAGCGGGAACTTTTCCTTAGCAGGGATTTTAGTCCCATGCGAGGTCTTTTTCCTTATTGCCTTGCATGCATAAGGTTCCCTACGCCTGAGTGTGATTGAGTTAGTGGTTTTGAGCTGGGGACCTGCTGGCATGGCAGTGCGTGCACTGCCCTATGCAGATAGCGGTTAAGAACCAAGGATAGAGCGCAGCTTGGCGCAGCAGACTTGCAGACTTGCAGATTTGCAGATTTGAGGGCGCTGTGCGTGGCACAGGCCTGCTTTCTTGGAGCTGCTTTTGGGGGCCTGCTTTCGAGCTGCGAGCGCGGGCGGCACCGCGGGCCTTAGTTCTTAGCTTAACGACTGTTTTGGACTGGACTTTGGCTCTATGCAAGATAGCAACAAGCTAAGAGACGAATTGATGCAGCAGGTCTATGGCCCCAACTTCGATGAGGCCAAGTCTGATGCTGAGGTCTTAAGCCTGATTAAAAAGCTCGAGCAAGGTATGGCCCGCGATCAGGCGTTAAATGCTGATCTCAGTGCAGACGACATGGCCGCCTTACTCTTAAACGAAGAGCACGAACGTGCCGCCTTAGAGACTGCTCTGACCTTCCCTTATCTTGATGATGCCGCCAAAGCCGAAGCTATTCGCAAGTACGGTATTTTAGACCCTCAAGCCGATGATGCGGCGGCCACGCCCCAAGAACCAGCGGTTAACGAAGATCCGTATGGGGCCACTCCCACCTCCTTTCTCAGTGCTGAGGCGCGGGCTAAGCTCTCACCAGCTACCGCTCATGAGCTGTCGCATCTAGAGCAAATGGCCGCTCAGGTCAGTAACTCAGGGGGGCATGTGCATTACCAAAGCCCCTTTGGCTATGAGTTTTGGGAGCTCAAAAACATTCAGGCCACGATGAACTTGCGCTCGATTTACAAATCGCGCGAGATCTCACGGCGTCTTGCTAAGACCACGCCCGCGGCCCAATATCGGGGCTCGCGCTATGCCATGGCTCCCGAGGTCTTAGCAGAGGTTAAGCGCCTGGCAGGTAGTGGCCTGCCGCTTGAGGAGATCGCCGCCCAAGCGCAAGCGCGCTTTAAGATTCAGGTTTCGGTTAATCGTTTGCGCACCTTATTGCGCTATGGCTTGCGTGAGCTCAATGACTTTAACCACCGCCCGCTTCGGGCCTGCTTTCCCCTGATCTACGTGGATGTGGTGCCGCTGCGCATGCTCACCAGTGCTAACTTGTTGGTTGAGCACCCCTTTTACTTCATGCTCGGCCTTGATTTTAAAGGCGATCAAGAGCTGCTGTGCGTCTTTACCTTGCCCAAGGACTATCAAGAGCGTGGGAGCCAAGATGCGATGTGGCGCCGTGCTTTGACTGACCTGAAAAGTCGGGGCTTAGTTGACCCTATTTACTTTGTGACGGGGGCGGTGAGTGAGTTTGGGGATGCCTTGCATGAGGTTTACTCGCAAGCGATTTACCAGCGTAGCCTGGCGACCTTAATTAGCGAGGCGACTGCGCAGTTAGGATCGGCGGTGAGCGCGGCGGAGCAGGCCGAGGTCAGCACTAATTTGCGCAATTTAGGCTCGTGCAAGACGCTCTTGGAGTGCATGAAGCTGTTTGCGATCTACGAGCGGCGCTGGCAGGGGCGGGCGCCGGGCTTTGATGCGGCGCTTGATTATTTACGTCGCAACTTCGTGTTCTTTGAGCAGTACTATGCCGCAGAACCTGCGATTCGCGCTTCAATGCGTGCGACTAAGCCCTTGGATAACATCATCAACAACGTACGGCGCGCCATTCGCAACGACCACAACTATCTGTTCTGCGATGCGCTCCATACGATTTGTCGGGTGCTGGAGATTGAGCGCTTTTATACGGTCAAACGTCGTCCAGTGCAGTGGCGCCGGGCTCTGCGTTCGATGCTCGAGGACGCCTACACCAGCAAGATCATCGGTAAGTACTTAAGCCCCGATGAGGTGCGCCTTTCTGAGCGCAGCGTCAAACGCGATTTGGCCAATATCCGCGCCAGCGCCAACCAAGGTGACTCGTTGGTCTTGCAGCATGCGCAGGCCGAGCAAGAGCGTCTTGAACAAGAGCGCCTTGAGCACGAACGGTCGCAAGAGCGGTCGCAAGAGCACAGCGAAAAGCTCCCGGAAGGGAGGAATGCGCAAGCAGCTTCTGCTGCTGACACGGGAGCTAAGGCGTCTGACTCCTCAGATCTGTCACAGTAGGGCTGCCTCACAATAGGGACGCCTCAAAGTAGGACGCTCAAACGGGCGTTACGCCGGTGGGCGCTACACCTGTGGGCGCTACGCCGGTTGCCGCCGGCGATTTGCTGTATGGTCGCTGAACCATAATGAGGCGTGGGCGCTGGGGCGCGCAAAATTTTGCGATGGCTCTAAAGCCATCAAAAAGGGCTTATTGAGGCGGTTTGGGCTTACTTATGGGTCGCGTAAAGTGAGAGGTTTGTTGCAAAACTCAGTGTAAACTTTGCAAAGCTTTGCATTGGGTTTGCGTTCGGTTGAGCGCTTGTGGTATGGTTAGCTTGCACTACTAAGTGATTGGCGGGTACAAGGAAAAGCTGACCTAGGATGGCCTTGCAATGAGGTAAGTCTTGGGGCTTGGTCTTGGCCCATGGGATAGAACTTCACTTAGCTTACCTTGAGCCACTAAACCTAGGACTAAGAGCTTTAGTGGAAGGGATAGCCATTAAAGCTGCAAGACTTAAAGCGCCGTGCGCTCTTGGTCTTGTGTCAGGCAAGCATTCATTAACAATGTCATGACGCTCATGGCAGGGTAAATGTAGTGCCCGGCTCAAGGTGGTGCCCTTGGTACGAGGACGTACCTATCGGCTTGCGCTAGCAAGTCAGATTGAGAGAAATGGAAGCTAGCTTAGGCTAGCTTTTTGTATTTTTGGGCCCCGGGGTTAGGTTGCAGCCGCATGTGAGGTGGTACCGGGCCTTGCGGTAGCGTTGCGGACAAGACAAGGTGAGCTGCCTTAAGCTTGCTCACAGCGGTTTTGAGGTTGGTTATGGCCACTAATACGCAGATTGCACGAGAACTAGGAATCTCTGTGGCGACAGTGTCGCGGGCTTTAACCCGCCCTGAGATGGTGGCCGCTGAAACGCGTGAACGCATTTGGGCCAAGGCACGGGCTTTGGGCTTAAAGCCTGAGGTCAAGGGCAAGGTGCCAAGTGAAGATAAGCTCTTAGGCGTGATCGTAGCCGATCTCAACAACCCCTTTTCGGCGGGGCTGCTCAATGCCATCAGTGAGCGCGCGCGCGAAGATGACGTTCACATCCTATTAGGCGTCAGCAACGAAAGCGCGATGGTTGAGCGCAAGATCTTAAGCGACTTTAACAACTACGATTTACAGGGCATTATCGCGATGCCGGTGGGCGCGCCTTTAAGCGTCAACCTCAATTGCCGCAACGTGGTTACGGTCGACCGCCCCTGGGAGGATAAGGATTGTAAATGCGCCCTGCTCAATAACGAAAAGGTGGTCTCGATCGCCTATGAGCACTTAAAGGCGCGCGGCCATGAGCATATTGCCTTCTTGTCGGGCAAGTCCTCGCTCTTTACCTTCCGTGAGCGCTTGAAGGCAGCTCGTGAGTTTGGCCTCGAGTGCTTTGAGCTCGATGCCTTGGAATACAGCGAGCTCTACAACCAAGCGATTATGCGGGCTGACATCCTGTTAAAGCGCCGCAGCGAGCGCCCGTCGGCCATTATCACCGCCAACAACGCCATCACCGCCGGGGTGGTCTATGCGCTCACCCAGCGCAATGTACAGCTGCCGCAGGATATGGCCTTAGTCTCCATTGGCGACCCCGAGTGGGGTAGATTTTTCCCGGCCCCCATTACCGCGGTTAAGACCCCAGAGCTCGAACTGGGCTACTGCGCCTACGACATGCTCAAGAAAAATGAGCCGCGCGTGCAGCTGATTGAGCCGAGCTTGGAGATTCGCGCTTCAAGTTAGAGCTCGTCCTTTGGCGCGTATTGGCGCCCAAGGTCGCCCTAGGCGCTCAAGGTCGCTCTTGGGGGACTTTAGGGCGCTTAGGGGTACAGTTGCGGCCAGATTGTGCCTGAAAAATGCCAAAAATTAGTGCAAATGCTGGTTTTGGTGGCAGGGGCGTGCATTTTGCGCTAGAGCCGTTATAATGCCCGCGCCTTGCAAAACCTAACTTGCAGGCTGGCTTTGTTCCAGTGTTCAGGCGGCCACCTGAGCTGGAGCCGCTGCTAATTTCGAGAACCTTGATCCCAGACTGTCAGTTAAGTTATTGCCCTCTCCTGCCCAAGCTCTGAGCGCAGTTTGCTCCTGCTTGAGCTCCTGTTTGAGCTCCCACTTGAGTTAGCGCTTAAGTTAGCACTTGAGCTCAGGGGTGAACCATGCCTCGGCCACCTCGGCTTGCGGTGAGGAGTAACTAGGAGGTCCACTGAGTCGTAGCATTAAGTTGCCGTACCGTGCCCCTCCCCTGTGTTTGGTAAGATGCTGTAATGGCAAAGGAAAACGTCGCAAGTGTAGTTACACCCGAATCAGCTGCGGCTGCCGCGGTTCCACCCACTAATCAGAGCACTCACGGCGCTTGCGCGCCGCGGGATGCCGTTAAGCAGCAAGATGCGGCTGCCGCCGCCGCTGCTTGCGATCATGGACCGGACGCGGCTGAGAGCGTGACTTGTGGCGATCAGATCGCTTGGACCACCATTGTCATGCTGGGCATGCTCTGTGCCTTTGGTCCATTTTGTACCGACCTGTATTTACCGGCGGTTCCAACCATTACCCGTGAGCTGCTCACTGACGCAGCTACCATGCAGCTGACGCTCACCACTTCGTTCTTGGGTCTGGCCCTAGGCCAGCTCTTGATTGGCCCGATCTCTGATGCCTTTGGCCGTAAGCGCCCGCTCTATGTCAGCTTGATCGTGTTTGCGCTGTCGTCGGTGGCGTGCGCCTATGCCCCTAACATCACCTTCTTGATCATCGCCCGTCTGTTCCAAGGTTTAGCGGGCGCAGGTGGCATCGTGCTCTCTCGTGCTATCGCCTGCGATATGTATTCAGGGGCAAAGCTCACCCAGTTCATGAGCCTGCTCATGACGGTGAATAGCTTGGCGCCGATCTTAGGACCAATCGTGGGCTCGCTCATTACGACCTTCTTTGATTGGCCGACGATGTTCCTGTTCTTGGCGTTATGGGGCATCTTGCTCTTAGTGGGATCCATAAAGCTGGTGCATGAGAGCTTGCCTTGTGACAAACGCTCCCCACAGATTCGCGCGGCGGTTTGGGCCATGTTCAAGGAGTGCTCCAATAAGCGCTTTATGTGCTTGGCACTGTCCTTATCCTTTGTCCAAGGCTCATTCTTTGGTTACCTCGCTTCCTCGCCTTTTATCTTCCAGACCATCTTTGGCTTAAGCCCGTTTGCTTACTCCATGGTCTTCGCGGCTAACGCCGTGTGCATTACCATCGCCGCCAATGGCGCAGGCTTCTTAGCCAAGCGCGTTTCCGAGCCGTTGGTGGTGCGCCTGGCGCTGCTGTTACAGCTGGTAGCGACCCTCGTCTTAGGCGTTGAGATCTTGTTTGAGCTGCACAGCATCGTCTTGGTGTGCTTGAGCTTAGCGCTGTTTGTGGCGATGATGGGCTCGGCCCAAACCGCAGGTTTTGGCCTCGTAATGGGCTCACGTACCGGCGGTGCGGGCGCGGCCTCGGGCCTGTTTGGCGTGCTCACCTTTATCTTTGGTGCGCTCACGGCGCCGTTGGTGGGCTTAATGGGCGAGACCTCGATGTTGCCGCAGTTCTTGGTCATGTTAGGCTGCACCCTATGTGCCCTAGTGCTGTTCCATGTGGGTTTAAAGCAGCACCACCTATACACGGTTTTAGCGCGGCTTTTGATCAGGTATCTGCCCGCTCAAAACGCGCTATATATCGCAACTTGCGCGTGGCCGCGCCTCAGATACGCGCTGCTGCGCGCAACCTGAGCGCGTTTACGCCAGAGCTTACTGTCAGGGGCGGCGCAAGCGTCTTGTCAGTGCTGGGGCGGTGGACTTAAAAGGGGGCTGTCCTCAGGGGCGCTCAAGACAATTCACGTATAATGAAATGCCCGGTCATGAAATGCCCGGGGCGCAGGGCCCCGTCCCCAGTCAATGTTCACCGCTAAGGAATCAGCTATGTCCGCTTCTGTCCTGTTTCATCGTTCCCGTCTTGGTCGTAAGGCCGCGCTCTTGGCCTTAAGTCTCAGTGCGTTGTGGGGCAGTGCGGCTCTGGCGGCCCCTGATGAGGCGACGCAAGACGTCTTTGATGCCAAGGAGCAGGCCGCGATTGAGCAAATTGTGCATGACTATCTGCTGGCTCACCCTGAGATCTTAGTCGATACGGCGCGTGCGCTCGAGCAAGCGCAGCAGCAGATGCAGCAAGAGCTGATCACCACGGCCATCGATGAGCTGCGCACCAACGATTTGATTCCCGTCCGCGGCGCGCGTGATGCCAAGCACTATTTGATCGAGTTCTACGACGTCAACTGCGGCTACTGTAAGGTGGTCCGTCCTCTCACCCACCGCTTAGTTGAAGAGAACCCAGATCTCGCCATCTTCTACATTGAGTTCCCAATTCTCTCCGAGACCTCGGTCAAGGCCGCGGCGATTGGTTTAGCGCTGTACCAGCAAGATCCTGAAATGTACTTGGCCTACCAAGAAAAGACCATGACCTATGAGGGTAAGATCACCACCGAAGAGCAGCTGCGTGAGTTTGTCACCGCGGTGGGGGGTGACTATGACAAGCTAGCGGCCCAAGCCATGACTGACATCAAGATTCAACGCGCCTTGCGCGCCAATATGACCCTGGGGCAAAACCTTGGGGTGCGCGGCACGCCATTTTTCATCTTAGATGGCGAGGTTATCCGCGGCGCGATCAAGGACTACTCGGTCTTTGCTGACATCATCAGCCGTCACCAATAGGCTAGGCACGGCTTGGTTTTGCTATGAACTGGTATCTGGTATTGGCGCTGAGCGTGCCCTTTCTCTTTGTGATTGGGGTGGTCTACAGCGCAATCAAAGAGCAAAAGGGCCTCGAGGACGGTCTGCTCCAAAAGGTGCTCAAGGAGCGCCATGATAAGGGCCTGATCAACAAGGCCGGGGCGGCACGTGCCTACGGTGACGCTTACGATGACGACGACGATTATGGCGTGCCCGCACGCGCTGATGTAAAGCGCGCCCACGAGTCCGCGGCGCCCACTGCCACCATGGCCGACGTCACTGCGACCACGGCAGACGCCACGCCCGAGGGGCGGCAAGCTGTTGCGTCTGAAGCTCAGGCGCCCCAGGCGCCGCAGGCGCTGGGCAATACTGAGGCGCGCGATGCCGCTTCGTACTTTGCTAAGTACTACCAAGATGAGAACCAAAGTAGTGCAAAGTAGGGCTGAACCGGGATCAAAAGCGGGCAAATAGGCCAGAACGGGGCTGCGCGTGGTCACAAAGTGCGCACGAGCCCGTGGGCCGCTCCGCCCTGATGCAAACTAAGCGCACCGTTAAGTTTGAGCGCGCTCACGTTGGTCGTGACGTGAAGTGCTAAGCACAGCTTGCTGGCACTTGGTAAGGCGCTGGAACTTAACGCCGCTTGTTTGTTGTCGACCCCCATTGAGGTGCCCTGCAAGAGTGTGGGCCTTGACCTCAAGCTGGTGGGTCAGGGAGCTTTTCGCCATGAGCGGCTCAGTACTGTTTTGTATTTGCCTTGCTTACTTCGTCGTAGCTTACTTTGTCTATGGTGGGTTCTTAGCACGCGTCTTCAAGATCGATCCTAATCGACCAACGCCTGCGCACACCCAATATGATGGCGTTGATTACGTGCCAACGCCTGCGCCTGTGCTCTATGGGCACCACTTTGCCTCGATTGCCGGTCCCGGCCCGATTGTCGGCCCAATTATGGCCGCTTACTTTGGCTTTCTGCCTGCGCTGATTTGGATCTTAGTGGGATGCGTCTTTGTCGGTGCCTTCCACGACTTTGCGGCACTGGTCATGTCGGTGCGCAATCGCGGTCGCTCCATCTCCTTTATTATGGAGCGCTTAATGGGCTACACCGGACGTCAGCTCTTTTTAATTTTCTGCATGGCCTGCTTGGTGCTGATCGTTGCCATTTTCTCGCTTATGATCGCGGGCATGTTTGTGCAGCTGCCTGAGGTGGCATCGGCGAGCATCATGTTCATCGTGCTGGCCCCAATCTTTGCCTTCTGCACCATGCGCCTGAAGATGCGTTTAGCCCCGGCTTCGTTTATCTTTGTGCCTTTAGTCTTCTTCTGTGTTTACTTGGGTACGGTGATCCCGATCGATCTGGTTGCCACCTTTGATCTGGATCCAAGCGCTGCCACCATGTTTTGGCTCGGCGTCTTAGCCATCTACATCTTTGGCGCCTCAGTCATCCCAGTGCAATGGTTGCTCCAGCCGCGTGACTACCTCAACAGCTATCTGCTCTATGGCATGTTAGCCTTAGGTATCGTCTCGATCTTAGCTTACAATCCAGAGATCAAGATGGCCGCCTTCAATGGCTGGGAGGCTGTGACCGCCGATGGCAATATGACCGCCATGATTCCAGCGCTGTTCATCTTCATTGCCTGCGGCGCTTGCTCGGGCTTCCACTCCTTGGTCGCCTCGGGTACCACCTCCAAGCAGATTGACTCGGAAAAGGACATGGTCAAGATCGGCTATGGCGGCATGATCATGGAAGGCATCGTCGGGATTATGGCCTTGGTTGCCGTGATGTCCTTTGAGCCTGCCACCTTCATGGAAGTAGGTAAGAATCAGCCCATGGCCTTTGCGACCGCGATTGCCTCGTTCTCAACAGCGGTTGGTATCCCCGAGATATACGCCAAGGTCTTCATTTCCTTAGCCATCTCGGCCTTTATGATGACTTCCTTGGACACCGCCACCCGTTTAGGTCGTTTCATTTGGCAAGAGATCTTCTTACCACGTACCATCGATCGCGAGGGTAAGGAAATCGAGGTCGATCCTAAGACCGCCCGCGCCCAACTAGCCCCTTGGCGTCGTCACCTCACCAACACCTATACCGCAGCCATTATCGTAGTGGGTGCCTCGATCTTGATGGCCTTATCGGGCAGCGCCGCCAGCATTTGGCCAATCTTTGGTGCCAGCAACCAGCTGATGGCCGCCTTAACCTTCCTGGGCATCACCATCTACCTCTTGGTCAAGGGCTCGAAGTGGTACATTGCCTTCGTCCCAATGGTCTTCATGATGGTGATGAGTTTGTGGGGGATCATCCAAGTCATCACCCAGCAATGGGGCAAGAACATGGTCTTGGTGGTCGCCGGTATCTTCTTGGTCATCATGGCTATTCTCATGATCGCTTTGGGCTTGTCGATCATCAGCCACCACTTACGCATCCACTTTAAGGGTGGTCATCACACCACCTCAATTGAAGAGGCTTAGCCGCAGGCTCAACCTCTAATGCGCCCGCACCATGGGTGTGGGCGCCGCCCCCGCGCTGAGCGCGGCGAACCCCCGGGCTTCTTGCAGGCAAACTGTAGGAGGCCCGTGGCGCATCTAGGGCGATCATAGCGAGAGGGGGGCATCGAAGCTGGAATCATGGTGCTTGTAAGCAGGAGGGGTGATGGTTGTGCTGATTACTGGGGCATCTCATTGTGGCAAGACGGTGCTAGCGCAGCGGCTGTTGGAGCGCTATCACTACCCGTACCTGTCGCTGGACCAGTTGAAAATGGGCTTGATTCGCAGTGGCGCCACTAAGCTTACGCCTGAAGACGATGATGCGCTGACGGAGCTGATGTGGCCTATCGTACGTGAGATGATCAAGACCGCTATCGAAAACGGGCAAAATTTGATCGTCGAGGGCGGCTATATCCCCTTTACCTGGCAAGAGGACTTCGGCCCTGAGTACCGCTCTCATATTAAGTGGCGCTGCTTGGTGCTCAGCGCCAACTACATCCGGACGCACTTTGACGCGATCAAACAGCACGCTTGTGCCGTTGAGCAGCGGAAGAGCGACGCTGACTGCACGCTAGAGCGCGTGCTTGCCGATAACGCGCATTTCTTGGAGCAAGCCCAGCGCCATCAGTTGCCCTATATCTTGCTCGATAAACGCTATGAGCTGGAGCAGGCGCTGGAGCTTGAGCACGCTTAGAACACGAAGCCCGCTTGCACTGAGGCGTTAAAGGAGCTGTAGTCAGCGCGCAAGCACTGCCCGCCCAGCGCGACCTCGGCAAAGAAGCCGCTTTCATGCGTCAAGCGCAAACTGCCACGCATAAGCAGGCTGTCACGGCCCGGGCCCTCTGTTTCGGTCTCAAAGCCACTATCCCCATAATCAGCAAAATGAGCCATGGTGCTCAAGGCGGGATCCAAAAGCTCATGTTGCCATGCCGCGAGCAGTGAGACTTGTGCTTGCATCGTGTCTTGTGCTGGGGCGCGCCAAGAGAACTGAGCGCCCAAGGCTAATTGGAGTGAATCGTAGTACTCGGCGTCGGTATTGAGGCGGGCGGCCTGCCCATTGGTTTCATCTACGCCCGGGCGGCTTAACCATGAGTACTCTAAGAAGCTCACCGGGCCTAGGCTGAAGCTATGGTCACCGTGCTGCCAGCTAACATCCTTGCCCGCGCCTAAGAGCGCGCCGCCGGTAAAGCCATGCCAAGAGCTGTTCAGGTTGCGACTGTAGCCGGGGATGGTCACCTGACGATCCATTGCCCCATGTTCTAAGGCCAAGCGCAGCTGACCTGTGAGATAAATACCATCCCACGCTTGTGGGGCATAGAGCGCTTGGGCGCCGAGGTGATAGCTCTCAAGATCCGAGGAAGCATCGCCCCAGCCGTTACTATCAACATCACTTTGCGCCAGCGCCACATGGAAGCCAGCGCTCAAATCGTTGCCCAAGCGCCGGTCCGCGCCCAACATCAAGCCGTAATAGTCGCTATCCCAGCCTAAAGCATTGGTGCTGGCGTCTTGCTCCATGGTCCCGGCAAAAGGCATGAGCCACAGCTGCCAAGTGTCCGGGCGCGGCTGCGCTAAGAGCGCAAACTCGCGCTCTAAGATGCGCTCGCTCAAATCATGTTGCAGCGTAAGCGAAGCTGCCGCCGCTTGGTTGTATGGTTCTGCTGAGAGCTGGGGCAGGGCACGGGCAATCGTACTGCCGTCCGGATCCGAGTAATCTAAGATCGAGAGCAGGGTCTGCATATCGCCCTGAGCGTGAGCCGAGGCCGCCTGCAAGCCCAGGCCCGCGCCGCGGGCGCCCGCACTTTGGGCATAGCGGCTGTAGGCGTCAGTAGGGCGTGCTACGCTCAGCTGCACGTTGCCGTTTGTCAGCGTCACCTCAAAATCAAGGGTGGGCGATGGAAGGTCTACCAGGTCAAACGTACCGGAGATCGCTCCCGAGATGTCGAGAACATCAGTCAGAGCGATGTGCTGGCCGTCGGCGTAGAACGCAGGGGCAACTGGGATGAGGTTTAAGGTGCCGTCAAGGCGGGCGCTTGTGGCTTTGAGCGTGGTGTGCTGCCCCGCAGCGTCAAAGTAGATGACCAGCGTGCCGTGCTCGGTTTGCTGGTAGGTACCCGTCACCGTAAGGGTGGTACCGCCTACGCTGGGAGTTGTGGCGTCATCAGCACTCATGGTTGATGCCGCGGCACAGCGCTCTTGCGGGGCTGCGCTCAGCTCGCTTGCGGTGGTAAAGCCCGGAATTACGATGCCGTCATTGATGAGGCTCGCGACTGTGCCCGCACCGGTAAAGGTTGCCTCAGGCTCGACCACCACGGTGCTGGCGGTAAGCCGACCGCCGCTGCCATCAGCGCGCGGAGTGACGGCAAGCGTACCTGCATCGACCACGGTCGGGCCCCGGTAGTCATTGGTGCCGGTGAGCACCAGTATGCCCGCGCCGGTTTTGATGAGGCCCGCGTCGAGGCCTGCCAAGGCTAAGGCATCTTCGTTGTAACCGCTGGTTGAGTTCGTCTGATAATCGGGATGGTGCAAGTAGTCTTGCCACTGGCGCTGGGTGATGTCATTGCTAAAAACGGCGCTATAGCTCTGAGTATCGAAGGTTTCAAGGGCGTACTTGCTCCCCGCCACCTCATAGACGTCATCAGCGCTCATGCGATTGACGTCAAGGCCCGCCGGTCCACGCACTGCCTTGCCCGCGTCTAAGATGCCTTGACCGAAGACTTCTTCGCGCGTGACAAACTCAATGCTGAATTGGTTTGCATAAATTAGATAAGCGGCAAGCTCATAGTAGATAAAACTGTTTTCGACCCCTTGTTCGAAGTAGCGTTGGATGATGGTATTGGCAAGTTGGGATGCGTCAGCTTGCTGCTGGGACTGAGACGGATCATAGGTAGTAACCGCGGAGCCTTCGTAGTCGATCAGCAGAATCTTAAGTGACCACTCTTCGAAGGTTCCGGCCCCAAGTGGATCCGCAAAGAGCAGGGCTACTCTCAAATCTTCTGAGGGATTATCCGGATTGCTGATTAAGGGCTCGATAACAAAATCGCGGTTAGCAGTGGTCAAAATGGTATTGGCAATCTGTTTGCCGCTCAGCCACGGATAAGCTTGGGCCACTAAAGCCGCAGCACCGCTGACGCTGGGCGCGGCCATACTGGTGCCATACATCGGGATATAGCCCAAATCGGTGGAATTAAGCGAGTAGATGTGGGTGCCGGGGGCGCTGACCGAGTACAGAGCCATCTCGCCTGCGAGGTTAGAAAACTCGCTGACGCCGCCCACGTTGACCTGCAGGGTGCCGTCTGCGTTGCGCTCGATTTCGTACGGATTAACTGAGACTACTGACAAAAGGTTACTGAGGTCATTGCCGTAGAAATAAGGCAGCGCAGCTGGACCCATCCCGGGATCGGTAAAGCCGCTATTGCCCGCGGCAAAAATAAACAACGACTCCGGATGCGCCATGGCGTAATCCGCGATGGTAACCACATCAGGATCCCATTGGGGATAGAGCTCGAGCGCAGTTGCGACCGGGTACAAGTCCCCGTTCCCTTCCACATCAACAAGAGGGATATACTCTGTCCAGCCCCAGCTATTGTTGAAGATTTTAACGTCGCGCTGCTCCATGTAATTGAGGATGTCGCTTAAGTCGTATTCGCTGAACTCGAGTCCGATCATACCGGCGGTGACTAAAGAGGCGTCAAAGGCGATGCCATGCATGCCCTGTCCGTCCTTTTTAGCCGCGATAATACCGGCCACATGGGTACCGTGCGCGTTGGTGTCATCCCAAATCTCAGGGGATGGGAGCGGATAGAGATCAACTTTGCCGCTAAGCTCAGGATGATCAGGGCGCACGGGCAGGTCAATGACGCCGACGACTTGCCCTAATCCGGTATAGCCCAGCGCATAGGCCTCAGCGGCGTTGATTAAGTCCAGCGCGCCGCTTGCGTAGTACTCATCGGTTTGAAAACTTGCAGCTGGGGCGGCAAGACCCCAATGCGATGAAAAGCTGATTAATCCGGACGCGATTAAGGCTTGGGTCAGCTTGCTCAGGCGAAAGTGGCGTGGCGGCATAGAGAACTCCTTAGGGCCAAGGGCAAAGCTCACTTGCACGGAGGCAGGCCGGTGCAGCTATGATGGCGCAGGGGGCTTAGGGGAAGCGGTGGCACCTTATGTTATAAGCAGCAGCTTAAGTCATATCGATGACCCAAGGTGCAGGCGCTTGAGTGTCAGGGGTAGTCAGGTGGACTATGTAGCGCGGGGGCATCTTGAGATGGGGATGGCGGCTCATTCTCTTCAAATGTACCACAGGAAAAATGCGATCTCGCCTAGCAATGAGGAAACGTCAGCTCCATTACACAAGTTCCGGTCAACGCACCAGCGCTGGGCGAGACAAGGTGGTCTGGAGCACTGTTGTGCGTCAGTATCAGGTGCTGCGTCCGCGATCAATTGTTGGTGCTGATGTCCTGAGGTTCCATAAAGTAGCGGTGCGTCTGCAAGGATCGTAGGAGCTCAAGTAAGCTGCGGGGCGTAGGTGCCTTGAGGCGTTAGGTGGGGTGAGGTGCGCCCCAAGCAGTGGCACAAGATGATGCTGGAACTGCTGGTGCAGGCTTTGTTGATAGTGAGGCGCCCGCACCGCCCTCAAGGGCGTAGTACCGTGTGGCATTAGGGAGCGGGCGCTTGTAAAAAGGGCACCGGCCTGAGTTGGCACGGTGCCCTTTGGAGAGTAAGTCTGTGGCCCAGCGCTTAGACGAAGAGCTGCTGAAGCAGGCCGCGCTTGAGCTCGCGCCACAGCTCAAGCTCGGCTTTGGCCTTGGCGATTACCTCGTCGATGGCGTAGAGGCAATCGGCGATCTTGCGCTGCTCTTGGGGCGATGGCACAGAGACGTAGGTTAAGGCAATATTGGTTTTGCTGATTGATGTTACCTTGGTTCTTTGCATGTAAGGGCGTAGCTGATCGTGGAAGGATGCTGCGTTCAGGTAGTAGCCAAGATATTTAGGGGCAAAAGTGATCTTTGGTCGGCAGGCAATTGTGTGTAGACCGGCGTACAAGACGTTTGCTCCTAAGTTGTAGACCTCTATTGCTTTGCCAACAGTATCATCCTCTGCGGCGTCAGCGAAGACCACATCCCCTTCTTGCAGTGGCTGCAGTCGGGAACAGTCGACATCATCTTTGATGACTGGAACTTGATCTTTTGCAAGGTCAAGCACCTCACCGAATCTTGTGTGGATGTCGCCATAATGTATGTTCTTTGGGTGATGGGTGCTACTGTCGCTTTCGCGGATTAATTTTGCCCATGATAAGCTGTTGTTAGTGACTCTTGAGAACACCTTGCTGAAGCTTAAGGTCTTCCATGCTGGGAAGATTGAGCCATCGTCAGCCTTGAAGCGGACTTCTTGGCTAAAGAGCCGCTGGACCACGCCCTTCTTGCGCAACTCCCACACCTCAATCTCGGCTTTGGCCTTGGCGATCACGTCGTCGATGGCGTAGAGGCAATCGGCGATCTTGCGCTGCTCTGTTGGATCAACTGGGAACATGGCCTTAATCTTAGAGATATCAGACTCTTTGATATGTACAACCTGCCCCCCCTGTGCGACACGAGAGATCGCCGCCTTTACCTGATAGTTCACGATGCAGCTCAGAATTCGGCCATCAAGCCCCTCAGTAGGGCGGTATATAAGCAAGTCACCTGCGAGTATTACTCCGTCCTGCATGACGCAAGTTGCCCGTGATATGTCTACAGCAGTTTCACCAGAGGTTGGGATTAGTACGTCACCAGATTGGCTTAAAAACTTAGGATCGCTGCTCTTCTCTGTTTTACGAGCGACGGTGTAAGTAACCTCGCTGTAGGTGGTATAAAGTTCGCCGTAAAGGATGAGCGGTGTGCCTTGATCCGAGATGTCGGCCTTGGACAAAGGGGCTCCCTTTTGAAAGCTGCCAAGTTCCCCAAGAGTTTTGCTGTCCCAGTCTGGGAAGTCTGAGCCATCGTCGGCCTTGAATCTAAGGTTTGGCATTGCCATTGGTAGGCCTCCTTATAGACCAAGTTGAGCGAGCATGGACTCGACTTTATTTACGGCTGCCTGCTTGTTTGCAGCAATGTTGCTTAACTCTTCGCGTACGGCTTCGAGATCAACCGTGTCATCAACTTTTTCTGCTTCGATATAACGCGGGATGTTGAGGTTAAAGTCGTTGGCAACAATTTCGTCCCGCGGGACTACGCGCGCAAAATGATCGACGTCGACGCGCTTGGTATAGGCTTCCACGATCTTATTGATGTGCGCCTGCTCTAAAGAGTTCTTGTTCCCAGCCTTCACAAATTCTTGGCTGGCGTCGATAAACAGGATGTTGTCGCGGTTGTCGCCACGGTTAGCTTTGAGTACCAGTAGGCACACGGCAATTGGTGTGTTGTGGAAAAGATTTTCCGGCAAACCAATGACCGCATCTAAGCAGTTGAGCTGTTGGATGATGCGCTTGCGGATAGCGGCCTCAGCTTTGTCACGGAAGAGTACACCATGAGGTAGGAGCACGGCAATGCGGCCATCCTTTTCGTCCATATGCCAGATCATGTGCTCGAGGAAAAGTAGGTCAGCATACTTTTGTGGTGGTAGCTGGCCTGCATCACGGTAGCGAGGATCTTCTTTAAGTCCTGAAATCTTTGGGTCGTACTTAAGAGAGTATGGGGGGTTGCAGACCTGTACCGTGAGCTTGAGGTCGCCGTAAAGGTCTTGGGTGATGGTATCGCCCTTGTAAATGCTAAAGTCTTGATAACTGACCCCGTGCATCAACATGTTCATGCGGGCGAGGTTGTAGGTGCTGGCATTTTTCTCTTGGCCGTAGAAGTGCCCTACTTTATGCGCGCTCAGGTGCTTTTGCACCTCAAGAAGCATAGAGGCTGAGCCACAGGTACAATCGCCGACTGTCTTAGCCTCACTTAAGCCCACTGTGGCTAAGGTCGCTACCAGCTGGGCTGGGCCGGTTGGAGTAAAGAACTCGCCGCTCTTTTTACCAGCATCGGAGGCAAAGAGGCCAATGAGGATCATGTAGGCGGTTCCCAAAATATCGAGCTTGGGGTCAGTGAGGTCAAACTCCAATTCACTAATCTGGGAGATGACTTTACCAATTAAGGCGGTGCGCTCAGCTACCGTGTCGCCAAGCTCAGGATCTTGGAGACGCAGATCGTTAAACAGGCCCTCAAAAGCGCTTTCGGACTCTTGGCCCTGGGTTGAATCAGTCAGTGCCTTAATGGCGTTTTCGAAGTCTTCGATGCTGAACTTATCAGCATCGCTACGCGGGGTCTGAATCTTTTGCACTAAGGTGCGAAACAGGTACTTTGGCTCGATGATGTAGCCGAGTTCTTGTAGGGACCAGTCTTGAACCTCTGCGCGTCGCTGGGGCGAGCTATTAAATGCCTCTTCGTAGGTCTGTTTATCAATCTCCAGAACCTCTTGCATGCACTGCTCGGTGCGCTCAGAGAGGTAGCGGTAGAAGATGGTGCCTAAGATGTAATTCTTGAACTTTGAGGCATCCATGTTGCCGCGCAAGTCGTTGGCGATGCTCCAGAGCTTGCTGGCAAGGAGTTGGGCTTGAGCTTGGTAACTGGTATGTTCCGCCATGGGGGGTTAGTCTCCTAAGTCCTTATAGCGTAGGGCGGTTTGTAAGATAAAGTTGTTGAGGCTTTGGGTTACTTGCTTGAGCTCGCTTATCCCGAAGCGGTAGTTGTAGTCCTTGAACTGCTGGCGCAGCTTGCGGTGCGATAGATGTCCGCTCAGCTCAAAATCGTCTAAGGCCTCGGTCACGATTTGAGGCGCCAGCTGCTCTTGCTCGGCAAAGGCGCGCAGCTCGCGGTCGCGCTGGGCGCGGGCAAATTGGTCAAAGGCCTCTTGCACCGTGGTATCTGGTTCTAAGTGCGGGAAGGCTTCGACTACAAAGGTGTCGATGAGCTCCTGCTTGCGCTGAAGGTCTGGGTTGTCGCTGCTCTTCATGTCGGCACGCAACTTGTCGATCTCTGATGCTTGCTGCGCTTGTGGGCGCTGTCTGATGTTTTCAAGCAAGCGCAGGATGTAGGCGACGTTGATGTGGTCGGTGCACACCAAGTCGATTTCGTAGTCCAGCTCCAGCTGCGTCTTAGCGGTAACTGCGTGCTCTTGGGCTTGGTTGTAGCGGTCGACGTAGTGCGCCTTGTAGTCTTGGTACTCTTGGATACTTAAGCCGTGGGCGGCTAAGTCGCTCCAGGCAAATTGGCTCAAGCTCGTGAGCTTGCCCAAGGTGCGCGGCAGCTTCTTAAATGCGGCCACAAAGGCGCTGATGTCGTCTTCGCTTTGGAGCTGGGCTACCGCAGCAGGTGTTGCCACAATGGTCTTGAGCGCGACACTTTGCTCGTGCCATTGCTCCAGTAGCTGCTCGTAGTCCTCACTTAGGTACTGGTTGGGATCTCCGTCGCCCGAGAATAGGCGTAAGGCGTTGTCTTGAGCCTGCTTAATATTGCGGTAGGTGACGATTTGGCCGCATTGCTTGTGCAGGTTGTAGACGCGGTTGGTGCGGCTATAGGCTTGGAGCAAGCCATGCCATTGCAGCGTTTTGTCGAGGTAAAGGGTGTTGAGTGGCCTTGCGTCAAAACCGGTGAGCAACATGTCTACGACCAATAAGAGGTCGACTTGTGGCAGACACTGCTGCTTGATGCGCTCCATGATATCGGAGCGGTAACCGTCGAAGTTGTCGAGCCTAAAGGACGTGCCAAAGCACTGGTTGTAGTCGACCATGCAGCGTGCAAGCAAGGCTGGCCCGTCTTGCTGTTGGTCGCCTTCGCTGTAACCCTCATTGGCGTTGCAGCTAAAGATGGCGGCGATTTTGAGCTGTTGCTCAGGCGGGCGTTGGGCGTTGTGATCACGTAGTAAGTCGTAGTAGCGCCCTAAGGTTTCGATTGAGTCGACCGCAAACATGGCGGTAAAGCTGCGCTGCTGCGTTTTTTGGTCGTGATGCGCCAAGAGGTCTTGAGCCACGCGCTCAAGGCGCTCTGCGCTGTGGTAGATGGCGTGGCGATCAATGCCATGACTGCTGCAAAATGCTGCGTCTTCCAGCTCCTCAGCACTGTACTGTTTTTGCTCTTGGGGGCCCAAAATGGTGTTCTTATGCTCAACCGAGAACGGCAGCACATTATTGTCGGCGATGGCGTCTTTGATAAGGTACTTGTGCAGGCATGGCTCAAGATCACCTGAGGCAAAGACGTCAGCGGTGGTGCGCTGCCTGTTGCTCTTATTTGCCTCCATGATGGGGGTGCCAGTAAAGCCGATGTAGAGCGCATGGGCAAAGTGGCGCTTAATCTCAGCGTGCATATCGCCAAATTGGCTGCGGTGACACTCGTCGATGATGAAGACGATGCGCTGTTCCTTGAGGCGCTCCATTACTTGGTGGTACCGCTCGCTGTTGAGGGCGTGGTGCAGCTTTTGGATGGTAGTGACGATGAGCTTGGCATCATCCTTCTTGAGCTGAGCGACCAAGTGCGAGGTCGAGCAGGAGCGATCGACGCAATCGTGCTCAAAGGAGTTGTATTCGCGGAGCGTCTGGTCATCGAGATCTTTGCGGTCGACCAAGAAGATGATTTTGCTCAAAGGCGCAGGCGTAGCTTGGTGTGGTCCCGTGTCTATGAGGCTACTTGGTTCGGCGGGCTCTAGACCAGTTTTTTGGTCGTAGTTGGCCTCATCGCGCAGTAGTTGCGCCAGCTTAAACGAGGTTAGAGTCTTGCCTGAGCCGGTGCAGGCAAAGATGTAGCCGTTTTGCTGCTCGACTAATACGCGCTTGATGGCTGCCTTGACCGCATAAATCTGGTAGGGGCGCATCACCATCAGGGTTGGTGCAGTGCTTTGGATGACCATAAACTTGGTCATAAGCTCGATGAGGTGCTTGCGCTCCAAGAAACTCGCCGCAAAGTCTGTGAGGTTCTCAATACGGTTGTTGTCGGCATCGCTCCAAAAGAAGAGCTGTTCTTTGCCGATTCTGATGTTGCTACCGTCGGCATTCTTGCGGTTTTGGTTGCAGCCGTACTTGGTGTGAACCGAGTTTGAGACCACAAAGAGCTGCACAAAGGTGAAGAGCCCCGTCAGTGAGTGTTGGCGGTAACGGTTGATTTGGTTGATGGCTTGCTCAAGCTCCACTCCCGGGCGCTTGAGCTCGATTTGCACCAAGGGTAGGCCATTGATCAAGATGGTTACGTCGTAGCGGTTGTTGTACTCAATTGTGTTGAGCTGGCCACGCTCCATCTTGATTTGGTGGGCAACTTGAAAGATGTTGCGCTCAAAGTTAGGGTGCAGCAAGTTTAGGTAAGCCGTAGCCCCGTTATCGAGGCTGATGGCCAATTGCGCGCGTAATTGCTTGGCCGCATTGTAGACATTGAGGCCTTCGAGCTGACGCATCACTTGGCCAAATTCGGCGTCGGAAAAAGATATGGAGCCCTTTTTGGCGTCGAGCGTCTCTTGATTGCAGCGCGCGAGCTGTGTGCGGAAGTTCGCGGTCAGGTCGTCGTAGTCCCGGATGGTCACCTGCTTATAGTTCATGCCTTGGAGCTGTTGCAGCAATTGCTGCTCAACTTGGTTTTCAGCCATGGATGCCATGGAGTAAGAGGAAGCTACGGACATGGGACAATGACCTACTAGGGCCTCGCGCTCAGGTTTGGAGGCAAAAAAGGCTTAGGAAAGTGAGAACGCACCGATTGGCACGCAGATAGATAATTGTTGTGATATACGTATTACGAATATAGTCTTTTTTTTTTTTGCATTTTTGGAATTGCGTTTAAATCCTGTTCTGTGTTGGTTTTCCTTGATTTTATGCGGGTTATACGATCATGGGGTGCTTGGGGCGGGTGATGATAGGCG
>DXIF01000151.1 GCA_019113025.1 Candidatus Anaerobiospirillum stercoravium | reverse complement strand
GCCACAACCAGCACCGCTGAATCGGGCGCGGCACCTGCCGCGGACGCGGGCGCAGCTGAGACCAATGAGAGCACGGAGCAAAGCGCGGACACGGGCGCCAGTGCAGCAAGTGCCGCCCCGGACGCAGAGGCTCAGGCCCCGAATGAGACAGAGGCTAATAACCCAGCCACTGCAGAGACCAATACGCCTGATAATGCCCACGCTGAAGCCGCCGCTCCTAGCAGCGCTGAATCGGGCGCGGCACCTGCCGCGGACGCGGGCGCAGCTGAGGCCGCCGAGCGCGCGGCGCAAGCACAGGCCGATGCCACGGAGTACGAGCTGCTCAAGGATGTCTTCATCGACAGCTTTATCCAGCATGAGCATGGCACCGCCGCTGAGGAAGAGGCCGCCAATGCCGCCGCGAAAAAGCAGCGCGCGGAACATCCTTACGACCCAGAAGAAGAGCTCATCTTCTAAGAGCGCGCCGACACTTAAGTGCTGCACTCAATGGCCGTTGCGCTCCATGGTCATTGCGCTCCATGCGTGGGGTGATTAGACCGAGCGGTGCGGGCTAGCGGCAGGCGGCGCGCTGCGGCGCTCGGGCAATAAACTCGGCTCAGCGGTAAGGTCGGCCGTGGGATGCTGCTTGCAGCCTAAGACGCGGACTAACCAAGTAATGAGCTTGGGGGCGTCGGGAGCGCCGTTTTGGGCTTGGTTGAGCATCGCAGTGATTTCTGCGCCAATGAGCACCAGCCACCAGTTGATGTAAATCCAAATCATCAGCACGGGAATGGCGGCAACCGCGCCGTAAATGGCCTCGTAGTCGGAGAAATTGAGGATAAAGAACGAGAACAGGCGCTTTAACACTTCAAACGAGAGGCCGACGCACAGGGCCCCGATCAAGGCGTAGCGCACCTTAAACTCGGCCACCGGCAACACGCCGTACAAAACGAAAATCATGCCGGTCTCAATGCAAAAAGGCACAATGGAGTAAAAGACCTCCAAGGCAAAGGCCAGCTCTTGCGTCACAGCAAAGTGCGAGGCGACCAACTTGGTCGTAGCCCAGACCACTATGCCTAAGCTTAATGGGCCCAAAGTCAAAATGGTCCAGTAAATGGCAAAGGTCAGGGTAATGCGCCGCCGCCCGCCATGCCAAATGCGGTTTAAGGACTTGTCGATCGAGCGAATCAGCATCAGGCTGACCACAAAGAGCATCAGCGAACCGGTAATCGTCATCGACGTGGCATGCGAGACAAAGGTGCTCAAGGAGTTGCCGACGGCCTCGGTAAACACCGGCATAAAGTTTTGCGCCGCAAAGTCCATCATGGCTTCTTTGATCGGAGTAAAGGCCGGAACCATGGCAAAAATCGATACCACGACCGTCATCGCCGGAACCAAGGCCAAGACCGTGGTAAAGGCTAGCGCACTGGCCTCAATGGCGATTTCATCGCGTTTGATTCTGCCTGCAAAGTATGTGATGAGCTCACCCATAGCCTACCTCACTTAGTTTGTGCCCTCTGAGCGACGCCGCTTCCTCTGACGCCTCTTCCTCTATTTTCCTCTATTTTCCTCTATTGTAAGGGCAAGATGCCTGCCCCTCCCACTGCAGCTTATTACGCCGCGGCGCCTCAGCGTCGCGGCGTATAAGTGCCGCCTAGGCCCATCCTAGGCCGACTCAAGCGTGACCTGCGGGGGGCCTAAGCCGCTGCTGCTGCGCTCACGTGCGCGCATGGCTAAAAGCGGGACAAGCCGCGCAATTTTTCGGATTTGCGCTAAAATAGCGTCACTTTTTTTGCAAGGGACAAACGTGCAAAGCACGAGTGAGATCCCAAATTTCGCATCTTTTTAGTTTGCTGTTTTAGTTTGCTTTCAAGCTGATGCCCGCTCGGCACAGTACCGTCTTGTGGGGTTCTGAGCGGGGCCCAACGGTGGTAAGCGCGCCGTAACGCGCCCCGCTTACGCTGCAACCGTGCGGCTTGCTGCTCTTGATTTCCGTAGGTGTTCTCTTCGATGGATGTTCAAAAGATCCGTAATATTGCCATCATCGCGCACGTCGACCATGGCAAGACGACTTTAGTTGACAAGTTATTGCGCCAATCGGGCACGCTCGACCGTAACGAATTAGGTCAAGAGCGTGTGATGGACTCTAATGCCATCGAAAAGGAACGCGGTATCACCATCTTATCCAAGAACACTGCCATCAACTGGAAAGATTACCGCATCAACATCGTTGACACCCCAGGCCACGCCGACTTCGGCGGTGAGGTCGAACGCGTCATGTCGATGGTGGACTCGGTCCTGTTATTAGTTGATGCTGTTGACGGCCCGATGCCCCAAACCCGCTTTGTGACCCAAAAGGCCTTTGCCCGCGGCTTACGCCCAATCGTGGTCATCAATAAGTGTGACCGTCCGGGCGCCCGCCCTGATTGGGTCATCGATCAGGTATTCGACTTATTCGATAACCTCGGTGCCACCGATGAGCAGCTTGATTTCCCGATCATCTACGCTTCGGCCTTAGCCGGTTGGGCCTCAGAAGATCCTGAGGATCACGGCGACACCATGGAGCCTTTATTCAATACCATTATTGAAAAGGTCAGCCCACCTCAGGCCGACTTAGAAGGCCCATTCCAGATGCAGATTTCCTCGCTGGACTTCACCTCCTATGTCGGTGTCATTGGCGTAGGCCGCGTCACCCGTGGTACCGCCAAGACCAACCAGCCGGTTACTATTGTCGGCGCCGATGGCTCGACCCGTACCGGTAAGATTGGCCAAGTCTTAGGCTACTTAGGCCTGCACCGCTCGGAAGTGCCTGAGGCGAGCGCGGGTGACATCATTGCCGTCACCGGTTTAGGTGAGCTCAAGATCTCCGATACCATTTGTGCCCCGCAAAAGGTTGAGGCGCTGCCTCCTCTGTCGGTGGATGAGCCAACCGTTTCCATGACCTTCTGCGTCAACACCTCGCCATTTGCCGGGCGCGAGGGTAAGTTCATCACCTCGCGCAATATCGAAGAGCGCCTGCGCACTGAGCTCGTCCACAACGTCGCCTTACGCGTTGAGAACACCGATGACGCCGACAAGTTCCGCGTCTCGGGCCGTGGTGAGCTGCACTTATCGGTCTTAATCGAGCAGATGCGCCGCGAGGGCTATGAGCTGGGGGTATCCCGTCCTGAGGTGATCTTGCACAAGGATGAACAAGGCAAGACCTTGGAGCCTTATGAGATCCTGACCTTAGACTTAGATGAGGGCAACCAAGGCGCGGTCATGGAAGAGTTAGGCCGTCGTAAGGGCGAGCTTAAGAACATGAACCCAGACGGCAAGGGTCGCGTCCGCCTTGACTACCGCATCCCAGCCCGTGGCTTAATTGGCTTCCAGAGCTTATACCTGACTTTAACCTCGGGTACGGGCCTGATGTACCACACCTTTGACAGCTACGACGAGTTTGTCGGGGGCAATATCGGTGAGCGTGCTAACGGCGTCTTAATCTCCAACGACACCGGTAAGGCAGTGCCTTACGCTTTATGGTTCTTACAAGAGCGCGGCCGCTTATTTGTCGATGCCGGTGAAGAGGTCTATGAGGGCCAAATCATTGGTCTGCACGTACGCTCCAATGACCTTACTGTTAACTGCTTGAAGACCAAGAAGTTAACCAACGTCCGTGCCGCCGGCTCTGATGACAACATCATCCTGACCCCAGCGGTACACATGAGCTTAGAGCAGGCCTTAGAGTTCATCAACGAAGACGAATTAGTTGAGGTAACGCCAAAGTCGATCCGCATCCGTAAGAAGTTCTTATCGGAGATGGAGCGTATCCGCGACTTCCGCGCTAAGGGCGGCAAGGCAAGCAAGGAATAAGGCCGCACCTCCCACCCAATAGACTGACGGCGTGCTCTCGGCGTCACAGCGCCTAGCGCGTGCCCGGTCACTTAGCAACTTGCAACGCGAGCGTCAGCTCGCCCCTACAGCCCAAGCTCGTGCGAGCTTGGGCTGTTTTGTTTGGGGCGGCGCCCCAAACAACAGGCGGCGCCGCCCCGGCGCTCAGCCGCCCAACCGCAGGGCGCCAGCCCTGATGTGGGGCGGCGGGAGGCCCGTTCGGGCGCAAAATGATCGGTGCTTGCACGTTTTTAGCACCATTTTTGAAGCCATCTTTCATGCCGTATTATGGAGCACAATGGGAGCAAATTTGATAAATAAGCCATTTTCTTGGCATTTAGCGCTTGTTTGAGCTATTTTCTTGTGTCTCTTTTTAGGGCAAAACCAGGGCAAATACGCACTAAATTAAAGCACCAACAACAATCTCATTTTCTTGAGACGTTTCCGCTCTAAAATGGAGCACAGGTATTAGCTTGATCACAGATTTGTGCGCCAAGCTTGCACCTTTGTAGTGACTGCCTGGTTAATTTAGGATTAATGCGGTGGGAGCTACGCACTAGTTTCACCTCACGGTAGGTACCTCAGGCCCCTGCGGCTTGGTTACTTTCCTTGAGCTCGTACGAGCTTTCTTTTGTTGTAATTGCGGGGGCAGCTAGGCGCGCCCTGATGCAATTGGTCTCATTGATCAGCGCAGCCGTAAGCGGCGTTGGCTGATTGTCTTGTTCCTGATGGATTTGTCTTTGAGTCGCCACCACGCCGCAACTGCTGCGTGGGCTTGAGCGTTGGCACTGTCGGCACTTACTCGATCCTAGCTAGGGTCGCGGGCGGCGCAAACTACCGGAACAAGAGAACATAAGGGTAGCCTCTATAACAGAGGCCCGCGCGACGCGCAACCGCTCGTACGCTCAGTACGCGGCTCAGCGCTATTACGCGGCGCTGGCTCTTGAGGCTCAGGGTTAGATGATGTTTGTGAGTGGCTTTTATGCAATGTGACGCTAAAACCATTATTGAGAGCATTTCGACGGCCTTGTTGGTCACCGACTCTCAGTTAAAGGTTGCCTTTGCCAACACTGCGGCCGAGCAGTTGTTTTCTATGTCGCGCTCAAAATTACAAGGCATCAAGCTGACCGAACTGATTGACGCGCAAGAAAAGAATCTGCTTGAGACCTTGCAGCATTCCAATGTGCCCACCTTCCAAGGCTTTACCGCGACCGATATTCGCTTTAGCCCCGATCCGCATGTGCACTTCCATGCCGACATGTACATCTCCTTGTACACCGGGCGCGCCCGCGGCTTGGTGGTTGAGATTCACCGCTTAGATTACCAGCAAAAGCTCAATGAGGACTTGCAGCGCCGCAGCCAAAACTTGGCCGCACGCGACCTCATTCGCAATCTGGCCCACGAAATCAAAAACCCACTGGGCGGTATCCGCGGCGCGGCGCAGCTATTGGAGATGACCTACTCCTCCGATAGCGAGCTTAAGGAGTACACCAAGGTCATCATCGAGCAGGCCGACCGCTTAAAGTCCTTGGTGGACCGGCTCTTAGGGCCACAGCGCGCGAACCCACGCTCTATGACCAATATCCACTATGTGATTGAAAAGGTCTTGTCGCTTGAGTCAATGGCGACCCAAGGGCGGCTACGCTTTGAAAAAGATTACGACCCATCCCTGCCTGAGATCATGTTGGACTTGGATGCGATGCAGCAGGCCCTGATCAACATCATCTCCAACGCCATTCAGGCTCTGACCGAGTCTAACACTACCTACCCGACCATTAAGATTCGCACCCGCGCCTTAATGGGGGCCTTGGTCAACGGGGTTAAGTACCCGATGTCCATTGAGGTTGCCGTCATTGATAACGGCCCGGGTATTCCCGAGCAGATTAAGGACATGCTCTTTTACCCGATGGTCACCTCGCGCGCCGATGGCCATGGCTTGGGTCTGTCAATTGCCCAAAATATCGTCGAACATCATAACGGCACGATTGAGTGCGAAAGCACCCCCGGTTGCACCGTGTTCCGCCTAATCTTGCCTTTAACCAGTAATTCCGGCAGCTAAAAAGCTGCTCCCGGCAGTAAAGAGACTGCCCCCGGCAGTAAAGAGACTGCCCCCGGTCGCTAGGAGGTGATCTGACCAAGCCCACCTGACGGCGACTGACCGATTTGCCCAACGACTTCGAGGTTGGATGGCGCCGCAGCGCTGACAGTGTGGTTTTGAGAGCTCAGCGGCGTGATAAAACCTCTAACACTTTTAGCTTGAGGTTTGGATATGGATCCTCTTATCTGGGTCATCGACGACGATACCAGTATCCGTTTCGTCTTTGATCGTGCACTCAATGTAAACTCCATTAATCACCGTTCTTTTGAAAGCGGTAATGCGGCACTTGAGGCCTTGAAGACTGAGATTCCAGACGTCATCGTCTCGGACATCAATATGCCAGGCGGCATCGACGGTCTGTCGCTCATCCAGAAGGTTCATGAGGTCGATCCAAATATCCCATTCATCATCATCACCGCGCACTCCGACCTCTCGGCGGCCATCGACTCCTACGAGCACGGCACCTTTGAGTACCTGCCTAAGCCCTTTGATATCGAGCAGGCGATTCAGGTAATCCGTCGTGCGGCCGTACACCGCGTCAACCAGACCAAGAAGAAGGATGAAACCGCCATTCAGGTCTCGGAGAACGATAACGACGAGATTATCGGTAAGAGCCCGGCGATGCAGGAAGTCTTCAAGTACATCGGCCGTGGTGCTAAGGCGGGTGTACCGGTCTTCATCTACGGCGAGCGTGGTACCGGCCGTGAGCTGGTGGCTTTGGCCATGCACAACCACTCTGAGCGCCGCGACACGGGCAAATTTGTCTCGGTCAACGTCTCCTCGCTGCCCCAGGAGTTAATTGAGCACGAGCTCTTCTCCAACGAAGATGGCGCCACCTGTGCCATCGAACGCGCCGAGGGCGGCACCTTATTCATCAATGAAATCAGCGATATGCCATTGAGCGCCCAGACCCGTCTTTTGACCGTGGTTCAGCGCAATGAGTATATGCCCCTGGGCCAAAGCACCCCAAGACCTGCCAACGTGCGCATCATCGCCTCGAGCTCGCAAGACTTAGAGGAGCTGGGGAACGAAGGCAAGTTCATCAAGGAACTGTACTATCGCATCAACGTTATCCACATCAATATGCCACCACTGCGGGAGCGCAACAACGACATCCCAATGCTGGCCAAGCACTTCTTAACCCAAAGTGCGATTGAGGCAGGCCAAGAGCCAAAGAAGCTAACCTCTGAGGTCCTAGTCTTCTTATGCCGTCAGCCATGGCCGGGCAATGTGCGCCAGTTAAAGAACCTGTGCAAGTACCTGACAATCATGGTCACCGGCCGCGATATCCAGATGAGCGACCTGCCAAGCGAATACTTGCAGGCGCGCAACCAGCAAGCCAAGGTTACGACCTCGATTGCCGGCACCTCCAAGGAGCCAACCTCGTGGCAAGAGCAGCTGCGCAACTGGGTTGATGGCCGTCTGCGCGCTGGTGAGCACGACATTTTGTCCGAGGCCACCCCTGAGTTTGAGCGCGTGATGTTAGAGGCCGCGCTGGCCTTTACCAGCAACCACAAGCAAGAGTCCGCCAAGCTCTTAGGTTGGGGCCGCAACACCTTAACCCGCAAGCTCAAGGAGCTGCACATCAACTGCTAAGCCCTTAGCTTAGCACCAGCGCGCCGTGAGGGGACGCGAGCGTCCCCTCACGGCGCCGCGCGGGCGCGGTGGCCGTAACACGACCCTGCGCCCGCGCTGTTTTAGGGCGCGTGCGCGCGCCTACGGCGCGCGGCGCCGACGCGTGCCTTGTGTGGCAGCGCTGCGTTGTTGCGCCGCATTCGCACTTTTTTGTTTTCACTGCGGTTTCTAGCTACAATGGCACGGGTGGACAAAGCGTTGCTTTGCGTTGCTTTGCTTTGCTCCCCGCACTATTTTCTTGCGCAGCCCGAAATAAAAGCGCTCGCGTGCGCCTCAGGTTGCCTGTTCTTGCTGCACGAAACTTAGGGAGTTAACCTAGGGCAAGCCCCCGGGATAAACCTTGGTTTGGTGCCCTTGCACCGAGTGTGATTGATGTTACTGTCCAAACAACAAGTCATTACCTGCGACGATATCCTGCTGTCCTTATGCGATAGCGTTACGGATGTCTTGTCGACCGCTACCGGCGATAAGATTTCCTATACCCCAATGATCCAAAAGATCAACAACACCACCTTACGCCCTGACATCGGTACCTTTGTGCTCTTCACTGGTACCTTCTCGGGCATGGTGGTCTTAAACTTCCCCAAAGAGACCGCCATGGAGCTGTACACCAGCTACATGAAGCTGATGGGCTTAAACGAAACTGATCTTGCTACCAACTACACCTCTGAGGACGTTAGCAATACCCTCGGTGAGCTGTTAAACCAGATGGTCGGTAACTTCACCGCCAAGATCAGCACCTCGCTCAACGGCCGCATTCATCAGTCGCAGCCGAAGATGCTGGCCCTGCCCCATCAGGTCGAAATCAACATCAATATGACC
>DXIF01000150.1 GCA_019113025.1 Candidatus Anaerobiospirillum stercoravium | reverse complement strand
TCATGAGGATGAAGCTTAAACCGCGTACCCCCAGCAGCGGCGCGTAGGCTACAAGCGGCCCATCTAAGAGACCGTATCCTAAGTACATCCAAGGAAAGCCGGTAAAAAGCCAGCCGATAATGAAGTCGGCTAAGATTAAGGCAAGGGGCAGCAAGCACAGGGCAAAGGCATTTTGATAAAAGCGCACCTCGTGGCCCCCAAGTTTAAAGCAGGGATAGCCCGGAGCGCTCAGCCCCTGGTGCCCGCTTACCTGCGCGCTCGCTGGAACCCAGCCCGGGAGTGCACCGCCGGTGAGCTCGCCCGACGGCGTCGGCTCATCCATGAGCGCGGCCACACCGCGACTGGGCAGCGCATCCGCATCGTCGTAATCATCATCATAGTCATCGTCAGGGTCAGCGGCGGTAAGCTCTGCTTGCTCAGAAGCTGCGCGGTGCGCGGCATTATCTACTGCCTGAGCTGCGGTCTTAGCTGTGGCCTCGGCTTGAGGCTTAAGGCGTTTTAAAGCCAGGCTAAAGGCGAGGGTGCCAAGGAGCGCATGGAATAGGGCAAGGTAGGCGCTGAAGATGAGCTCGATGAGCCATGAGGCGACAAGGGGCAGTTGGCCAAAGCCAGTCATGACAAAGTTGAGCCACTCTAAGGTCAGGGCATTGAGGGCGGTAAAATATAGGAGCAGCGCGCAAAAGACGTGTTTTTTGCAGCGCAAGCGCATCAGCACAAAGACTTCAAAGGACAGGCTGATGAGCAAGAGCACCCATTGATGGTAGGGGGCAAAGCCTAAGGTGCCCAGTGCGCCTAGGACGATTGAGGCCAGCATCAGGCTCCAAGTGGAGGTGAGGGCAGTGCGTACCTTGGAGTTAAGCGGTCCTTGGTGTACCCACTTAGTGATTTGAGCTAACATTAAGTATTTGCCCTCCGGGCGAGAGATGCGCTGAGCCATGACGTCAGGCCCGCTATTTTAGCAAATAGCCTTGGCTAAAAGTGTGGTAGGCTTGCGCGAGTCATACTCTATCGATGTGGTTAAGAGGCGCATTTATGGCAGGCACGAAGCGGGATTACAGCCAGTATTTACCGAGCACGCGAAAGGTCAATATCGCCGAGCTATTAGCGCAGAGCGCAAGTCACATCACAGCGCAGCAAAAGCGTCCCAATGGTTACACCCCCATTGATCGTGCCGCCTTACAAGCAAGCTTTGAGGGCGCAGCCGCGCCGCAGGCGCCTGCCCCGGCGCACAGCTCCGGTGCCTATCAGCCCTATCATCAAGTGGGCGCGCAGTCTGATCCCAGCCGCGCTGCGTCGTACGCTGCGGCGGCACGCTCGTATCACGCAGCGCCCCACACTGCGCCGTGGGCGGAGGAAGTGCCACCACCTGAGCCCCCACCGCCGTACGATCGGGCTGGATCTTATGAGCAAGCCGGATCTTACGATCAAGCTGCGCCTTACCCCGATTTTTCAGACATTCCTGCGCCGACGTGGGACGATGCGGTCGCACCGTTCAATCCCTATGACTATCCCGAGTATGGGGCGCCCGCTCCGTACCCGGCTCAGCCGCCCTTAGGCGCCCCAGCGCCTCATCAGGTAGTGCCGCATCAGGTAGTGCCGCAGCAGGTAACACCTCAGTCATCTGGGGCCGGGGCCGCGGGGGTGGTCATGACCCCATTTGACGCGCTACTACCTCAGAGGACGCCGCGCCCGTCCGGGGGCGCACCTGCGCATCCCCAGAGTGCAGCGCGTGCTGCGGGGCCAAGGTGGGAGCAGCCGCCGCACACGAAGCCGGTCAGTGCTCCGCTCAGCGCTCCGGTTGCGCCTCAGCCGGGAGCGCCCCAGCCTATTGGGGCTAAATCTACTGGTGCGGCAGCAGCGGGGGCGGTTATGACCCCCTTTGGCACGCCCCTACCTCAGGGGGCGCAGCGCCCGTCCGGGGGCGCTGCCGCTGCTAAGACGCAGCCCGCTTGCTCCGACGCTGTGCCCCCATGGGGATGGGACGTAGGTCAGCAGTCGCTTTCATCTTCCGCACGCGCGCAGCCTGCTGCGCCTCAAGCTCGCGGGAGGGCGGCATCGGGGGCAGTCCCGCCGACCTTTGGCGGCGCGGCGCATCACGATCAGAGCGTGGGGGGAGATGATTTACCTCCGTGGGAACAGCCCGCGCGTTCAAAGCCAGGCACGGCTGCACCCGGGAGTAAGTCGTCGGCGCCTACGGCTTCGTTTGCTGCTGCTGCGGCCGCGGCTTGGCCCCAGGTACCGCCGCCTAGTGACTGGCAGGCGGGATCTAAGCCTGAACCTAGCTTTGGTGCTAGCGCTGTGGCTCAGACGCCTCAAGCTCAGCCTCAAACTCAAGCTCAGCCTAAGAAGCAGCGGCAGGTACCGGCGCCAGCTTCATTTGATGACGATGGTTTCGATTTTGAGGCGGTGCTGGCGCTACCTCAGCAGCTGTACCTTGATATGGTCGAGCACTTTAGGAAGCAGGGTAATCCTGATCCTGAGGCGGCGGCAGTGGCATTCACCACGATGCATCCCGAGCCGACCGCGCCGACGGCGTCAGGTGCGGCGGCCGCGCCGAGTGATCCTGTCAAGTCAGTAAAGTCAGTAAAGTCGGGCGCACTCAGTGAGGAGTACTCCTTTGAGCCGGTGGGCGGCGTTACCCAAGCGGATCTTGATGCTGTGGCCGACAGTGGCTGGGCGGGCGCTGCGCGCTTTAAAGGTAACTTTGAGGAGCGCATGCGTGCGCTCATGGCTGAGATCGGGGTTGAGGTGCTCGCCGTTGAGGATCGCCAGTACCAGAAGTTGTGTACCTTGTTGGCTGACCACAAGAAGTTCAAGCTCTCGGTGTTCTATAAGGTCACAGGCAAGATTTCCTATGTCCAGACCTCGGGCTTGGGGGCCAAGGCCCAGCAAGCGCTCACAGTGATGCAAGATTTCCAAGGTTGCAATATTCGCAAACTGCCTGAATCAGCCGCTGAGCTCAGTGCTGTAAAGGACGAACTGCAAAATAAGTCCTCATCCATGAATCGAGGCAAGGGGAGCGCACGCGGGAGCAAGCGCTCCCTGGTGGGCCGCAATGCCAATCTCAAGCTGACCTCGGCCGAGGAGGCGCAGCAGGTGGTTAAGGTGGGGAAGGTTGATCTTGAGGCCTTGGCCGCTGCCGGTAAGGGCGAGCTGTTAACGTTGCCAGATCGCATTGAGCTGATTGTCCATGACTTTGATCGCGCCTTGGTGGTCAAGCAAGATCAAGAGGGGAAATATCACCAGCGCTTCCATATCACGCACCCCAGCGGCTATGAGTTTTGGCTGCGCATTTCCTTTAAGCAAACGCAGATCATTTCAAGCGTGTTCTTGAAGCTGCCGGAGGACGGCCTCTGCGACGTTCATTTACAGCTCTTGGATGAGATTAAGCAGGCCTGTGCCGTCAGCTTGCTTAATACCCAGCTCTTGCTCTTAATCAAGCCGCACTCAGCCAAGTGCAATGAGGAGCACGTCCTGACCTATACTGAGGTGAAGTATTAGCAAGAAGGAGGAGGCAATGAAGGCTACGCTAGGGGTTACGAAGGGTGCTGCGCGGCAAGCTACGCCGAAAAAGAGCGGTGGCGGGCGCTTAGGCGCCCTGGGCGCGCTATTGGTCGCTGCCTGGGGCTTAGGGGGCTGTGCCTTGGATCCAGCCGATCAGGCCTTGCTCGATTCGGTGGTGACGGCTTTGCCTAATGAGGTTGAGGGCTGCAGCTTTGTGGGCAATGTCGACAACTCGGTGATGCGTTCCACCATTGAGGGCGCCCGCGCTGAGCTGCGCTTGCAAGCAGGACGCCTTGGGGCCAACCATGTGGTTGAGACGCACTTGGTGGTCACCCCATACCAGTCCTTTTTATGGAGCGAGCGTGACTTTGACTTTCCAGGCTACGCCTCGCGCATTCACGCCAGTGAATACTTTCTGTCGGGACGCGCTTATCTGTGCCCAGAGGGCAAGGGCGTGAAGCTGCTTAAGCGTCCTAAGGAGGCGTTGCCGCAGCCGCAAGCGGCAGCACCAGAGGCTGAGGCGGCGGTCACTGAGGTGTCGGCCTCTGAGGCTACGGCCACTGCGTCGGCTGAGCAGTAGCGCTTACGCCCATCCAATCACGCCCGCTGAAACGGGCGCTTCTCAGGCGTTGAGCCTACTCTTCCTCGGTCTTGGTGATGGTGAGTAAGAGCGATTGCACTTGGTGGCTTTCGATGGCGAGCACCTTGAAGGTGAACTCATTGATGGTGGTGGTCTCATCCTTATGTGGAATATGGCCACAGCTGTGGACCACGAGGCCTGCCACCGTGTCGACGTCGATGTCCGGGAGCTTAGTCTTAAAGTACTCTTCAAACTCCTCGATCGGGGTGGCGCCGTTGATGGTGTAGCTGTTGTCGCTGCCGCTGTTCTTGATGATATTGCTTGAGTTGACCTCGGTTTCGTACTCGTCGTTAATCTCGCCTACGATCAGCTCTAAGATGTCTTCAATCGTGACTAAGCCGCAGATACCGCCGTACTCGTCGATGACCATGGCCATGTGGAAGCGGTTCTTTTGGAAGTCCTTGAGCATGGTGTCAACGCGCTTGCTCTCTGGGACGACCACGGGCTTGCGCAAGATTTCCTTGCAGTCAGCAATCTTCTGCTCCAGCTTGTTGGCAAGTGGCAGCAGATCTTTGGCCATGACGATGCCTAGGACGTGATCTTTGTCCTCAAAGGTGACGGGGTAGCGCGAGTGGCCATACTCAGAGACGATCGCAATGGCCTCGGCGATGGTGCACTCGGAGTCAATGGCAATGATTTGCGAGCGCGGAATCATGATGTCCCCGATGCGGCGATTAGTGATCTCAAAGACACCGCGGATCATGTCTTCCGTGGCTTCATTGATGATGTCGTCTTGACTGGCTTGCTCAATGACCTTGGCCAGTTCGTTTTTGTTAGCAGGCGAGCTACGGCGTTTGATGGCGCGCATCAAGCGCTCGCGTGCGCGGTTGAGTAAGGTCGGTTGAGCGGCGGATGGAAGATCAGATCCCATAAGAAAACAAAAAACTCCACAACTACAGGAAATCCAATTATAGCCAAAAGGCAGGCAAGTCTTCAGGCTTGCTCCATGGCCCGTGAGGCCGCTCAAGAAAAATCCCGCCGTGGGGGCACATCCCGTGGGGCACAGCCCGTGGGTCACATCCCGTGCCGCAGCCCATACCTCAGCCCATGATTCAGCCTGGGCGCTAGCCGCTACCGCAGCGCCTGTCTCAGCCGGTGTCCCGGCTCTTGGTGTGAGGCATCCGCCGTTAGCGCTCGTCCTCGGTCAAGTACGGGTTGCGAAAGCCTAAGCTGGTCAGTGCCTTGATCTCAAGGCCTTCCATTTCCTCGGCTTCGTCATCCTCGATATGGTCGTAGCCGATGAGGTGCAGACAGCCGTGGATGATGAGGTGCGCTAGGTGCTCCTCAAGGCTTTTGTGTTGCTCGTGCGCCTCACGCTCCATGGTCTCAAAAGACACAATCAAATCGCCAATCTCGCCGCCGAGCTCTTGCTCAAGCTGGGCGCGGCACTCATCAGGTAGATCGTCCATTAATTCGTCTAGGTTGCCCTCGCCCTCGGCAAAAGGAAAGGACAGGATGTTGGTTGGCTTATCGATGTGGCGGTAGGTGCGGTTAAATTCCTGCACATGAACGTCATCGGTAAAGGTCAGAGAAAAGGAGCAGTCTTGGCTAAAGCCCGCGGCGTTAAAGGCAGCTTGGGCCCAGCTTTGAATCTTGGCTTCATTTGGGAGCGTGACCCCCTCCAGCTCGTTGATTAAATTAATCTCAATTTGTTGCGACATAAGCCCTACCTCGGGGGAGAAAGCCTCAGAAGAGAAAGCTTCAAAAGAGAAAGCTTCAAGAGAGAAATTGATGGGGCGGGCGCCTTAATGGAGTTCGTTAATGGGGCAAGGCCCGCCTGAAATGGGCAAAGGGGAAGAGGCGTGAGCCCCTTCCCCTTGTGGCAGCGCCGCGCGCTGGGGCGCCGTGGCGCTAATGGCTACGAGGCGTCGGTGCTGTCAGCTGTGCTGTTGGCCGGGCTGTCCGTAACTTCAGCGCTTTCCGGCGCGGCGTCGGATGGAACTGCAGGCTCGAGGGCGTCAGTGCGCGCTGCATGGACCGCGTTCGCGGCGCGCGCCGCGCTCATCGTCGTGGGCATGCAGCTTGTCATAGGCCTCGTAAGCGTTAACGATGGCGGCTACGACAGGGTGGCGCACTACGTCGTCGGATAAGAAGTAGGTAAAGGAGATGGAGTCCACGTCCTTTAATACTTCCATGGCGTGGCGTAAGCCCGAGCGCACATTGCGCGGCAAGTCGATCTGACTTGGGTCGCCCGTGATTACGGCCTTGGAGTTAAAGCCGATACGGGTCAAGAACATCTTCATCTGCTCGATGGTGGTGTTCTGGGCCTCGTCTAAGATGATGAAGCTGTCATTGAGGGTGCGGCCACGCATGTAAGCAAGCGGCGCAATTTCAATGACTTGGCGCTCAATCAGCTTTTCGACCTTCTCAAAGCCTAACATCTCAAAGAGCGCGTCATAAAGCGGGCGCAGGTATGGATCGACCTTTTGGGTCAGGTCGCCGGGTAAGAATCCCAGCTTTTCACCCGCCTCGACCGCCGGGCGCGTCAGAATGATGCGGCGTACCTCGTTGCGGGTTAGGGCATCAACCGCGGCGGCTACCGCTAAGAAGGTCTTGCCGGTACCAGCAGGACCAATACCAAAGCTAACATCGTGGCCAATGATTTGGGCGATGTAGCCTGCTTGGTTCGGGGTGCGGGCCTTGATGACGCCGCGCTGGGTCTTCAAGGTCGAAGCCTTGTGATAAAGGGCCCCCACGCTGCCGCGCGCGCCATCAGCCTGATCGCCCTTTTTTAAGGTGGCGCGGGCGTTCTCAGCTTGCTCCAGCAAGGTGTCTTGGTCGACAAAGTCAAGTGGATTTGCGCTGTCTTCTTGGTCGGCCTCGAGGTGAGTGTTCTCGATAATGGCTAAGTTGACCTTTTCTGGGGTGATGTATTGGGCCTTGCGCTGCTTGCCTACAGGCTTGGTCTCTAAGTAGAGCTGCTTGATGATGCGCTCGGCGGCGAGCGCCATCTTCGTGGGGCCTTTGACGATGAAGTTCGGGCCTGAATTTAAGATTTCGACGCCGAGGCGCGTGGCGATTTGGCGGATGTTCTCATCCTCCGGGCCTAACATATTGAGCAGGCGCTCGCGCTCGACCGGCTCTAAGCTAAAACGGCGACCATCTTCGCTAGAACGGCGACCATCTTCGTTATTGTCGCTTGGGTGTTGTGACATAGGTTTCCTTGATCTGTGTGGCACAGGCAGAACTGAGGCTTGGTGCCAGCTTGCTCCTAACCAGCAGCCTGATAGCTGCCCTTTATACTAAGCAGCCCTTTAAGGTGTGGCTCATCACCTGAGTGATGTCGACTGCGACCATGGAGCCAATCAAGCTCTTATCACCCTCAAAAACCACGATGCGATTGTTGGAGGCGCGGCCCTTGAGCTCATGCTCGCTCTTGCGCGAGATGCCCTCGACTAAGACCTGCTGGCGCGTGCCGTACATGGCCTGCGAGTACTGCGTGGCGTACTCTTCAAGGCGTGCTTGCAGGGTGTAGAGGTTGTGGCGCTTGTGCTCAAGTGGCACGTCATCGGGCATGTCCGCAGCCGGGGTGCCGGGGCGCTTGGAGTAAATGAAGCTAAAGCTGGTGTCAAACTTGATGTCGTCGACTAAACGCATCGTCTGCGCAAAATCTTCATCAGTCTCGCCCGGGAAGCCCACGATGATGTCAGTGGAGACGTAGATATTAGGGCGGGCCTGACGCAGCTTAGCAATTAAGGTGCGGTAGTCGTCTGCGGTGTAGTTGCGGCGCATCAGCTTTAAGATGCGATCCGAGCCTGACTGCACCGGAATATGAATCGAATCAGCGATGATCGGTAAATCGGCAAAGGCTTGAATGATGTCGTCGGTAAACTCCATCGGATTGGAGGTGGTAAAGCGCAAACGCTCGACTCCGTCGAGCGCGGCAATCTCATAGAGCAGGGAGGAGAAACGCCCGACGTTCCCTTCAGGAGTTAGACCACGATAGGAGTTGACGTTTTGGCCCAAAAGGTGGATTTCCTTGACCCCATGGGCGATGTGGGTGACGATTTCATCCAAGATATCTTGTTCCGGACGGCTCTCTTCCTCACCGCGGGTGTACGGCACAATGCAGTAGGAGCATTTGTTGGAGCAGCCCTCCATGATGGTGACAAAGGCGCTAGCACCGCGCTGACCTTGCTCGGGCAGCGCATCAAACTTCTCTAAGGCTTGAGCCTCGACATCGACCACCTTCTCGCCGGTGGCGCGGTAGCTGGCCACCATATTGGGCAGGCGGTGGGCGGTGCGCGGACCAAAGACGATGCTGACGGTTGGATCGAGCTTTAAGATTTGCTCGGCGAGCTCAGAGCCAATGCAGCCGCCTAAGGCCACAACCGTGTCCTGATTGATCACGCCTTGGTGGCGCCACGCTGCCAGCTGATTGAAGACCTTATCCTCGGCCTTAGCGCGCACGGCGCAGGTCACTAAGATAATGACGTCGACGCCGTGCGGTTCAGACTTTTCGACAAAGCCTGCCGCTCGCATCAAGTCTGCAATCCGATCGGCGTCATAAACATTCATCTGACAGCCCCACACGCCCACGTAGAACGTGCCCATTTGCAGTTTGACCGGTTGATTGAGGGAGATGCTGGTAAGCTCAGCCATGTGTTGTCTGTACCTATTTGCCAATCTAGGGCGCGTGGCGGCCAAGGCTGCGCGCGATAAGCTCTAGGCTGCGTGCAGGCTTGGGCGGGGCGGCCCCTGAACTAAAACAAAAATGTGCGTCATTATACCCCACTTTGCTCCCCCCTTTGGGGCAGTGCCCCAGGGGCAGTTACGAGGACAGCGCGTCCGGTGCGGTGGGCATATTTCTGGGCTTTTGAGCGGCGCTTTTGATCTTTGGGGCGATAGCTGGGAAATCGGATTTGCCCTAAGGATAGGCTAATTTTGGTGCATTAATATGACAGGGTAGCGAGCTGGGCCAAGGTGCTCGGAGCGCTTGAGAGTTGTTGCGGGGACTGCACCAGTGATTAGGAGCCATAAGCAGGTGGTAGAAGCCATAAGCGCTGTGCTGCCTTGATGCGATGGTGGTGCATTCTCAGATGAAATGGTGAACCTTACGGTGCACCTCATGGTAAGCCTTACGGTGCACCTCATGGTAAGCCTCACGGTGCACCTTATGGTGAACCTCACGGTTCAGGCGGGCCGCCTTACGGTCGCAGCCATTGCTTTGTTAGGTAACTTGGTTATGAGCTACGTACATCGCCTCTCCCTTGCATTACAGCACTGCAGGGCGTATTTACGCCGGATGAGCGCGCGTTTCACGCGCCGTACTGCACACACTGCATCGCAGGCTGCGTCCGGCTCTTCCTCCTTTAGGGCTGGGACCGTTCGTGCGCGTGCCCGCGGGGCGCAGCAGCAAGCTCAGGCTGCGTTTAGTCAGGCCCGGGATCAGGTTGGGCCGCGCTTTAATCAGGCGCGCGCCCAAGCACAGTCGCGCCTTGTGCAAGCAGCGACCCGGGCGCGCCGTGCCAGCGCGCAGTTTCAAGGGGTGGGAGGTTCGCGCCTGACGCGCGGCCTGTCGTGGCTTGCACGCACTGTGGTGTACAGCGTGGTGCTGTCGGTGGCCTTAAGTCTTGTGGTGTTTGGTATTGGCTCGGCCGTGGCCAAGGGCTCATGGCACACCGCGCCGCGCGGTTTTGACCAAGTAAGATCGATTTCCGATATTCAGGCCCATTGCAGTGATGACCAAGAAGTCCAAGTGCAAGGCCGCCTGACCAATTACCTGTACAAGGACTTTTACGAGTTCACCGATGAGCAGGGCAACTCAATTGAAGTCGAATTAGATGACGATATTGACTGGAGCCCCGTGCACAAAGATCAGCTCATCACCATTTATGGCGAGGTCGAGCGTAACCTCTTCAAGCTCAGCATCGATGCTAAGGGCTATCGCATCTTAGAGCAGGCGCCGCAAGTAGCAGTTGCTACAGCTACGGCTACTGCCACCAGTGATGAGGCGCCTGCCGCCGCTGCTGCCGCAGCCCCAGCTGCCGCCCCAGCCCCGGGCCTTGATTCTGCTGCTGCGTCTACGGATGACAGTGAGCAAGAGCTCGCCCCCGAGGGCGAGGCTGAGGTCAGCGCCACCTTAGAGGCACGCGTGCTGCCGGGCAACGCTGATGCCCGCCCAGACGGCGAGACCTTAGATGATGTTTCTTTTGATTTGGATGACAGCGCTGCTGACGTCAAAGTCGAGCGTATCAGCTACGAGCTGCCTTAGTTCAGGAGTAGCCCCATGACCAAGCTAGCTTTAGCCGTAGCGGTAGCAAGCTTATTAGCTGCCTCTGCTTATGCGGCGCCAGAAAATGTTGTGACCACCTCGTCAAACGTCGTGACCACCTCGTCAGGTGACAGCAGCGCGGTGCCTAATGGCGCCAGCACGGCGCGCAGCGCTGAGTCGGTACCTGAGGCCCCAGCCACTGCGGCGCCGCAGGTGCAGTTGCAGGAACGCCCTGTCCGGCAGTCGCGCACCGTAACCGCGACTGCACCTGAGGCGCGCGCGCCGCTGCCCGCCCCGAGCAGCGTACGCTCACCTAATGAGCCCTTAGTGCGCACTTATGGTACTGATACCCCGACCTTTGTTGGCACCCAAGAAGAGGTCGCTCAGTACCGCAATGAGTTGGCACGTCAGCAAGCGCAGCAGCGCGCTCAGTCTGCCGAACAGTACGGCTCCAGCTATGGCGGGGGCGGCGGCTGGTACTATTCCTCGGGTGGTTACTATGACGGCTATTACGACCACTACGATGGCCGCCACCACCGTTATTATGACGATGACTACTATGACGGGCGCCGTCCGCACCGCGGCTATCATGGTTATGATAGCTACGATTACCCATATGGCCCGGGCTATGGCAATGGTTACGAGCGGCCGCATCGTCCCGGCTACGGCTCAGGCGTCGATCGCCCCCGCCCACCGCGCCC
>DXIF01000016.1 GCA_019113025.1 Candidatus Anaerobiospirillum stercoravium | reverse complement strand
CTCCTGCGTCCCGGCATCAGGCGACGCTGCCTCCTGCGCCCCTGCCTCAGGCCCCCCAGTTTCAGGCGATGCGGCAGTCGCTTGCGGCGCGCTGCCGGAGCGGTACTGGTACAAGGCGGAGCTTACCGCGGCGCCCGAGGCCGAGGCCGGAGCCGCACGCGGCGCAGCGCCCGCGCCCTCTGCTGCCCCAGCCGCACCGTCCGTGCCGCCCGGGGCCTCACCTGATGCGGATAAGTCCGCCGCAATGGTGGCATCGGCGGCCGCGAGCAAACGCTCCGGCAGCGCGTCATCGGCGCTGCTCTCAGGGATGGCGGCAGCGGAGGAGGTGGCGGCAGCGACAGCAGCGGCGTCTTGGTCAGGGGCGGCATAATCGGCGCGCTTAACTGAGGTCAGGCCTAGGCCTGGGGTGGGAGCTGTGCCCAGCCCCGCCTGCGCGGTCACTGGTCCTCGTCCCATATAGCGGCCCTCGTGGTCGTCTTTAGGGGCAATTTGCGCCAATGCAGGTAACGGCGGCATGCTCAGCGCTTGGCGTGCCGCATTGACCCCGGCGACCGTGCCGTCGTTACGGCAGTTAACGATGGTGCGATCAAGGTCGGTAACCTCACCTGCGGCAAAGATATGCACCGCGCTAGTCTGCATGGTCTTAGGATCAATCTTGATGCAGCCGGTGCGCTCCAGCTCTACTCCCAGCGGACGCAAATTCAGGCCCTCAAGCTTCGGGTAACGCACGTTCGCAGCAAGAATGGTATCGACGCCCAAAACGTTTTCGTAATTGGTGCCATCCATGTAGTAGATACCAAAGCCCTGATCATACTTATCAATGGCGGTGGTAAAGCTCTCTAGCACCAAGTCAAAGCGGTCTTTAAAGGCATCGATCGCCGCGTCAATCACGGACTCATCGGTGAGCTTCCAGATATGGTGCTGACCAAACACCACGACCTTAACCCCCAAGTAGGCGAGCGCCTGACCAATTTGCAGGCCCTCCCGATTGGAGCCAAAAATCGCCATGGAATTAGGCAAATGGTCGAGCTCAAAGAGCTCTTGGGGGGTGTAGACCCCGCCACTTGCGGCTTGGCGATAGGCCAAATCAGCCGCGCTCAAATAGGCGCTCTCCCCACTGAGGGCGGCCTGCTGCGCCGCTTTTGCCGCCTGCGCCGCCAAGGCCTGGGCCGAGTATTGGTTTAACTCATAGGGGATGATCGATGTGGCCCCGGTGGCAACCACCGCGGTCTTAAAGCGCACCAAATGGCTCTCATTGACCATGAGGCTGTGGGCATCTAAAAAGCGCGCCTTGCCAATTAAGCGCTTTTCCTCGGCGATACGGTAGATAAAGGACAAGACCTCAGAGGTGTCCTTGGCACGAATGGCGCGCACATTATTGAGCACTTGATCAAGATCAAGCCCTAAGCCCAGCTCATACAGGCCTTTAATCCCGTGCTTTTCCAGCTCCATCAAGGCATGGCTGGTTTTGCCTGCTGCCATCAAAGTCGAGATAGGAGTATCACCCGAGCGCTTGGCGGAGGTGCCTAAGGGGCCTGATTCAACCAAGACGCAGTTGACTCCTTCAGCGGAAGCTGCCTTAAAGGCGGCCACCCCCGCAGTGCCCGCGCCGATCACCACGGTATCGCACGTTAATACAATCTCACTCATGCCCAGCGCCCCAAGGCCGATTTAATCGCAATTGCCGCATGCAGCGCCCGTGCTGCATGGCTTGTGCGCTCAGTCTAGCACAGCTGCACTAGGGCACAGCACTCAGCCCTAAACCTAACCAACCCCTGGTGCTAAACGTAACCTAGAGCGCAAAGCCGCGCACCATCCCCCAAGCCCGCGCCCCAGCTGTGATAGCATGGCACCTATCACATTGGCAAAACGGAGTACCCCATGGCTCAACCAAGCAATGGCCTTGCCGGCAATGGCCTTGCCGGGCTTGATTTAACGCGCTATCGCGCCCTAGTTTTTGATCTTGATGGCACCTTAATCGATTCCATGCCCTATCACGTGCGCGCGTGGCAGCAAGTAGCGCAAGAGCATGATGGCTTTGTGCTAGAGCCCGACTTCATCTACCAGCGCGGCGGCTTTTCCTCGCCCAATATCGTGCGCGACCTCATCGCCGCAGGCTGCAAGGTGCCCTCAGTTGAGGCCTTCGTTCAGCGCAAGGTCGAGCTCTATCGCGCCCACATGGCCGAAGTGCCCGTTTTTGACCAAGTGCTCCAAATCCTAAAAGAGGCGCGCGCCCGGGGCGCCAAAATCGGCATTGGCACCGGCACTCAGCGCATCAACGCCGTCGACATCCTAAAGCAACACCACTTAAGCGAGTTCATTGACGTCATCGTCAGCGGCGACGATGTGCAAAAGCACAAGCCCGAACCTGATACCTTCCTCAAGGCCTTAGAGCAGGTCAACGTCGCCCCAAAAGACGCCCTGATCGTCGAAGATGGTCTCCCGGGCATCCAAGCTGCGGCCAACGGTCACCTCGACTGCCTTGTGGTCGATCGCGGCAACCTTGTGCGCTTCATCCCTGCCCACTAAGCTCAACCCAGGCCCCAGCTAACCACCTCAAACCGCGCGGGCCCATCGCTGCGCGTTCACATCGCCGCGCCGGGTGCCACCCACCAGGTGCCACCCACCATGTGCTGCCGCGCCGCAGCCACCCCAGAATCCCTGTGCCCAGCAAACAGCAGCTCGCCCCAGCACTCCCGCTGGGGCTGATGCAATATGTACCCCATTATGG
>DXIF01000149.1 GCA_019113025.1 Candidatus Anaerobiospirillum stercoravium | reverse complement strand
CTTTGTGACCGGCGGCCGCGCTGGCCGCGCCGAGTTTTGGTGGTTTACCCTCTTTACCATCTTGGTGCGCGCGGCGATGTACCCGCTCAACCTGGTCGGCTATGTCGCCATCATTTTCTCGATCGTGAGCTTTCTGCTCTTTATCGGCAACTACACCTCGCTCACGCGCCGCTTACACGACACCAATCGCAGCATCATCCACTGCTTCCCGCTGGTAGTAGGCCTGCTCTTAGCCTTGGTCGGCTTTTTTACCAATATACGCCTGGCCGTCACCGTAGGCGAGGTCTTGGCCGGTGCTACCTTGATCTACCTGTTGGTACTGTGCGCGCTGCCGGGAACCCCAGGCCCAAACAAATATGGTGAGCCGATGCCTTTAGGGGCCAAGCCTGCCGCCCCTGATGCCCCAGCGTCCCGTGAGAGCCAAGCCCCTGACGCGACCTCAGAGCCCGACCACGCTGCGCTCAAGGATAAGGGCGCACCGAAGCGCCAAAAACAGGCACCACAACCGCAAGCGACGCGCCCCAAGCACTCGCGCAAATTCAAGTAAAGGCACCCCCACCCTTATAGCGGGGAGTGCGCCCGATTTAGTTCACCCCAAACGGTGGAATGGAGTGGAGCTTGACCTGAAACTTGCCTGAGAGCACATCGGCCTCTGAGACGGGCTCAAAGGGGATGGAGAGCTTCAGCGGCTCGGCGGGAGCGCCATTTTGTACCATGTCATAGAGGTACTCAATGGTGTGGTAACCGGCATCATAGGGCATGAGATCGACCGTACCGCGGTAAATACTGCCCTGATCGTTCATGAGCGAAATGACCTCGGGGGTGGCATCACCGGAGAACACCGCGTGACGGCGGCTGCTGACGCCCTGCACACTAAAGGCTTGGAACGCGCCCACCCCGCCTGCATCCGTCACCGACACGGCCAAATCCAAATCAGGATGCTGCGCCAAGGCTTCTTCTACCACCTTTTTGCCGCCCTCGGGACTTGCGCCTTCCTGACGCAGCACAATATTCAAGGCCGGGCAAATCTCCTTTAACGCGGCCTCTGCGCCATCGGCGCGCGGAATGGTCGCCAGCACATTGTCTTGCGTGATCAAGACCGCCTTGCCCCGGCATTGCAGCGTCGTGCGCGCCCATTCGGCCGCTTGCTTGCCGATGGTGTAGCCATAGCGAAACTCATCCATGCCGTACTCCAGCTGCGAGCCCGGCACAATCTGCGCAAGTGACCCCGTAATAATGCCCTCGGAGTTGGCGTGCGCATAGAGATCTTGCAGCGCCTCCGCATCTAACGGGGTGCAAGCAATGGCATCGAAGCGGTCGTGTACCATGTTTTGCAGATCGGACACTTGCTTGTCGACGCGATTTTGCGCATCAATGATGACACACTTAATGCCCAGCTTGCGGCACGCGTCCACCATGCCCGCGCGCACTGAGATATACCACGGATTACTAAGCTGCATCGCCGAGTAGCCAATCGTAATGTCCTCAGGATTCTTTTGGGCCCAAGCATTGGCGCTTAAGCCCGCTAAAACCAAGCACCAGGTCATGGCACGTGACCAGACAGATAACTTCACGGCAGCCTCCCACCACATTATTATTAGCCCACTATTACCCCGAAGCTGACGGCAAGGATCACACCAACCTTAATGTGTGCTTGAAGCTTTCGGTGCGAACTTGCTCTAACCTAGCAAAGCCCGTGACAACTCTGGGGCTCAACCGTCACGAAAGTGAGAACCACCACCGCTTTTCTCCGATCAAATTACTAATCTGGGATCTACGAAACAAAACCAGAGCCTATCAGCCTCCAACCCCTCGGCTCAATGAGCCCTAGCTATCACAAAGCGCCCGATCCCCCACTTGAGCTCTGCTTAAGCTCTGCTTAAGCTCTGCTTGAGCTCTGCTGGAACCATGCTAAAGTGAGCGCACAGCCCATCCCCTGCAGAGACCAACTCTGACTTAGTGCAAGGAGGCGTTATGACCTTGGTTCAGGCAATTTACACCTGTATGTTCACCAAGCTGTTTACGGTAAGCGGCCGTGCCCGCCGCGCGGAGTTTTGGTGGCTGATGTTAGCCGCGCTCATCTTCAATCTTTGCGGCAGCGTCCTGCTCCTCATTCCGCTGGCCGGAGCCTTAATCTATGCGGGCCTTGCCCTGTGGATGACGCTGGCGCACCTGACCGTAACGGTTAGGCGCCTCCATGACGTCAACAAGCGCGGCTGGTGGCTGCTCTTGCCGGTGCTAGGAGCGCTGGTTGCAGGCGGCGCGGCGGTCTTCATGCTCAGCCGCTATCCGGGCAATTACAATGCCGCGATGGGCATTGTCAGCATGGCCTGCTTCTTTGTTTTAGCGCTCTATGTGGTGCTCTTAGTGCTGTGCCTGTCCAAGGGCACGGATGGCCCCAATCGCTTTGGGCCCGACCCGCTGCAAGCCGAGCATAGCCCTTATCTCACACCCCAAGGGGGCTACGACCTCACGGCCACCCACCGCAAGTTTTACCCCGAGGCTGAACCCGGCACCTATGTGCCCCCACAGTCCAAGCACTAACGGTCACGCTAAGAGCGACCAAATTGCGCACAACGTGAGCTGCGCGCTATCTTTTGCCGCCTCGAGCCCTTAGGATAGAGCTCTACAGATAGAGCGGTAAGGATAGAACCGCACAGCCTAAAACCTAGGAGGCGCCATGACATTTTCCGAGTCGATTCGCACCTGTATGCTCACCAAGGTGTTTACGCTCAGCGGCCGCGCCAGCCGCTCGGAGTTTTGGTGGTTTATACTCGCCGGGCTCCTGTTCAACCTCTTTGGCGGGCTCATCCTGCTTATTCCGCTCTTAGGGGCCATAGCGTACTTTGGTCTGAGCCTCTGGTTCTTTGTCGCCAACTTCACGGTCACGGTCCGCCGCCTCCATGACACCGACCATCGCGGCTGGTGGCTGCTCTTGCCGCTGCTGAGCTCAATCGTGCTGGGCGGAGCCACTATGCTCCTGATCGGCCCTTACTACGACACCATCAGCTATTACGACGCCGATAACATCATCATAGGCATCATCGCGGTGAGCACCCTCATCGTCCTAGGCTCCTACCTCATCTTGCTGATTTTCTGCGTTCAGAAGGGCACCGACGGCCCCAACCGCTTTGGCCCTGATCCGCTGCAAACCTACCCGCAAGGTCCCGAGTGGGGCGCAGGCTATGGCCCGAATTTTGACCCCGGTGCCGCGCAAGGCTATAACCCGAACTTTGGCCCCCAAGGGACCCCAGGCCCGAACGGCCCTTACCAAGGACCGCAAGGGCCTTACCAAGGCTCTGGTCCGAACTATGATCCAAACTATGGCCCGCAAGGGCCCTACCCAGGCTATGGTCCAAGCTACGGCCCACAAGGGCCACAAGACCCATATCAGGGTCCGGCCCCCAACTATAACCCTAATGTAGACCCGAGCGGCCCATATCAAGGCCCGCAAGGAGCGCCGGGCCCACAAGGCCCTTATCAAGGCCCGTGGCAGCAGCCCGCTGGGCCGCACGATGGGCCGTATCAACAACCGCAGCCTTTCGATCAAGGCGCCGCTCCAGGCCCTTGGGCGCAGGCGGCACCGCAAAACGCCCCCCAAGACTGGCCGTACCAACAGCCCCAGCAAATCCAGCAAGGCCAGATGCAAGACGCCACCTTTAACGGCGAACCGGGTGCGACAGCTAAATCTCAATCTCAGGCTCAGCCTCAGGCGCACCAGTACTATCCTGAGGCCGAGCAGGGCATGTACGCGCCACCTGAGCCGCCTACCAACGCGCGCAACTGGTGGGACCAAGACCCGCCGCGCAAGCAATAGCCCCATTGCGGCGCGAACTGAGCGCCGCAACTGAGTGGCGCAGCAAAGTAAGCACCCTTGCACCGCCCAAGGCGTAAGTCTTGGGCGGTGCATCTGGAGGCGGAACTTGGGCGCATGATCACGCACGAGGGTGGGGCGGATGAGCAAGTTGGGGTGCACCAACACAGATAGCATCTGCACCGCGGAGCGCGCACAGATGTGAACGATCACAGCGCCCGCGCGGCGCCCCCTACGCGCCCCAAGCGCATATGTTGGCCTAATAAGGCGCGCAGGCGGCGGTTCACGCGGCGCCAAGCCTGATGTAATCTGTGAACTCGGGCCACATTTTTGGGCGCTAGCGCACTGACGGCGCCTAGGTCTAATGTTAGAATTGCAAAGTTAGTCATAGGTCTAACACTGAAGTCTCACTCAGTCTTGCCGTTGCGGTCCCAAGCCTTAGTTCTTAAGGCGACGTGGGACTTTTCCCGACAGATATGATGCCCTAGCCTTGCAGCGCTCATAAGTCTTAACTAAGTTGCGCTGTTAGGTACTGGCCGCATTGCTGCATGCAACAAGGCAATCAGGTAAAGCGCCACTTAATATTGGCGTATGTGCGCCTTACCACAGGCTTGGTGCCTGATAACAGGCTTGTGCCTGCGAGGATTGGTCAATAAAGGGGTAAGAACCGCGCGTGCCGCGCCTCAGGCGTGCCGCCTCTTACTCTGACATGGTCTCAGATAGATTAGGACGGTCTAATGCTTAAGAACTTCATCCTTACACCTAAAGGTCAGTTTGCCACTGCGTTTGGCACCGGCATCGTGCTGACAATTGTCTCGGCCGTAATTTCTAATGCCTCGGCTCCTGACTATGCTGTCACCTTGCGTTTATCGCACGATCGCGTCGCCGGCTCCATTGCCGACTTATCGGCCTACAAGTTCAAGGAGCTGATTGAAGAGAACTCCGGCGGCAAGGTCACGGTTGCCATCTATCCTAACAATGGCCTGTCGGCAGGCGACCAGCAAAAGGCCGTTGAGATGTTAAAGGATGGCGCCATCGACATTCAGATCTGCTCGGCGACCGACTTATACGAGTTAGATCCCCGCTTTGGCACCTTCTGGTTACCATTCTTATTTGACAGCGAAGAGCAAGCTGCGTTCTTTGCAAGCGATGCCACTGTCGCTGAGACCATCCAGTCGTGGCTGACCCCACACAATTTAGACCTGCTGACCATGCACACCACCGGTGCCCTGGAGCTGTCGAACAATACCCGCGAGATTGACTCCCCAGCCGATCTGGAGGGCTTAAAGATTCGCGTTGCCCCATCGGACTTTGCCGGTGAAGTCATGTCCCGCTTAGGGGCCGAGCCGGTTGAGCTCGACTTTAGCGAAGTGCCTCATGCCTTAGAGCAAGGCGAAATCCAAGGCTTAACCTCGAACTTAGCCTTATATCTGTCAAGCAAGCTCTATGAGAGCCAGCCATACCTGACCTTATGGAATGGCATGTATGACATCCAAGTTTGGGTCGCCAACGAAGAGAACTTAGGCAAGCTTGACGATCAGCTCAAGACCGCGTTCACCAAGAGCTTAACTGAGACCGTAACTTGGCAGCACAATCTGTTCACCGAGTTCAAGAAGCTCTATCTCAAGACCTTAGAGCAAAAGGGCGTCACCATCACCACCTTAACTGATGGTGAGCGCATTGCCTTCCGCGAAAAGGTCAAGCCAATCTACCACAAGTACATTGAGGCCTTAGGCAACGACACGCTGCTCTTCTTCTTAAGCCACCGCGGCCATGACGCCGATCAAGTCGAGCCACTAGTCCCAATCGAGTACAACCTCCAAAAGAATGCTGAAGCTGCCGCTGAGGAAACGGTTGAGGCCTTAAAGGAAGTCACCGGCGAGCAAACCACCGAGCAAGCTCCAGAGCAAGCCCCAGCCGAGCCAGCTGCGACCACTCCAGCTGAGACCGCTGAGCCAGCCGCTGAGCCTGCCGCCGAGGCAACTGCCCCAGTAGCCGAAGAGACTCC
>DXIF01000148.1 GCA_019113025.1 Candidatus Anaerobiospirillum stercoravium | reverse complement strand
CTCAATGATTGCGTTATTTGAGCTGTTCTTGTGGTTGACCTACATATATGACATTAGGCGCCAAATGCAAATTTACGGAGCCCATGGCGCCCGCAAGCTGATAAATCAGCCCACGAACGCTTCTGCACTTTAATCATTATGTTTGATTTAGCTCACAAAAAGTGAGAAGTGAGCACAAACCAAAAAAGATGAAACTCTGGGGCAGGCAGACGGCCTGTGCCCGCTGAGGCTGACGCCTCACAAGCAGCTGGACAGCAGCATGCGCTCAGAGCGCTCAAGGCAGCTTGTCAGGGTGCGGGACGAACGCCCGCACCGAAGTTGAGCCCACAGACGCGATGAGCTGGCAGGCTCAGTGAGCCGCGCGCTTCACGCCTCGCGACTCGGCAAACCGCGCGCTTTGCGCCCGCGGCTCTCTAAGTGCGACGCACTCAGTTATAACTGAGTGAAGGCAGCGCCGTCGAAGGCGTGGGTCTCGATGATGGTGGCCTTCTTGCCGGAGATCTTTTCGTACTCAGCGTCGATGGCAGCCTTAACCTGCTCGACCTTGCTTGGCTCGACGACCGCGACGACCGAGCCGCCGAAGCCACCGCCGGTCATGCGGACTGCGGCATGCTCGCCGATAGCCTTGCGGATAATCTCAACTAAGCCGTCAATCTCAGGGATGGTGATCTCAAAGTCATCGCGCATCGAGCAATGCGAGGCGTACATCTTCTGCGCTAAAGTAGCTAAGTCACCGGCCTCAAAGGCCTTAACGGCCTCTAAGACACGCTCATCTTCGGTGATAACGTGGCGGGCACGACGATAGGTAACGTCATCCATCTCACCCTTCTTGGCGTCGAGCATTTCCATGGTGGCATCACGCAGGGCCTTGATGCCTAAGATCTTGGCGGCGTTTTCACACTGCTCACGGCGCTCATTGTACTCACCACCAACTAAGGCGTGCTTAACGTTGGAGTTAACGATTAAGATATCTAAGTTCGCTGGCACCGAAACCTGAGTGAGCTCTAAGGAACGGCAGTCGATTAACAGAGCGCAGTTGGCCTTACCGCAAGCGGAAATGGTCTGATCCATGATGCCGCACTTGCAGCCGTTTAACGCCTCGCAGGCCTGACCGGTTAAGGCAATCTCTTGGAGTGGGATGCCTAAGCCGAAGACTTGGCTGACTAAGTTGCCAAAGGTAACCTCTAAGGAAGCCGACGAAGACAGGCCCGAGCCTAATGGCACGTCACCGCAGATGGCGATGTCTAAGCCCTCGACCTTATGGCCCTTTTGCATGATGAGGGCAGTCATAGCACGTAAGTAGTTAGCCCAAGTCTTGGTTGGGTGAGCCTCAAAGGTGGCGCTGCACTCAAACTCATCGGTATCGCCATTGATGTCAACGGCTAATAAGCGCATCTTGGAGGTGCCATTCTTCTTAGCGCTCATGGCAGTACCGAACTTGATGGCGCAAGGTAAGACGAAGCCATCATTGTAGTCGGTGTGCTCACCAATCAGGTTGACGCGACCTGGAGCATAGGATAAGAACTCAGGAGCAACACCAAAATGATTCTTGAAAGCCTCTTGGCTCTTAACGCGAACGTCGGTCATGACTATTCCTTACAAAGCAAAATCGATGTGGCCCAGTGCCTTGGGGCTTAACCCCAACCAGCCCCCCAACAGGTCAGTTTGAGGCTTAAGTTTAGAAGGCTTAAGTTTAGGCTTAAGCCCCAAGCCACTGTAGCCCAACACGCAACAACAAAAAGAAACCCGACGCACAGCAAGAGTCCGGACGCATCGCGTAGACACACCGCGTACTAAGGACGCATCGCCTAGACGCACTGCGTAAAAAGGTGGGCCAAGGCGCGCCCGAGGGCGCACCTTGGTTCCGCCTTGGGGATAGCAGGGCCTAGCCCTGTCCTGTTTCTTGTTTGCTAATCGGTATGAAAGCCCGCCCCCGCGGGCCGCTGCGGCGCACTGCTGCGCCGCTTAACGCAACTGCACGCTAGTGCGCAGCTGCACGCTAGCGCTTGGTGTAGTGGACTTCGTCCAAAGCGCGTAAGCGCTCAGCGGCCTGCTCTGGGGTCAGGTCACGCTGCTTTTCGGCTAAGAGCTCGAAGCCGGCGACGAACTTCTTGACGGTAGCCGAACGTAACAGTGGTGGATAGTAGTGAGCGTGCAGCTGCCAACCCTCGTGTGGCTCGCCGTCGGCGGGGCAATTGTGCCAGCCCATCGAGTATGGGAACGAGCACTCAAAGAGGTTGTCGTAGCGGGTGGTCAGCTTCTTGATGCATAAAGCTAAGTCATCACGCTGCGCGTCGTTTAACTCGTTGATCGACTTGACCTCAAACTTAGGTAAGAGCATGGTCTCAAATGGCCAGAACGCCCAGTATGGGACTAAGGCCACGAAGTGCTCAGTCTCAACGACGATGCGCTCCTTAAGCTCAAGCTCACGCTTGACGTAGTCCATTAATAATGGGGTGCCGTGCTTTTTAAAATAGGCGTCTTGCTGCTTAACTTCCTTGGTGATTTCCTCAGGTAAGAACGAGCAAGCCCAAATCTGGCCGTGGGGGTGTGGGTTGGAGCAACCCATGATGGCGCCCTTATTCTCAAAGAGCTGAACCCACTTGTAGGTTTGCGATAACTCAGTTAACTGTGAAGCCCATAAGTCAACTACGGCGCGAATCTCATTGACCTCCATGACTGGTAAGGTCTTGGAGTGATCGGCCGAGAAGCAGATGACGCGGGCGGTGCCACGGGCGGGCTCTAACTTGAAGAGATCGTCCCCCTCAGGACCATCTAATGGGGTGTCTGGCATTAAAGCCGCAAAGTCGTTGGTGAAAACGAAATTGCTCTCGTACTTAGGGTTGACGTCGCCGTTGACACGGGTGTTGCCTGGGCACAGGTAGCACGATGGATCGTAAGTTGGCTTTTGCTCGTTGGCGCTCTTCTCAACCTGACCGTTCCATGGGCGCTTAGCGCGATGAGGGGAAACTAAAATCCACTCGCCGGTTAAGGCGTTATAACGACGGTGTGGGTGATCGGAGATGTTAAATGAGCTCATGGCTCCTCCTGTGAAAACTTGATGCATGAAGACACCCCGCGCCCGCGCGCACCTAGACTCACAGCGCGCGTATTAATCGTGGGGACGGGGCGCCCCGAGTACTTAAGCGAAGCTGAGCGCAGCGCCACGTAGCTTAGCGCCGCACAACGTCGCTGCGCGTCAGCGCCCCCGCTGAGTACTAGTCGTCGTAACCGTTTGGATTGTTCTTTTGCCAGTTGTAGGCGTCGCGGCACATATCGTCTAAGTTGTGGGTGGCCTCCCAGCCTAACTCGCGCTTAGCGCGGCTTGGGTCAGCGTAGCAAGCAACGACGTCACCCTCACGGCGTGGGGCAAACTTGTGTGGCAACTCGTGGCCGATAGCCTTGGAAATGGCCTTAACCATATCTAAGACCGAATAGCCGGTACCGGTGCCTAAGTTGTAGATATGAACACCGGCCTGATCTAAGCAGTGCTTTAAGGCCGCGACGTGGCCTAAAGCGAGGTCCACTACGTGGATGTAGTCACGAACGCAGGTGCCATCGGCAGTAGGGTAATCATTACCAAAGATGCTCAGGCACTCGCGACGGCCTACTGCAACTTGGGTGATGTAAGGCATCAGATTGTTCGGGATACCCTGTGGATCCTCACCAATTAAGCCCGACTCATGAGCGCCGACTGGGTTGAAGTAGCGTAAGAGCACAATCGAGAACTCAGGAACTGCGCGTTGGAGCTCTTGGGCCATGTACTCGATATCGATCTTGGTCTGACCGTATGGGCTATTGGCACGCTTAATTGGGCTCTCCTCGGTTAAAGGCAGCGCATCCGGCTCGCCGTAAACAGTCGAGGAGGAAGAGAAGATGAAGTTGTGGCAGCCATAGTCGCGAATGACCTGTAATAAGACGCGCGAGCCATTGACGTTGTTGTCGTAGTACTCAAGTGGCTTTTTAACCGACTCACCGACTGCCTTTAAGCCGGCAAAGTGGATGACGCCATCGATCTTGTTCTGGGCGAAAACCTGAGCTAATTGGTCATAGACCCGAATGTCACCGGCATAGAACGGAACACGCCGACCGCAGATTTGCTTGATGCGATCTAAGACAGCAGGCTTAGCATTCGAGAAGTTATCAAAGATGATTGGGTCATAACCGGCCTTGACTAACTCCACTACCGTGTGAGAACCAATGTAGCCTGCACCACCAGTAACCAAAATAGTTGCCATACGAAACTTATCCTTCTTGAGACCGAATGCCCGCACGCCTCGCCTGACGGCGCATCTGATGGCGCGCCTTAAGCACCCTTAACGCACAACATCTGAACGTTAGCGCCCTTATGTTCGCGCTTTGTGCGCGGTTGAACGCTCACCTAGCCCCGCTTGCGCTCATGCTTGCACTTGCGCTTACTGATGCGGTTCAGCGGCACTTGAGGAGACCCATGGGACCGCCCAATTAGCAGCCAATTTGGCACCAATTTGGCAGCTAAGCCCCCAACGCATAAACCTGATAAAAATCAGCTTGCTGAGCCATGTAAACGTTTACACCAATTATAAACATTTTTCGGGCAAGTGCTCACCCAAAAGTGTGGCGTAGATCCAATTTTTGCCAAAAAACAAAAGCGCATACTAGGCCCCGCACTCCAGCGCTAACATTTTCGATTATTCTTGCAGTGGTATCGTTTACATGCGCGCTGTTGAGC
>DXIF01000147.1 GCA_019113025.1 Candidatus Anaerobiospirillum stercoravium | reverse complement strand
CCCATTGAGTTGACAAAGCAGCCCCTATGGTACCAGCTGGTTGCTGTGTAGTGAAAATTCACTTAGGCTGATGCCAAATATGCGCTAAAGCTGCGCGCCGCCCCAAGCCGCGCGCAGCTCCCAGCAAAAAGGCCTCAGATGAGGCCTTTTTGCTGGGAGCATCAAGCGGGTTGTTGGCCCTACGGCCGAACTTAGAACTTGGACAAGCCTAAGACTTCGTTCATCGAATACAGGCCTGGTTTCTTGCCCTCAAGCCATACCGCAGCGCGTAAAGCCCCGCGGGCGAAATTAGCCCGTGAGGTCGCCACATGCTCAATCACCACGCGCTCGCCGTCGCTTAAAAATAAGGCTTGGTGCTCACCTACCACGTCGCCACCACGAACCGAGCTAAAGCCGATGGTGCCGTAATTGCGCTCACCGGTGATGCCATGACGGCCTGCCACCATCACATCCTTTAAGGCGACGCCCCGGGCCTCGGCGGCGGCCTCCCCCATGGCTAACGCGGTGCCCGAAGGCGCATCCACCTTGTAGCGGTGGTGGGCTTCCACAATCTCTAAATCGGCATCTTGCATCACGGCCGCGGTCTTCTTAATCAAGGAGAGCATGACGTTGACGCCTACCGAGAAATTGGCCGCAAAGACGATCGGCACCGAGCGCGCGGTCGCGACGATCATCGACTTACCCTCATCGTCAAAGCCGGTGGTACCAAGGATGACGCGGCAGCCATGCTCTTTGGCATAAGCCAAGACCTTTAAGGAGCACTCCGGGCGCGAGAAGTCGATAAAAATCTCAGGAACTTGCGTCAACTTCTCCACCGAGTCTACGATTTCGCCATTGAAGCCCAAAGGCAGTGGGGTATCGTTCTTGGCGACCCCAGAGATCACCTTGACCCCATCCATCCCTTGGCAGCACTCAAAAATGACATGGCCCATACGGCCGGACAGACCGACGATGCAGACTTTTAACATGAACTAAGCTCCTTGACCAAGATGTCTAAATGGTGATGCTTGCGATTGAGCCGGTAAAAGCCCATTTTGCGATAAAAGCTATGTCCCATGCGATTAAAGGGCTCGACATAGAGGACGACGCGCCCACAGCCGCGCTGGCGCATAATTTTCTCGGCTGCCTGTAACAAAGCGCTCCCCAGCCCCATGCGATAGAAGGCGGGCGCAATGTAAATCGCTTGGATAAAGGCATCGCGCCCTAAAGACGCGGTGAGCCCAACAAAGCCTAACAGCTGTGAACTCAAGGGACTAAGATGCCCCGTGCCATCGTAAGTGCAATAGCCCCCCGCGGTGGCCGCACTAGGCCCCAAACTGCGCACCAAGGTCGCCCCACCGGCGGCATCCGCCTGAAGCGCCACCCGAGGCGCGCTGGCGGCCACTTGGCCTTCGGCCAGCAGCACATAGAACTCCCCTGAGGCAATGCGTTTGCGCCACAGCGTGCGCAATTCCTCAAAGGAAAAGCCAATCGGGGCTAAGCGGTGCTCAAACTGAGCGGAAGCAAGCTCAAGGCGCGCAATGGCGCTACAGTCGCTCAGCGCCGCCATACGGATGACATAGCTCTTAATGGGACTTACAGCAGCGCTAGGCGCCGCCGTAACAGCGGCTGCCCCAGGTGCGGCGGCCGCGGGCCCAGCAGCGGGCCCAAAAGCAGCCGACGAGTCAGCCGAAGCGCCAGTCGCAGAGTCAGCCGACAGCGCCGCGCCCTGGGGGCTAGGCCGTGCCTTTGCTTGCTCTGCCTGCTTTGAGCTTGCGCTCGGGTTATCCCACCAGCTCACTATTGCCCTCTTGCTTTGCCTGAGTGGGCATACTCCCACTTATCGCGTGAGTCACAAGTGCGCTTATTTTAGGCACAAGACCCTACTTTGTCTCATTTGGGAACAAAACGGTCCGCCCCGCCCCGTTCTTGCATTGTTGTGGTGCACTACGCCCCACCACCTAGTCATGCAGCAGCTCGTAGGCGCTCTTACGCGTCGTCTCAGTAATGATGGTACCGCCGATCATGCGCGAGATTTCCTCGATGCGCCCTTGGTCGTCCAGCGGCGTGATAGTTGAGTTCACGGTGCCATTCTCATTGAACTTGGAGACTACCAATTGGGTATTGGCCTTGGCCGCTACTTGCGGCAAGTGGGTCACGGTAATGACCTGCACATAGTGCCCCAGCTCTTGGAGCAAAGCGCCCACTGCCGAGGCCGTACGCCCGGAGATGCCGGTATCGACCTCATCGAAAATCAAGGTTGGGGTCGACTTAACCGAGGCGGTTAAGACCTCAATGGCCAGCGCCAAGCGCGAGAGCTCACCGCCGGAGGCCACCGCCGCAAGGGGCCGCAGGTCTTGGCCCAAATTAGCCGAGAACATAAAGCACAGCTCATCGCGTCCATTGAGCTTAGGCTTACCCTCATCATCGCGGCGCAGCACGATATCAAACCGGGCATCGGGCAGAGCCAAGAGCTTAATCTTATTGGAGATTGCCTGCGCTAATTGCGCTGCGACGCGGGTGCGCTCACCGGTCAAGCGCTGCGCGCACTCTTCATAGGCTTGGCGCGCCGCCATCACCTCTTGGGTCAAGGTATTGATCCGATCCTTAAGCCCCAAGAAATCATCGACCTTACGCTGCAGCTGCTCGGTCTTGAGGTAGAGCTCTTGCGGTGAGGTCGTCAGGCGGCGCGCCAATTCATGGACCTTACTCATCTTTTGCTCAACCTCTGTCGCGCTAAACTCCAAGCTCTGCGTATTGAGGTCAGCTGCCTGCGCCGACACGTCTTCCAGCAGCATCACTGCCGACTCGAGGTTCTCGATAATCTTGTTGATGCTCGGATCAAAGCTCTTGACGCTCTCCAAGGTCGAAAATTGGCTGCGCAGCAAGGACAAGACGCAATGCTCCCCGCCCTCAATGAGGTTATTAAGCGACGACAGCGCAAAGCTAAACTTGCTTTGATTCATGACGCGATCAAAGAGCGCATCGAGCTCTTCAAATGAACCTTCATGAAAATCAAGACGCTTTAACTCCTCTAAGTTATAGCGATCTTGCTTGTACTCTTGCGCTCCCTGCTTTTGCTGCTCTGACAAATGGGTCAAATCAAGACGCAGCGCGCTGTAGCGCTGGTAGGCGGCGTTAACCTCGCGCACCAAGGGCTTAAGGTTGCCATAATTATCGACAATCTCGAGCTGATGAACCTGATCCATCAGCTTAACCGAGGCGTGCTGACCGTGAATCGCAATCAGGTGCTCGCTGAGCTGACGCAGCTGCGTCAGCGTTGCCATATGGCCATTCACATAGGCCTTAGACTTGCC
>DXIF01000146.1 GCA_019113025.1 Candidatus Anaerobiospirillum stercoravium | reverse complement strand
GTAGGTCGATTGCGCCACATCGCTATTGTCGATGACCTGCATCAAGGCCAGCAGCGCATGGTAGGCGTGCACGCCCGGAATGAGCGAGATGATGCACGGTACCGTGAAAATGGGGCGCGGGGCTCTAAGCTTGGGGCCAAAATAGATGAACATGAGCGAGCACACGCAGCAGGCGAGGAAGGTCGCGATCACGATCTCGACGTTCATGGCCTCTAAGAGGGCGCGTACGCCGCGCGTGATGGCCGCACCAACCCCGATTAATGCGAGGAATCTGGTCGGCACGGTAAAGAGCATGGCAAAGGCTGGTCCAATAAAACCGGCGGCTAAGGCCTGAAACAGGATGTTAAGCCAGATGTCCCCGGTGAGATCAAAATTCAACATGTGCGTATCCTCCGCGCACTTAGGCGCCCCACAGGGGCTTAGGCAGGTAGGTGACCAAGAGGCTGGTCAGATAGCTGGTGGTGAGCAGGCCCACTGCGGCCGAGACTACCAGAACTGCCGCGATCACAAGGCGCGTTAAGCCAATCGGGACGTAGCCTTTGAAGATGTCGAGGAAGCCGTTTAACATCGGAAAGCCCGGCACTAAGAGCAAGGTAGTGCAGGTCGCGGCGATTAAGGTCTCGTTTTGACTGGCTTGAAAGCCGTAATGGCAGACCAAGGACGCGATGAGCGAGCCGATGCAGGCGGAGAGCATAAAGGTGAAGCTCTCAAAGAAGCCACGCTTGATGAAGGCAAAGCGCGAGTACATGAGGAAAAGACCGCCAATGATGGCCGAGACGCATACCGCTAAAGTGCCACCGTTTAAGTAGGCAAAGCAGCCGCCGGCAATCGCCTCTATCACGATGAGCTGATTGCGGCTGTAGTGGCGTGGGCGCACCGCGCGAATGGCGTGATAGATCTTCTTGGGATCTTTAAGCTTGCCTTCACTGACATAGAGGCAGATGTGATGGAGGCGCGCTAAGGCGTCCATATTGATGGCAAACTGCTTGATCTCCTTGAACTCAACCGCCACCTCATAACCGCGGCGCAGCTTGACGATGATGCCGTCGCGCGTGATGCTCAGATCAACGCTATGGCAGCCTAAGTCGTGGGCCATCTTCTTGACCGACTGCACGATGAGGCGGGTTTCCGCACCATAGGAGGCAAGGCGCCAGCCGAGCGTGGCAAGCAGCTTGGCTTTTAACGCCAGTTCCCCTTCGCCTGTGACCAGCTTGTCGGGGAGCAAGAAGCGCTCGTACTCGGTGCCCTCAACCGTGGTGACGCCAAAGTCACCGGTGCTAAACATCACGGGCGCGGCATAAGAGCGATCTTGGCTATAGCCTGCGGTGTGCTCGGCTAAATCATCGGGGTGATGCAGCTCAACTGGGAAGTCATCCGGGAGCTTGGTGTGATGCTCTTGGGGAAAGTTGGGGGCTAAATGGGCTGGAAGCTCATGGGAGCTTTCAGGTGGGCCGTAGCTTGAGCTTGGGGCAAAGGCGTGGCCGTTGGGGGCGGGAGACGCAGGGGCGTCAGGCGGGAGCTTTGAGTCTTGGGACATAGGCAGGTTGAGCGCTCTGAAAGTTAAGCCCCAATTTAGGGCGGCCCTTATTGTCCGCATCAAGCGGGGCAAGGTCAAGGCACAATCAGACCGTGCCCGCACGTGCTCGTGCCTAAGCCGCAGGTCGCCCTATGGCAGCACAACTTGAGCTTTGTTGCGCCTGATGCGCTTTGTTGCTGTGGGTTGCGTTTTGGTTGCGGTGGGGTGCGTTTTTGTTGCGTTTTCGTTGTGTTTTGGTTGCGCTGTTACGGGCGAAAAGTTGAGCTAGGCCCCGCTATCGCGATCAGGGCGGCGCGGGGCGTGACAACAAGGTAAGATAACAGAGATGAGCTCGGAGTTGTTGCTGAGCTAACCGCATTAGGAGTGATGATAATGGCTGAGTTTGAGGCAATGGGCGCGGTGGTCCAAGAGGTGGGTGCTGAGGCTAGTAAGCCTTGGGGTGGTAAGGTGGTGCTGATTACCGGTGCCGCCACCGGCATTGGGGCGGCCACCGCTCGTAAGTTTGCGCGCGAGGGTTATGGCCTGATTTTAGGTGACTACAATGTCTCGGCGCTTGATGACACGGTAGCATCTTTGGTGGGGCCTGATGGGGCCGCGCTGCCGTCCGGGCAAGTGCTGGCGCTGCGCTGCGATGTCTGTGATAAGGAGAGCATCAAGGCCATGGTCGCCGCGGGCATGGCCCACTTTGGTCACATCGACTATCTCTTTGCTAACGCTGGTATCCACCGCAATAACACCATCCTCTCGATCAGCGATGAGGAGCTAGAACTCGTGGTGCGTACCAATGTCTTCGGTGTGGTCTACACCATTCAGGCGGTGCTGCCGCATATGTTAGAGCAGGGCGCAGGCTCGGTGTTGATCAATTGCTCCGATCAATGGTACATCGGCAAAAAGAACAGCTTTGCCTATGGCTTAACTAAGGGCGCTCTAGGCCAGATTACCCGCTCGCTGGCGGTCGAGTATATGGCGCAGAACATCCGGATTAACGCCATTTGCCCCGGCACCATTGATACCCCCATTGCCGCCCGGGCCTTAGGCAATTACGCCGAGCGCGCTGGCCTGTCTTTAGAAGAGGCCTACAAGGAAGAGGGCACGCTCTTTATTGGTAATCGTTTAGGTACCCCAGAAGAGGTCGCCGACATGGCCTTCTTTATCCTAGTCCATGCCACCTTCTCGACCGGCTCGCATTTTGGCATCGACGGCGGCATTTCGGCTTCGTAGTAGCCAGCCTTTTCCCAGCCTTTCTCTAGCTTTTCCCCAGGTTTTACCTGGCTTTGCCCCAGCGTGGGCTTAAGCAACGCGGCTCTATGGTCTCATCTGAGCCGCGTATTAGGTCGCACGAGCTGTTAGGTCAGCTCAAAGCGAATCGGCAGGCGTAAGGTGAAGTTATGGTCGACCGCGGGGAAGGCGTGGACCGCACGCTTAATGGAGTCCAGCGCCGCCGCATCTAACTCGCGGTGGCCCGTGCCTTTTAACAGTCGCAATTTCCGCAAGGTGCGCTCCTTGGTGTAGGTAAATTGCACTACCGCCACGCCTTCAAGGCGCATTAAGCGCGCCTTGCGCGGATAGAGCAGATTGCCGTCAATGGCTTTTTTGATGCGCAGCAAGACCGGATGTTGGTCCTTACCCAAGATTAAGACGCGCTGGGAGGCGCCGCTTTGGGTCGGTTGGGCGGCTGCGCGCTCCATTTGTTTTGGACGATGGTCGGCTTGCGCTACGCGCTCGCGGGGCGGGCGCTCGGCGCGCTGCTCGGGCCGATGTTCGGTGCGCTGGTGGTGATGTTCCTTGCGCGGCGGGCGCTCTTTAGGTTTAACTTGCGGCACAGGCGCGGCTACGGGCGTAGGTTCAGGCTCGGGCGTAACCTGCGGCTCAGGTTCGGGAATTGGTTCTGGTTCTGGTTTTGGTTCTGAAACTGGCTTTGGTTCAGGCGCGGGCGGTTCCGGCTGGGGTTGGTCTATAGGATCAGCCACAAATTGGCCCAAATCAAGATCGATGGTGGCCGCACCCAAGTCCAAGGCGGTGAGATTAGTCTCCGGCTTATGATGCATGAGCTGATAAGTACCCCACGCCACCGCGCCATAAAGGCACAGGCTTAAGGCGAGAGCCGGTTTGATTGCGTTTGGGGGCAGATTTACGGGGATGCTCATGATTTCTTGGTGGCAATCGAGAAGTTGTCGTGATTGAGCTCTTTTAAGACATCGATGATGCCGATAAAGACGGCAAAGTTGCACTCTTCATCGATGCGCAGCTGGACATGTTGCTCGCGCGGGATGCTTTGTAGTTGCGCGCGTAGGAGTTCGGTGGTCGTGGCTTGGCCATCAAGATAGAGCGCACCTTGCGCGTTGGCCTCGACCATCAGGGGCACTTTGTGCTCGGGCTCAGCTTGTGAGCTGGAGCTGGGTAAATGCACTTCGATCTTGCCTTGGGCGATGAAGCTTGAGATCGAGAGTACGATGCACAGCAAGACCAGCATGATGTCGATGAAGGGCACGATGTTAAGCGCCGAGCGCTCGGGCATCAGTTTCATGACATGCTCCTATGCCGCGGCCGGGACATCGGCGTCTTCTTGGTTTACGGTGCGCTGGTCCTTTGCCGCCTCGTTCAGCGCTGGGGCTAAGTGTTGGTAGGTGTTGACCAAGACCGCGACCTTACGCTGCAGCGCGTTGTAAGCAATTAAGGTGGGGATGGCGACCACTAAGCCTAAAGCGGTGGCATAGAGGGCCAGCGACAGGCCAGTCATAATGGCACTGGCGTCAATGGCGCTGGCCTTACCCATGTCGTAAAAGGTAATCATGATGCCTACCACCGTGCCCAATAGCCCTACATATGGGGCATTGGAGTAGATGATGTACAAGGTGGTGAGGTTGTTGGTGCAGGCTTGCTCTAAACGGGCGGCGCTGTCAAAGGCCGCTAAGTTGCGCTTGATCTTGGCAAAGTAAATCATGCGCTCTAAGGTAAAGAGCAGGGCTAAAAAGCCCATCGTGCCTAAGATGGCGATGATGGCAAAGTCGATACTGTGCTTGAGCAGTTCCATTGCATTTTCCTAGATAGAGGCCGCCGCCTTGTTTAGGCGGCGGCTTTGCCGCGTGCTTGTTTGTGGGCCGCTAAACGTTAGAAGTCCATGGTGTAGTTGAGGTAGAGGCTGCGGCCCTCGATGTAGTCGCGGTAGTAGGTGTTGTAGGAAGTTCCGCGGCTTGAGGTGACCTCATCGAAGCTGTCGTACGCGTCAAAGTCAAAGAGGTTGTTGATGGTGACGTTCAGGCGCGCGTTGGGGGTGAAGTTGTAGTGCGCGCCTAGGTCGACGATGAAGTAATTCTTGTAGTAGTCGTAGCTCGCACCGCCTTTAGTTGAGACATATGGGGTGTCAAACTTGCCCACGCCCTTTAAGAAGAAGCCATAATTGTCCTTGTCATAGGAGAGCTTGGCCATTAAGGCATGGCGCGGAATGGCGTTGACGTTCTCGCCATCGTTCTCCCCGCCACGATAGGTGTGCTTGGTGTAGGTGTAGGAGCCTTGGACACTGAAGTTATAAAACTTGGCCGAACCAAAGAGCAGCTCGACGCCGCGGGCGCGAGTTTCACCTAGGTTTTGGCGCAGCGAGCACTTGGAGCCATTGGCGATGACCGCTGGGTTGCATACCACGCCGTTAGCCATAGTCTCGCCCACGTCGTAATCGGTCGAGCCTAACTTGTTGTCAAAGTCAGTCAAGAAGCCCGTGACCGTGATGCTACCGACCTTCGGCAGCTCGTACATCACCGAAAGCTCATAGTTGATCGAGGTTTCAGGCTCTAAGTTTGGGGTGCCATATCGTGGGTTCTCGCCGTAGCTATCTTGCTGGTAGATGCCGTCGGTCAGCTCTTTGACCGCTGGGGTCTTGTAGCCTGCGGCCACACCGCTCTTAAAGGTCAGTTGTTTGGTTGCCTTCCACACTAAGTAGCCGCGAGGGGTCACATGGCCGCCAAAGATATTAGAGTAGGTGTAGCGCCCGCCTAAGGTGGCGATGACATCATCGGTGATAAAGTACTCGCCCTCAAGATAGAGCGAGCTTAAGTTGTGGATGAGGTCGTGCCCTGCGATGTTATCGGCAAGATTTGGGTCGCTCGCTGCGTTTGCAAGGCTGGAATCATCGCGGAAGCGGTCATGCCAGAACTGAAAGCCGGTAGTTAAGTTGAGCGCGCCTAAGCTGCGGTTTAACTTGCTTAGATCAAACGGGGTGACCGCCTTGGTTTCGAAGATATAGGCCTTGCTGTAGAAGTTGTAACCTAAGTCATCTTGCTCATGGTTGTAGTATTGCAGGTACGAGTTGACCGTGCCAAAGTCAAAGGCGCCATCGTAATTTAAGATCACTTGGTCCTTAACGAAGTCGCGCAGCACCGCAATACCTTTGGATGAGGTGCTCATCGAACCTGCGGTCATCTCGGAGCGCTCGGCGTCAAGGCTTAAGTCTTGGCCCTTAACCGGGCTTACGGTCAAGGTCGCGCCATAGTTTTGGAGCTCAAAGTCGTTAGCTGAGTGGCTTAAATAAGAGCCGTTAGGGGCCTTGAGCTCAGTGTGATCTTTGGAGTAGTAGCGGCCGCGCAGCGCCAAGGAGATTTGAGGGCCGGTGGTGCCATCGAGCATGGGGATGGCGACATAGCCATTGGTGCCATAGGCGTTACCAAACTTGTCATGCTCTTGGATCAAGGTCTCAAAGCCTACTGAGCCCGTGATCTTCTCCGGATGCTTCTTGGTGATGACATTGACCACACCACCCACGGCATCGGAGCCATAGAGGGTTGACGCAGGACCGCGGATAACCTCAACGCGCTCGATCATCGAGGTTGGTGGGGTAAAACCAAAGTTCGGGTCAAAGCCGTTTTTGACGTAGCTTGAGGACGAGTTTTGGCGCTTGCCGTCAACCATGTAGAGGGTGTAATCCGAGCTAAAGCCGCGGATCATGATGTTGGAGTTACCCATCTTGCTCTTGGAGATTTCGATGCCTGGTAAGTTGGCCACGATATCGCCAATGTCGCGGGCGGCGCTTTCCTTGATGTCATCGGCCGTAACAATCGACATCGAAGCTGGGGCCTCGCGCAGATCTTGGCTAAAGCCCGAGGCGGTGACCACGGCTTGACCAAGGTCGTAGACCGAGTCTTCACTGATGGCGTCGTCGCTGTCAGCTGCGCCGTCAGCTGTAGCGTCGTTGGTAGCAGCTTCCTGCGCTGGGGTACTAGCAGCGTCGTCGCCATACAAGGCGGCCCAAGTGGCCTCATCCATATCTTCAGCGGCGCTAGTTTGGGCCCAGCACAGGGCGACCATCAGGGCAAGAGGGGCAATGCGATAAGTGGAGGTCATAAGTGTCTTTAGGTATAACTAGGTCTAAGAAAAAATCAAAATTGGTTAGGGCAAAGCGGACTTGCTTAGAGCTCAGCTTAGAACGCTGCTTCGAGGTCTTGGAGCATGTAGTCTAGGGCGCTTAAGCCACCTTCGCTTAAGTACCAGACCGCGGAATTTAAGTAGAAGATCTTGCCTTCTTGGTAGGCCTTGGTCTTGTGGACTAATTCGTTGTCCATGACGTCACGGGCTAACTTGGCGCCATTGGTGCCGATGGCGCTATCGCGATCGAGCACAAAGAGGTAGTCGGGGTTGAGCTTGACTAAGAGCTCAAAGGACGATTCATTGCCGTGGTTGGAGCTTAAGTCGGCAGCTAAATTGTTAAGGCCGATATCTTGGCCGATAAAGGCGCAGCGGCCGTGATTGCCCATGGTCTTAAACTGCGAGGCGTTGACCATGCCGATGAGCACGCTCTGGCCTTGAGCCTTCTCTTTTAACGCCGCGATGCGCTGCTCGTAGCCTGCGAGCATCTCGCCGGCGGCCTGTTCCTGACCAAAAATGGTAGCGATGACGTCAGTTGAGCGCTTGACGCTCTCAATTAAGGGTTGCTCATAGTCCACTGCTAAGAACACCACGGGGGCGATTGCACTTAACTTGTCGTATTGCGCCGCTAAACGCCCGCCAATGAAGATGACTTCAGGCTCTAAGGCCATTAAGGCCTCATAGTCGACCGCCTTAACCGTGCCGACATTGGCAATTTCAGGATTGTTGACGATGGACTGCAAATATTGCGGAGCTACGCCCTTGGCACTGCCCACGATCTTGGAGCTCAGGCCGAGCTTAGCCATGATGTCGAGCACAGCGTAGTCGATCACCACCACGCGCTCTGGGTTTTGGGGCACCTCAACCGTGTTCTCTTGGCGCGCGCCATTATAGGAAAAGACCGAGACCATCTTGGTCTCTTGGGCGTGGCTTAGTGGGACTAGGGCCCAGCTTAGGGCTAAGGCTAAGCCTAAGGTGTAGGTCAGGGCTTTGGAGCGCAGACGCTTTAAGCTGCGGCGTAAGATGGAGTCAGAAGGTAACATGGTGGCTCCTTAGTAGATGGTTGCAAAGTTGAGCGATGGTATATGAGGTTAGAAATGCAGGGCTAACGGCTTGCCCTTGTGCTGGGTCAAAGTGAAATCGACTTGGTAGACCTCACGCAAGAAGTCCTCTTGCATCACCTCGCTGACCGTGCCATAGCGGGCGATAGCGCCCTCTTTAAAGGCGCAGATATAGTCGCAGTAAAAGGCGGCGTAGTTGAGGTCATGCAGCACCATGATCACGGTCTTGCCCAGCTCGTCGCACAAGCGGCGCACCGTGGTCATCAGTTTGGTGGCGTGGTACAGGTCAAGATTGTTGGTCGGCTCATCCAACAAAATGTATTTGGTGTCTTGAGCTAGGACCATGGCGATTAAGGCGCGCTGGCGCTGGCCGCCCGAGAGCTCATCTAAAAAGCGCTCCGAGAGCGCGGTGAGCTCCATAAAATCCAAGGCTTGCGCGATTAAGGCTTGGTCTTGCTCGGTTAACTGACCCTGCGAGTAAGGGAAGCGGCCAAAGCTCACCAGCTCATAGACCGTGAGCTTGGAGGCAATTTGATGCTGCTGAGCCAAAAAGGCCAGCTCTTGCGCGAGCTCGCGGCGGCTGTAATCAGGCAGGGCGCGGCCATTTAAGTGAATCGTACCGGCATCTGGGGCGGTTAAGTGGGCCACCATATGCAACACGGTCGACTTGCCCGCGCCATTGGGGCCAATTAAGGCAATGACCTGACGCTCCGGCAGCTGAAGGCTTACGCCTTTGACCACTTCCTTGCCGTCGTAGTGCTTTCGTAAATTGTGCAGTTGAAGCATGGCGAAACCTTAAAAACTTAGGCGCTCTGGGCGGTGCGTGCGGGACGGTACGCGCGGGCGCGGCCGGTTATGAGGCACGTTGCAGCTTGGTGCCGCGGACAATGAGGTACAGGAAATAGCTACCACCGGCGATGGTGATGATGACGCTGATCGGAATTGAGTAGACGAAGATACGTTCAATCACCATTTGGCCTGCAATTAAAATGAGCAGGGTAAAGAGCATGGAACCTGCAATTAAATAGCGGTGGCGATAGGTCTTAAACAGCTGGCGCGCCACATTGGTGGTGATAAGTCCCATAAAGGAAATTGGGCCGACCAAGGCGGTGGCAATGGCGATAAGCAAGGTTACGTACAAGAGCAAAAAGCGCAGGCTCTGGTCGTAGTTGACGCCTAAGGACAGGGCCTGGACCCGGCCCAAAGCAATGACATTTAAGAGCTTGAGCTGACGGTAACTTAGCGCGGTCAGTCCCACAGTTAAGCCCGCGGCTAAGGCTAAGACCTCATGGTTGACGTGATCAAAGGACGCAACCAAGGTCGTAAGCAGCGCATCATAGTCGTTGGGATCCATGGTGCGCACGATGGTGCTTTGGACTGAGGTTAAAAAGGTGGTCAGCACCGTGCCGATTAACAGCACGTAGAGCACGTTGTAGCGGGTCTTAGCAAAGAGATAGCTGTACAAGGCCACGGCTACCGTGCCCATCAGGGCTAAATCGCAGATAAAGGCCAGATTTTTGTTGGTGATAACAAAAGAGCCCATGCCTAAGGTGAAGACCAAGAGGGTATGCAAGAGCACATACAGGCTGTTCATGCCCAAAAGGCACGGCGTCACCATGTAGTTGTTGATCAAGGTCTGGAAGATGAGCGAGGCCCCACCGATGCACACGGCCGCAAGGCTCATCGCCAAAAGCTTAGGCACGCGCAATTGCAGCGCAAACTCTAAAAACTTAGGATTTAAGCCCCAGGTGAGGTAACCCACCATCGCTAGCACACAAGCGAGGGCTAACAGTCCTAATTTAGTCTTCAAACTCAGCATTACGATTCACCTCCGACCACCCGGCCCTTTATGCTACCCGCTCCGCTTGGTTGCAAGCTGCCGGCGCAGCTTGGTTGCAGCGCGGCCATGGTGCCAACCACGTGACCTTTGGGGGCTTTGGGTTGGCGCAGGCGATAGAAGATCAGGGCGATGAAGATGAGCGAGCCTAAGCAGCCGATGATGAGCTCGATCGGTACCTCATAAGGGAAGATGATGACGCGGCCAATTAAGTCACAACACAAGACAAAGAGGGCGCCTGCCAGCGCGGTATTGAGCAAGGTGTGCTTGAGATTATCGCCTTGGTACATGGTCACAAGGTTCGGGACGATGAGGCCAATATAGGAGATGGTTCCGACCACCACCACAATCGAAGCGGTGAGCATCGCGGCCAAGGTCAGGCCCAAGAATAAGAACAGCTGGTAGTTGACGCCTAAGCTGTGCGCTAGGCCTGAGCCCAAGCCCACGATGTTGAAGTGCTGGGCAAAGAAGAAGCTTAGGGCCAAGAGCGGCAGCACCAAGAACACAATCTCATAGTGGCCGCGGATGATCGTCGAGAAGTGACCGACCGTGAGGCTTGCCAGCGCCTGATTCATCTCAAACTTGAAGGCCAAGAAGTTGGTAATGCCACCGATGATGTTGCCAAACATGATGCCCACCAGCGGCACCAAAATCAGGTCGCGCACCTGCACCTTTTGGATAAAGAGGATGAAGATCCAAGTGCCGAGCAGCGCGAAGGCAAAAGCGCCCAAGGCGCGCTCCATGAGGCTGGAGCTGGGCCAAAACAGTAAGGCCAGTAGTACGCCTAACTGCGCGGACTGAATGGTGGCCGCGGTCGAGGGCGAGACAAATTTATTGCGGCAAAGGCTCTGCATCATGAGGCCCGCCACCGCCAAGCCCATGCCTGTCATCACAATGGCCAACAGGCGCGGCAGCCGCGAGATCAAGATCAGCTCTAAGGCTGAGGGGACGCTATTCTCTGCGCTACCTGCAGCGCTGCCCGCTGCGCTGGGGTTGAGGTCGAGCACGCCCACAAAGAGCGAAGCGCCGCCCAGCACCAGGAGGCTGACTGCCAAGATAATGGTGAGATGGTAGTTGGTCCAAAACTTCATGCCATAGTGCGCCTAAGTTAGCCTTAGATGATCGTAATTACCTGAAGGTGATTTAAGTTAGCCATCGCTAACTTGGGCACACTATAACAGAACCAAGGCCGCAAAGTAAGATCTGGATCAAAAAAAAGTTAGCTTATGCTAACTAAAGTTGCATGAAGCTGACTAAATTGGGCCGATCTGGGCGTCCCAGCTGTGCCTTGGGTTGCCTTGAGCCGTCTTGGGGGAATGGGGCGCAGAGCGGAGCTCACGCCCCGCGCGGCCCCCTTAAGGGGGTCAAGCTGGGCGTTTGAGTGGCTGGCCTTGCGCCCGGAAAGGGGCACCTTGAGCTTGAGTGGAGCTTCTTTATTTTGAGTTGGGCTTAGTGCGCCGGGCTATGCTCTTTTAAGCCCGCGCGCTCAACGTGCAGCGCAAACATCTGCGTGACGGGCAGCGAGGACTGGATTTGCTCCTTGAGTTGGGTCAGGTCGCCATGGTAGCCGTGATGCATCATGAGCTGGACACAGGCGTCAAAAGCAGCCTGGCCCTCAAGCAGCTTGATCGTGCCCTCGCCGCTTAAGCTTTTGAAGAAGTTGGTGCTGTACTGGGGGCGCGCGCTGAGCTCTACTTGAGAGCGAAGCGTGATGGTAAAGGCGCAGCGTGGATCGTGGCAGATGAGATCGTACTTGCGCCCAGCTTTAGCCCCATGGAATAGCAAATAGAGCTCGTCCTCTTGCACCATTGGGGCGTAGTTGACCGTCACCGCATAGGGGTAGGGCTCATCCTTGAGCGCTAAAGTCAGCTCACAGGCCTCACTAAAGGCGGCCAGCACTTGCTTGGGGTCGCTGCAGGCGCGCTTTTTACGCATATTTGGCACCAGCCCAGTTGAATTACGCCGCCATTTCGACTTGTGTTAGTGGTGCCCAGTAACTCAGCGAGCTATATGTATCTGGCTCGATCAGCCGTTGCCACTCTGGGCCGAGCGCTACCAATA
>DXIF01000145.1 GCA_019113025.1 Candidatus Anaerobiospirillum stercoravium | reverse complement strand
AAAAGTGGCGGCCTAGCACTTTTTCGAGCAAAGGCCCTATAGAGCGTTCAAAACCAAGTATATATGCGGTTTATAAGCTGTTTCAACCGGGTTAAACTATCTCGTCAAGAGTATGGGGGGTTACCGGCCACGATTAGGGCGCTTTGCCCGGAGCGGATTGATCTTGCCTGAGCCCAAAAGAGATGCTGTCCCCAATACTAGGGTGTCCCCCAAAAGCACAGCCCACTGCCAAGGGCTTTGGCAATGGGCCGAAGTTCGATTTGAATCGAAGCAGGCTAACGTAGCGTTAGCAGGCAATCAGGGCACTAAGCCGCTATTTGCAGGGCGCTGAGCCGCTACTTGGTCTCCGCCTTGGTGTCGGGCTGAGCTGCGCTCTGGGCCTCAGCTGCTGGGACTGCGCTCTTATCGGCTGTGGCTTCAGGTGCGGGCGCCTCAGCGCTGGGCGCCGCTGAAGTCGGTGCTTGTGCGGCTTCAGGCTCGGTCTGCGGTTCGGTCTGAGGCGTAGCATTGCTCTCGGCATTTGGCGGGGTCGCTTGGGCCGCTGCCTCGGGCTTAGGGGCATACTCTGGGGCTAAGACCTCAGAGGCTTTTTGGAAGGCGGCTTGGGCGGCGCTGGCGGCCTCTTCCTCACTGCGAATCTTCTGAGTGCGCACCAGCTCCTTGTGGCTCTCGAACAGCTCGGCCGGCAGGCGCACTAAGAGCGAGGCGATGATGGCGACAATCAGCAGCGCGCCCATCATGGTAAAGGTGACGCTGTAGGAGCCGAAGATGAAGGCGGCGGCGTAGCCAAATAAGGAGCCTAAGCCAAAGCCTAAGTAGAGCAGACCGTAATTCTTGGCTAAGTTGCGGATGCCAAAGAAGTCGCTGATGAGCGATGGGTAGATGGTTAAGGTGCCACCAAAGGAGAAGGCGATTAAGGCGACCGCGGTAAAGAAGGTGAAGGTGGTAATTGGCACTACCGTGAGCAGCACGATGGCCACAAGCGATAAGCACTGGTCAAAGGTGATGAGGCGAATGCGCGGCAGCTTATCCGAGAGCACGCCCATCAGCAGGCGACCTGCGATATTGGCAATGGCGACGACCGAGACTGCGCCTGCCGCTTCTGCGGCGGACATATTGAGCAAGGCGGTGCCGAGGTTCGAGGCCACACCGATGATGTACAGACCGACCATGCAGTCGATAAAGAACATCAAGCTCAAGAGCCAGTAAGGCAGGGTACGAATGGCGTTTTGCAGGTCGTACTCGCGCTTGGAGCTGGCGGTGCCGACTACCGAGGCTTGCTGCATCGCATCGTAGATTAAGATGCTGCCTAAGGCGACAATCACGGCGCAGATCGCACCCCAAGTTAAGAGAGCGCTTTCTAAAGAGTAATGGGCCATGACATAGCTGTCGATGCTCTTAAACAAGAGCGAGCCTAAGCCGTAGGCGCCAATGCACAGAGCCGAGACTAAGCCCTTGTGCTTAGGGAAGAATTTCACGCAGTTGGTTAAGACCAACATGTAGCCGAGGCCATCACCAAAGCCTAATAACAGGCCCGCACTTAAGTACAAGGTGATGAGGTTGGGGGCAAAGGCAGAGAGCAGTAAGCCCGCGCCGGTGCAGACTGCGCTTAAGGCCACCACGTTTTGCATGCCGATGCGCAGCTTCAAAAAGCCTGAGCTTGAGCTGCCGATGGCAATGAATAAGGTCATGATGCCGAAGGTGAATGCAATGGCATCAATCTCAAGCTCATACTTGGAGCTCAGTGGCAGGTTAAACAGCGACCAAGCGTAGACCGAGCCTAGTACGAGCAGAACCAGTAACGAACCGATAAGGGTTTTAATCTTGACCATTTGGTGAAAGCATCTCCCCTGCTAAGGCAGGACCAGCGGTAATTAATCCCTAGGTCAGAGGCTGGGGGCACCAGCAGCGTGGGCACCAGCATCCTGACTGCACGGTTTAGCATAGGCGGTTCTAGTTGATATTCCTTATCACTTGCAAGAATTTGCACCTAAAACGCGCAAAATTTGTAAACTCTGTTTACAAATACCGAGAAATCAGGTGGATATGCGCGGGCTGAACTGCAATTAGGGTATCAGGGGATGACGCGCTGGGTGGGGCAGGTCACCCAACAGCCACCCAACAGCCACCGGTGACGCCCGGTCTTAGAGGCGGGCGCCGGGGCGGTGGCATGGTTGCCGTCTTGTGGGCGGCATGGTTAGATTTTGAGGACGTTGATGCGGGCGCGGCGCTCGGCCTTGCGCTTGGCGCGGCCATCTAAAGCGTTCTTGGCGGCAATGAGGAAGGCTAAGACAAAGAAACCGCCCGGCGGCAAGATGGCGATGAGCAAGGTGTAGTCGCTGCTGTACAGCTGCACCTCAAGCCCGGCCGCCCAGCTTCCTAACAGGTCGCTGGCGCCCACCAGCCACGTGCCGTTGCCAATGATTTCGCGCAGTGAGCCCAAAGCAAAGAGTACCAAGGTAAAGCCGATGCCGCTGGCGATAGCGTCCACTAAGGAGCGCAGCACATTGTTGTGACCGGCAAAGGCCTCGGCACGGCCCATGATGATGCAGTTAGTGGCAATCAAGGAGAGGTAGATACCCAATTGCTGGTACAGCTGTGGGAAGTTTGCCTCTACTTCAAAGCGCACGACGGTCACCAGCGCGGCAATGATGATGACGTAGATTGGGATGCGCACCTCAGGCACGATGAGGCGGCGAATCAAGGCAATAGCACTGGAGCTGAGCATCAAGACCAAGATGGTAGCGATACCAAGGCCCAGTGCATTGGCCGCGGAGGTCGTGACCGCTAAGAGTGGGCACATGCCCAAGAGCTGACACAGGCCCGGGTTATCTTTCCAGATGCCTTTTAAGAAAATCTCAAACAGCGACGGCTGCTTGGGCTTGGCTGGAACCAGCACGCCTTCGACGGTGCCGTCCTGTGCGCCGCTTGTGACGTCACTGCGCGCGTTGGCTGTGCTCTCTGGAGCAGGCTGGGCCTTGCGTGCTGCCGCCGCCGCGCGGGCGCGCTCAATGGCGCGCGCTTGAGCTGCGGTCTGATCCTCGTCAGTGCTTGGGGCACTGGTTGCTTGGCTTTCTGCCGTGGTGTTTGTTGGCTCCGCTTGCGCTGCTTCTTGTTGGGCGCGGCGCTGCGCGGCTAATTCGCGGGCACGCTCAATGGCGCGGGCTTTAGCCGCAGCTTTGGCGTCGTCAGCGCTGGGGGCGGTAGTATTTGCTTGCGCTGCTTCTTTTTGCGCGCGGCGCTGCGCGGCTAGTTCGCGGGCCCGCTCAATGGCGCGGGCTTTGGCCGCAGCCTTGGCCTCATCAGCGCTCAAAGCTGGGCCATTAGCTGGGGCATGGTCATTGTTGTCAGGTGCGGTGCTCATAACAAAATCTCGTGGGGGCTTGGCTCGGCTTATTCTTTAAGCTTTGGGGCTTAGGGCGCGCGGTTAGTTGGGGCAGTTGGGCAAGGTGGTAAGGTCGGTGCCCATCATGACCTCTAAGAAGTCGCGCGTAGCTAGGACCACCGCGCGCGAGGTGACGGTGGCGCCGGTGAAGTAGTCAAAGTCGCCGTTGAACTTCTTGACGTCCCAGTTGGCGTCATAGAGGCCGAGCCCATCAAATTGGTCGAGGTAGGTGCCGCGCTTGCGCTCAACCTTGTCGCCAATGCCTGGGGTTTCCCGGGTAAAGGCGATGTCGACCTTGGTTAGGTGGCCGGTGGTATCCAGACCTGCGATCAGCACTAAGGGATTGGAGTAGCCGCGGCTGGTGGCGTAGGTGCCGATGTAGCCCAGGATTTTGCCGGTACTATCGGAGGCAATGTAGGCCTTCATATTGGTGCCAATCAGGGGATGGCTGACCAGCTTGCACTGATAGGTCATTGCGCCCTGCGCCTCGTTTTTTAAGTTCGGGAGCAGCTTCTCCATGATGGCTTGCTCGCGACTGGCTCGATTGTGCTCAATGGCGGGCTTGGTGTCGTGCTCAGCGAGCAAAACGCCGGTAATGCATAGCACCGCGATGGCCGCGAGAATGATGCCTGAGAAGAAGGCGCGGGTGTTCGGCCGGTTTTCAAATAGACTCATGTTAGTTGAGGCCTCCCTTGCGATACCCAATACCAAATGGACGACGCTTAGTCATCACGTCCATGAGCGGTGCCATGCAATTGCCCAGCATGACGGCAAAGGCCACGGAGTCTGAATAGCTGCCGTGGACGCGGATGACGATGACCAAGAGGCCAATGAAAAAGGACAAGAGGATACGGCCCTTAAAGGTGCCGCAGGTGGTGACCGGATCGGTCACAATGTAAAAGGCGCCCAGCATGGTGCCGCCCATTAGCACGTGCTCTAAGGCCGAAATCGACATGCTCGGGTCAAGGTAGTGCCACAGCGCTCCTAAGGCCACAATGCCCACTAAAAAGGACAACGGCACCTGAAAGCGGATCACATGGGTGGCAATGAGGAAGATGCCCCCCAAGGCGTAAGCGCCCGCTAGCCACAGATAGGCGGTGAAGCTTGGATTTAAGAAGTCGAGTTTGAGCTGCTCATCGACATTGCCCGCCTTGCGCGCGGTCTTAATGCTCTCTAAGAAGGTGGCACCGGTGAGCACATCGACCGAGGCGGCATGCTCGGCAATCTGGAGGCTGCTCTCAAGTTGCGGCGCCGCGCCCGAAACTGCGGCTTCGGCTTGGCCGGCGACATCGGCGGCGGTGCCGTCAGCTGCGGCTTGCTCTGAAGTGCCGCCTGACGCGGTGGCGGCTTGGGCTTCAGCTGGGGCCTCGGCTTGGGCCGCAGCTTGCTCGGCTAGCTGAGCTTGCTGGGCAAAGTAAGCCTCTTCTTGGGTGCGGTTTAAGACCTTGAGCTCGGCGATGAGGTCGTCGGGCTGGGCGCCGGTGAAGACCACTTCGTAGACACGGCTGGGGCTCGCGATACTTAGGGCATTGGGGGTGGGGGTAATCCAAGTGTTGTAGAACACTCCCGGCACCGAAACCACCAAGAAAATAAAGCCCGACATGGCGGGGTTAAAGAGGTTCATGCCCAGGCCACCAAAGCACTCGCGCACAATAATCATGGCAAAGACGGTACCGATGACGGTAAAGTACCATGGCATGAGCGGCGGGAGCGTCAGCGCTAACAGCAAGGCTGTGACCAGCCCTGATGGGTCTTGCAACGCGCGCTTTAACGGACGGCCGCGTAGCAGGGCCGCAAGCAGCTGGCAGAGGAGCGCAGTGATAGCGGTCAGCACGAATTGGATGAGCGTACCGGCCCCAAAGAAGTAGGTAAAGACGCCTAAGGCCGGGACTAAGGAGAGCAGCACCAAGACCATAATCTTTTGCGTGCTCATCGCGCAGTGCAAGTGCGGCGCGGGCTCAATGCCGAGATTTTGCTTGGCACTTTGTACGGAGATTTGCATAGAGACTTCCTTGGTGCACTTAGTGGGTTGGGGCGTTGTCCGCGGGGGCTGAGTTCTCAGCGACCGGGGCGCGGTCAGCGGCCGAAACGCTCTCAGTTGATGAGGCGCGGTCAGTCGATGAGGCGCGGTCAGAGGCCGCCTCGTTGCGGCGCAGACGGCTCGGTAACACTAAGTGCTTGGTCTTATCTTCCTCTGGAGCATGGAGATAGCTCTTGGTCTTAGGACGGCTTTGCGGGATCACCACCCCGTCAGCCGGGGGATTTGCCACTAAGGACAGATCCTGCTCGTGAGTCGGGATTTCCGGCCATTGGGTAATGGCTTGCGCGTGTTTAGGGCGCGCTCCTAAGCGCAGGGAGTATGGGATTTGTGCCCGCCGCTGCGCCGAGAGCTCTTCTGGGTTGGGCTGAGGCTCGGTGCTGAGGTTAGCGTCTTGGAGCATGGCGCTGGTACCGCCTTGGGCCATCATGGCCGCAACCAGTAAGCCGTCCTTGCTCTGCTGCTCCATCAGCTCATGGGCCTTGGTTTGGGCTTTATCACCACCTGCGGCCAGCGCCGCGCGCTTGGCGGCAGCACGTTCCCGGGCCGCGGCCACCGCGGCAGCACGCTTGGCCGCAATTTCTTCAGGACTGAGTTTACCCTCTTCCTCTTTTTGCTTTTGGGCGCGAGCTAGGGCGGCAGCTCTTCGCTTTTGGCGCTCAGCCTCTTCTTGCTGCAAGCGCTCATTGCGCGCAGCAATGCGCTCTTGCGCGTGCTGATTGCGCCATTGCTGCTCATCTAACAGACGCAAAATGGCCTTTTCCTTGCGGAATTGGTGGCTTAATGGAATGCGTGATGGGCAGACGTAAGCGCAGCAGCCACACTCGGTGCAGTCCATTTGGCCGCAGGCCTTGGTCTGCTTATGCCGTCCGGCGCGCGACAGAGCATAAAGCTGGTAGGGCACCAAGCGCGATGGACAAACGCGGGCGCAGCGACCGCAGCGGATGCAGTTCATCTGCTGGGGGGCGGCCGGAAGCTCCTTTTGTGAGGGCACAAAGATGCAGGTTGCGCTCTTAGTCAGGGGCACATCAATCGTGGGCAGGGTAAAGCCCATGAAGGGGCCACCTAAGATAATGCGCTGCTGGCGCTCGGGATTGAGCTTGTAGGCGTTTAAGACAAAGCGCACGCTGGTACCAAGGCGTACTAAGGCGTTACCGCTTTTGCCTAAGGTCTGACCGTCGACCGTGATCACGCGCTTGATGAGCGGTAGGCCGTCGACTACCGCTTGCTTGATAGCAAATACGGTCTCGACGTTATCGACCACGATGCCGCACTCGGAGGTGTGCTCGTTATAGGGGATTTCGATGCCCGTGCAGATCTTAATGAGGTTGCGCGCAGCACCGGATGGGTAGATGGTCGGGATAGTGCGCACCATGACATCTGGGGCAACCGCCTGCTTCATTGCGGCAATAGCTTCGGGCTTATTGTCTTCGATCGCGACAATGATGGCCTTAGGATTGAGGATGCGGCGTACTACTTCAATGCCGACCGCGATTTCCTCGGCTTTTTCCTGCATCAGGCGATCATCGCAGGTGGCAACCGGCTCGCACTCAGCACCATTGACGATAAAGATATGGCAGTCGCCCTTTGACTCCTCTAGGGCCGCACCAATCTTGGCTGCAGTTTGGAATTGGGCGCCGCCTAAGCCTTCGACGCCAAAATTGCGGATGCGCTCTAACAGCACCTGTGGCGTTTGGTTCTGCCAATCGCTCATGGGCTCAGGCTCGACCGCAACATCAAGGCCATCGGGTTTAATCGTGATGCAGCGCCCTTCAAAGCCGCTTGGATGCGGCAAAATCTGCAAGCCGATCCCGGTGATATGGCCTGAGGTTGAGGCATGCAGGGGTACATTGCGCTTACCGCCGGGAATGGTTAAGGCCTGACCTGCTTTCACATAGTCGCCCACCTTGACTAAGATTTCGCCGCCGGGTCCTAGGTGGCGCTCGAGCGGTAAGGTAATCAACGAGGGAATGGGCAACTCTTCAATGGGCTGCTTGCTCGTGCTCTTGCGGCCATCAGGCTTGATACCGCCAAAGAAGCGCCAGAGTTTGCCAGAGAGAATCTTGTCCAGTTGCTGGGAAAAAGACATAACCTAGGTCTCAACCAGATCGGTGGTGCCGGGGCACAGGAACAAAAAGAAGCGAGCGTGGAAACTGTGGGAGCGTGCTGCGCGTGAACGCTGCGCGTGAATACTGCGTGCAAACGCTACAGGTTGCTGCGTGAGCCTTGTTGCGCGCTAAGTGCGCTTGACGCGAATGGCGTTTAAGTCCCAGTTGTAGTTAGCCAAGGTTGGCTCCATGCGCACCAGTTCAATACAGCGCTCAGGGCAGGTCTTAACGCATTCATTGCAGCCTATGCACTCGCGCTCATTGATGTGATGAGGCATCCGGACGGTGCCTTCGATCGCATCGACTGGGCAGTGCCGGGTGCACTTGCTACAGCCCGTGCATAAACTCTCATGAATGGTAGCGACCAAACGCGGGGTGAAGATAGCGTCGTCATTGTCATCTTCGGGGATGGGGGTGCCTAAGATCGCCGCTAATTGTTCGGTGGTATCTGGGCCGCCGGGCGTGCATTTATTGCACGGGGCCGTGCCATTAGCCATAGCCTCAGCGTAAGCGCGGCAGCCGGGAAAGCCACACTGCGCGCATTGAGCGCCGGGGAGCGCTTGCTCGAGGCGTTGCGCTAAATCATCGCCGCCTTGGCGATTGCTGCGCGCCAAGAGCGACAGCACCATGCCTAAGGCAAAGAGTGCGAGGGCGCCCCAGAGGAGGAAATGCAGCTCGTCGTTATTTAGCAACATAGTAAAGGTGGTCAACTATTGGGGTTAAATAAGGAAATAGGTTGGGCCAAGCTGGGCCCGGCACAGCTTTACTCTAGGCCGTGCTCCCGGCAAAACCGGCAAAGCCCATAAAGGCTAGGGACATGAGGCCCGCAGTAATTAAGGCAATCGAGGTGCCTTGGAATGGGGCTGGGACGTCGTTTAAGTCAAGGCGCTCGCGCATCGCGGCAAACAAGGTCAAAACTAAGGTAAAGCCCACGCCCGCACCTAGGGAGTAAACCAGCGCGTTGACAATAGTGTGGTCTAAGGAAACGTTGAGCAGCACTAAGCCCAGGACAATGCAGTTGGTGGTGATAAGCGGTAGGTAGATACCTAAGGCCTGATAGAGGCTGTAGGAGAACTTCTTGATGAAGATTTCGACCAATTGCACCGAGACCGCAATCACGATGATGTCGACGATGAGGTCAAGCGAGTTGAGCCCTAAGGGGCGCAGCACGTAGTTGAAGGCGAGGCTACATAAGAGGGAGGAGAGCACCAAGACAAAGGTGGTTGCACCGCCCATGCCTAACGCCGCTGAGAGTTGTTTGGAGACGCCAATAAACGGACAGATACCAAGAAAGCGCACCAGCACAAAGTTGTTGACGATGGCAGCGCTAAAAAACAGGATTAAGGCTTCTAACATCGATCTCTCATCTCACAAACACGGCTTGTCCGTTATCATCGCCCTTTTGGCAACGACAGCGCGGTGCCACCTGCGTTGTTGCAATATTTTGTCAGCGGCCCGCGGCGACGCGCGGGCATACGCGCTGGTGCCGCGCGCTTGCTGCGCAGTTGCTGCACTGGTGCAGCGCAGGTGCGCTATGTGGGGACTAGGGCGCGCGATAAAAAGAGCAACGCCGAACGTGCCGGGGCATTGAGGCCGGGGCAGCTTCCCTGATTGCATGCGTCAGCTGCGCGCAGGGCGCTCTATTTTAAGCCAAAAGCTAGGATGCGCCAAACCGCATGGGCTCAGGCTTTATCTAGGGCATTAGCCCCAGAATGGGGTACAGGCGGGGCGAGTTATCGGTAGAACTGGGCGGTTGCCGCAAAAAATGCTCATGAGATCAGCGGGGAAAAGCTTGCGCCAAAATGGAGCTTTGGCATAATGATCTAATGCCAAGTGGCGCTATCATAAATGGCCCTTCTTTGGCTTCCCTAACTCTTAAGCGATCTAACTGACCATGACTGCTAGCACTAACCTTGATGCAGCCGTTCAGACGGCCTCTAACCGCAAGCCTGACTCAGGTGTAACGGCGCAACCTAAGAAGCTTCAGGTCGGCGCAGGTGCCGCCGCTGGGGTGGACGCAGCGCCTGAGGGTAGTCCCGAAAAGGGCTTTTTAGGGCATGTCATGGGCATGGCGCCTAATGGGGCGGCGCTGGCCGAAAGCGTTGAGCACGATCAAGTGGGCAAGACCTTATTAGGTCCTAAGACGCGCTTTGAGCTGATGCGCCGCCTACAAGCGCAAAATCCTAATCCTAAGAGTGAGCTTAACTACCGCAATTCCTTTGAGCTACTCTGCGCGGTCATGCTCTCGGCTCAATCGACCGACGTCGCGGTCAATAAGGCCTCTCCGGCGCTCTTTGCGGTGGCTCCTGACGCTAAATCGATGGCGGCCTTAGGTGCCGAGGGCATTGCCCCTTACATTCAGAGCATTGGCTTGTGGAAGAATAAAGCCAAGCATTTAGCGGCGATGGCGCAGATGCTCAGTGATGAGTTTGGCGGGGAAGTGCCTTCTAATTACGACGATTTGATCAAGCTGCCGGGGGTGGGCTCCAAGACGGCTAAGGTGGTGCTTAACGTTGCCTTTGGTCAGCCGTACATTGCCGTTGATACCCACGTCTTTAGAGTGTGCAATCGCACCGGTTTGTGCTTAGGCAAGACTCCCGCTGAGGTCGAGGCTAAGCTCCCAGAGCTCATCGACCCGAGCTTTATCCAAGACGCTCACCACTATCTCTTGCTGCACGGCCGCTATGTCTGTACCGCCAAGAAGTATGCCGACCACTGCATTAGCTGCGTCATCGCCAAGCAGTGCCATCATAACTTTGGCTAACTAAGCCCCGCCCCAGCGCTTGGCCTTGTGCGTTTGGCTCTGCACGCTTGGCCCAGCGCGCTTAGTTGGGAGCGCGGCAGCGGGGTGTTGTTAGCGGGCCCAGAAACGACCAAGCCCCGAGCTCATAGAGCTCGGGGCTTGGTCTTAACTGGCCTTGGGGCCAGTTATGGTAGGTTTTATCAGAGGGTGGCAAGGGTTAGAAGGCCTTTTCGCCCTCGCACATAATGCCATCAGTCATGGTAAAGCCCTCGAGCGAGCCCTGCTTGGCCTGCACGCAGATGTAGGTTAAGCCCTCAGCCCCGGCCTTGAGGCAGCGGTGGCCTTCAGGGGCGATGGCAAAGGCATCCCCGGCCTTGATGGCGCTGACCTCACCGTCAACATAGAGCTCGCCTGCCCCGGCGGTAACGATATAGAGCTCTTCGTTGTGCTTATGGGCATGGACGAATGGTACGGCGGCGCCTGCTGGCAGGACGTTGTAGGAAGCCTCGCAGCCGGTTAAGCCTAAGGTCTCGTGTAACTCAGTGCGGGGGCCAGCAACGGTGGTCTTCTGGTAGTTTGCCATGATTAATCTCCTTTAAGCGCCTTGAGCGCTGCGCTCAAGGCGGGCACATTGTGGGGTTTGTTGGGTGGTGCTGAGCAGCATGGCCGCTGTGCGGCCGCTCTTAGCAGATGGCTTAGAAGGCTGACTCGCCCTCGCACATTACAGCATCGGTCATGGTGAAGCCCTCAAGCGAGCCTTGTTTTGATTGAACGCAGATGTAGGTTAAGCCCTCAGTCCCAGCCTTAAGGCAGCGGTGGCCCTCAGGGGCGATGGCAAAGGCATCGCCTGCCTTGATCGCGCTGACCTCACCGTCGACATAGAGCTCGCCTGCGCCTGCAACGACGATGTAGAGCTCTTCGTTGTGCTTATGGGCGTGGACGAATGGCACAGCGGCGCCTGCCGGTAGGACGTTGTAGGAAGCCTCGCAGCCGGTTAAGCCTAAGGTCTCGTGTAACTCAGTACGTGGGCCGACAACGGTGGTCTTCTGCAAGCTAGCCATGATCAATCTCCTTATCAGCTTGGTGGTCGTGGTCACCAAGTATTGGCTTTCCAAGTTTCAGGACTCCTCCCGCGCCAACTTACAAGCTTGGTAACAAGCCTGGTCACAAGCTAGGTCTTAAACTTGGTCTCAAGCTTAGGCTTAAGTTGGGTCGTGGTGGGAACCTATGTTTTTAGGCTAACAAGGACGTCAATACCTGAGAGCGAGGAGACGGCAAGTTTTGCCCTAAAACTTTCCACAAATCGGCACATGTGCTTTGCGCTTGGCGATAAATAAGCCGAGGACAATTTTTTAGAACCTATGCCAAAATGGTGCAGCAATGATGCAACCACGGCGCGCTGAATGGGGCAATTATTGGCTTGAGCCCAGCACAAAGCCCAGCGCGGAGGCTGGGCTTTGTGTGCACCGATCGGAGCGGCTGTAATGCGCGTGCTGAAGGCGTAAGCGCGTTAGCGGCGGGCAAATGGGATATGGCTGGTTGGGGTGATGTTCTGTAAGAACTTGGCGCTCATATCGTGCTCATCGCTGTCAGTGATCTCAGCTAAGATGAGGTCGCCTTCCTTGACTGAGGCGCCATGCGGCAGCTCGTCGATGGTGACGATGCCGTCGATATCAGGGGCCTCGTACTTGGTACGGGCGATGATGGCGCCTTCTTCGGTTACGGTGTCGACCAGCATCTCAAAGCTCTTGCCGCGGCGGGCGGCGAGCTTCTCTCGTGAGATGTCCTCTTGCAGCTCCATTAAGATACGGGCGCGCTCTTGGCGCACTTCCTCTGGGACTACGCCGTCGTAGTCGTTAGCTTGCGCGCCTTCGACGTCGGAGTAAGGGAAGGTGCCTACGCGGTCTATCTTCGCGGTTTTCACAAAGTCCAAGAGCTGAGCAAAGTCGTCCTCGGTTTCCCCCGGGAAGCCGGTGATGAAGTTGGAGCGAATGGTGAGGTCTGGGCAGATGGCGCGCCACTTTTCAATGCGCTCTAAGGTGTGCTCGATATTACCCGGACGCTTCATCAGCTTTAAAATGCGCTCGGAGGCGTGTTGGAGCGGCACATCGAGGTACGGCAGGATGATGCCCTCTTGCATGAAGGTGATGAGCTCATCGACCAGCTTGCTCGGGTAGACATAGTGCAGGCGGAACCATGGGCGTGGGGTGACCTTGCCTAGGGCCTCGCACAGCTTTAAGAGGTTGGTGCCGTCCTTGAAGTCAAAGCCATAGTCCGAGGAATCTTGGGCGATGACCATGATTTCGCGCACCCCGCGGGTTACCAAGTCTTGTGCCTCAGCTACGATGTGATCGATCGGGCGCGAGCGCAGATTGCCGCGTAAGTCGGGAATGATGCAGAAGGCGCAGCGATGGCGGCAGCCCTCCGCGATCTTTAAGTAGGTGTAGTGTGGTGGGGTGAGCAAGACGCCCGAGCTCGGCACCGATTGGTGGGCAATCGCTGGAGGCTCGCCTACTAAGTCCTTGACCGCGCGTAAGACCGAGGCGCGCTTGCCCGGGCCAATCACCGCGGCTACATCTGGATATTCGGCTAACACCTTGTCCTTTTGCGCGCCTAAGCAGCCCATGACAATGATGTTTTGGCAGGCTTGCTTGGCCTCGTAAATGGTCTCAAAGGACTCTTCGACCGCAGGCTCAATAAAGCCACAGGTGTTGATGAGGACGACATCGGCGTGCTCGAAGTCATTTTCAATGGCATAGCCCTTGGCCATGAGCACCGAGATCAAGCGTTGCGAGTCGACTAAGTTCTTGGGACAGCCCAGTGAGACTACCCCCACATGAGGAATGCGGCGCTCAGAAGAAAGCTTGGAGTTACTTGCAGCCATTAAGATACCCAGTTAGGTCCAACACGATCAGGTTGCGCGGCACCATGCCTGCTCCCTAGAAAAATTCGGCATAGTGTACCAGTATCAGCGCGCCCAGCGCGCAGCTTCGCGTTTTTTACGCAATAAAAAGTCCCCATGGGCACATCGCAGACAGCAAAAGGGCCCCCGCGGGCAGCAAAAAGGCACCGGGCGTGCCCACTTGAGGTGGAACGCCGGGTGCCTTTTAGCGCGGTTAAAGCCCTAGGGCTTTAGGCGTAAGCTTAAGCCTTGAAAGCTTGCTCTAAGAATGGGACGACTTGCTTCTTGCGGCTCATGACGCCTGGCAGCCAAATCTTGTCGGAGACGGTGGCCTTTAAGGCACCTGCTACCTTGTCAGCGTCGTCGGAAACTAATAACAGCTCCGAGCCCTCTTCCATGATGTCGGTTAAGACTAATAAGGCGCTGTGGCGGCCTTCGCCCTTAACCTTGGCTAACTCATCCTTTAATTGAGCCTTGAGCTCTGGGGTGATGAGGTCTAAGGAGACTAACTCGAGCTGACCGATACCGACCTTGCTGCCGGACATATCAAAGTCCTTGAAGTCACGGAAGATGAGGTCACGTGGGGTGGCGCCTGCTAAGTTGCTCTTAGCCTTGAACATCTCCATGCCTAAGGCTTGCAGGTCTTCAACCCCGGCAATCTTAGCTAAGTCGTAGGCAGCTTGCTTGTCTTGCTCAGTGCAGGTTGGGCTCTTGAATAAGACGGTATCAGAGAGGATAGCGCAGAGCATAGCACCGGCTAAGGCTGGGTCGATCGCAACCTTGTAGTAGTCGTGCAGCATCTTGATGACGGTGTTGGAGCAACCAACCGGCCAAATAAAGCACTCAACTGGGCTATCGGAGGTGACGTCACCTAACTTGTGGTGGTCGATGATGCCTAAGAGCTTAGCCTGAGCAAAATCCTCTGGGGCTTGAGCTAAGTCTGAGTAGTCAACCAGATAGAGCTCTTGGCCTGCCACCGAGGTGACGACCTCAGGGGCTTGTAACTTGAAGCGCTCGAGGACAAAAGCAGTCTCAGGGGCTGGAGTGCCTTGGGCGGCGGCCTTTACGTCGATGCCACGGCCACGGTATAAGTTGGCGGCAGCTAAAGCCGAAACGATGGAGTCAGTGTCAGGGTTCTTATGACCTAATACTAAAGCGCTCATGTGGATCCTCAACATGGGGACGCCAAGTAAGGCCCGGGCGGTGCAACCTTAAACCTCAACTTAAACCTAGTTAGGCGGTTGCAGCTAGCCACGCGCTCTTGGCAACAAAAAAGTTCCTAGGACTAATCCTAACTGTCCTAAACGACAGGATTTTAGCATACCACAGGGGCCATGGCCTGTACTTTGCCTGTAGTGCCTATGGCCTAAGCTCCAAGGCTTATGGTGCCAAGTGACAGGTGCGCGGCGGCGTAGGTTTTAGGGGCTTAGGTCGGGGCGATTTGGGGGAAGAGGGGCGTGCTATACTCATGTCAACTCACGTCAGGTAAGCTTGCAAGATAAGGGTGGTTTGTTGTGATGTCGCACGTGAAACGTAGCTGCTGGAGCTTAGTGGCCGCTGGGCTGATGGGGCTGAGCTGCCCGAGCTGGGCTGATGTGGTGGCACCGGCGGCGCCCCCGGAGTTGTCGGATACCTTGACCGATTTTCGCACCAAGGAACAGCTCTTAGAGCACACCTATATCGAAGGCAAGGCCGCGCCGCAGTACTCAATGGAAGTGCCGACTGTGCCGGGCGATTTAGAGGCGCGCGTGATGCGCTTAAGTGCCCTGTATCAGGCCGAATATGAGATTGCGGTGCCGCGCCATGGCTTGTCGGTGCTGCGCTTTTACGACTTAAACGGGCTGCCGATGGAAATTGTCTCAACCCGCCTGGAAAATCAGGGCTTTAGCGCGCAGGTGTCGGCAGCCCCCAGCGAGCTTTTGATCCGCCAATTCCAAGGGGCGTCCGCCACCGGCCTTGAGGTGCGCTTAAAGGGCATCAATAAGAGCTTTATCTTCATGTTAAAGCCTTTGGTCTTAGTCAATCAGCAAAGCTCAGTGCGCACCTTGATCACGGCCATGACCGTCAATTACTACATCGAAGGCTCCAACTACATCGAGCCGGTGCCGCACAAATTTGGCCAGCCTAACCCCGCCGCCCAGACTTTAAACTTTGATGGAGTCAACCAAGAGCAGCTGGAGCATGACTTGGTTAAGGCTGCGGCAATTGTGTTGCCGCTGACCCCAGCAGAGCAAGATGAGGCTAAGGCGATTTTGTTTGAGCTGGAGCAACAGGACGCTCACTAAGAACATCACGAGCTTGAAGCTCAAGGAGTACACCATGATCAAAACTGCCTTAGCATTGGGTGCTTTAGGCTTGGCGCTAGGGTGGGCTCCGGTGAGCGCGGCTACCATGTCCTGCGAGGTTGAGGGGCATTGGCGCGATGTGGCCTATCAGCAAGAGCCGATGAAACGCTATGAGGAGCTTAAAAGCTGCATTGCGTGGACAGCCTACCAGTTTGAGCTGCCCGAGGAGCTCTTGTACTCGATTTTGTATGTCGAGCGCGGCTCAGTTAACGGTAAATGCCGTACCAATCGCAATGGCACTCAAGACTGTGGACCGGCGCAGATCAACGATGTGCGTCTAAAAGAGCTCAAGCAATTTGGCCTGACTAAGGCCGTGATCAAGTCCGAGCCTTGCCATAACATTTGGGCTATGGGTTACTTGATTCGGCGCGAAATTGAAAAGGCTGACGGCAACATTTGGGTGGGCGTGGGCAATTACCACTATCACTACAGCGTCAATGAGCAAGTGCATGATCGCTACGTTAATCGCATCCGCGACGCGTGGCAAAAGTTGGTGACATCCACCTACAACTACTGCATCGATGACTCCGCCCCCAAGAAGGAAAAGTAGCAGCCGCGACACCTTATCAAGCTGTACCCAGCAAGATGTCATCGCGTCGCACCCAAGCTTCGCGTACTCACGTAGCGCCCTCACCGCGCACTTCCTCACGCAGCGCTTTAGTGCGGCGTGAGTGCATGTGGTGGGGAGACGGCGTGGGCGCAGGCGTGGAACAATGGGCGCGGTTTTTTAGCACTATGTGATCCATGGAACAGGCGCCATGGAACATTTGGCGGGGTACTTAGTCTTACTTAATATAGTTGTTGGCCACAGGCGGCCTCGTTTGGGCTGAGTGTGCCGTGCGCCGCGTGCGTTTGCGCTAAAGTTGCGCGCCGGTCACAGTCTGACGGCTCGTTGCACGCGCGTGTGTGTGATCGTGCTATGATTTTTGGCGTGGCCTTCGGGGCGGCGCGGTGCTAGGTGGTTAGTGGTGTCGAGCGCGCCTGTTGCGGGCTCATGTTTTTTGATCCCCCTGCTGGTAACTCAAGGAGTCTCAGGTGAGAAAACTCAAAAAAATCTTGGTAGTCATCGAGCCAAAGCAGATGCGTCAGGTCGCCTTGGAGCGGGCCATGGCCATAGCCCGTGCCGCCAAGGGCTCCCATCACATCATTGCCGTATTGCCGGTCACTGAGTTTTCCCAAAACCTGATCTCCAAACTCTCGGTCGAAAACGACGAAGTCATCAAGGCGGCGCAGGCCAAAAACGAGAAGTGGTTACAGGCCTATCTCTCAATTCATGCCATGGGTTTTGAGGTTGAGCCGAGAGTCTTAGTGTCCAAGACCATCGGTAAGGACATTACCCATATGGCCCATGAGGAGGGCGTTGACCTCATCATCAAGGCGCATGAAGTGCACGGCATGTTAGACAGCGTGCTCTTTACCCCACTTGATTGGCAGCTGCTGCGGCACGCGCCAGTCCCGGTCTTAATTGCTAAAGATCACATTTGGCATCCAACCGGTACCGTCGCCATGGCGTTAGACCTGTCCGATCCTGAGGACGTCGAGCTGCGCATGCTCAATGTACGACTGCTGCGTGAGGCCCAAGAGCTGTGCCGCATCATGCACTGCGATCTGCACATCTTAAATGCCATTCCGCCGCTGTTACCACCGGCTACCATCGATTTACCGGGCTTTACCCCTGATTTATTAGGCGATGCCGCCTTAAAGGAAGGCTGCAAGGCCGTGCTCTCCTTTGCCGCCCGCCACCGCATCCCGGCTGATTTCTGCCATATCCGTGAAGGCCAGCCTGATGAGGTTATCCCAACCTTATGTTCTGAACTCAACCCGACCGCGTTATTTATCGGCACCTCGGCCCGTAAGGGCTTAGCCGTGGCCTTAGTCGGCAATATCTGCGAGCGGGTGGTCGATGAATTGGATTGCGATGTCGCCGTAATTACGCCTAAAGCCGTAATTGAGCGCGTCCCAATGGCCGCAGAGAGTGTCTCTAGCTTGCACTAAGGATCCTTCAAGCAAGGGGGCAGAGCTAACTGAACGTCCTCACTAAACGTGGCGCACTAAGCGTGGCGCATCAAGCGCGCTAGTGCGTTGGGGCCCGTAACAAACTTCATGCGCTGAAACTGGGCGGTGTTACATGAGATCTAACCTGTGGGCGCTAACCTTAGCTAGCGCATTGTTTCTGCCTCTCACGATCAGTATTGGGGTCGGTGCCACGGAAGTGGCGCCTAAATCAGCCGCGCCCGCGGTTCCTGAGGCACTTGCTGTAGCTGCTGCGTCCGCGGCCCCAGCGCCTGCGTCCGCGGTGCCGCCGACAGCGGCGCAAGCTCCCACCGCAGCGGGGGAGCCCGGGGGTGTGCTCAGCTCTGAGCCGGAGTTTGGCG
>DXIF01000144.1 GCA_019113025.1 Candidatus Anaerobiospirillum stercoravium | reverse complement strand
ATTTACGTCTGTTACAAAAGCGTACCACTTACTTAAGCGAAATAAGAAAGGAGTAGGCGCTTCCTCCCCAGAGTTACCTCTGGGGTATCCGCGCCTAATTTTAGATGAAGATCACTAATCCTATTTTGCCGGGCTATAACCCAGATCCATCCATTCTGCGTGTCGGTGATGATTACTACATTGCCACCTCGACCTTTGAATGGTTCCCGGGCGTTCGTATTCACCACTCCCGTGACTTAAAGCACTGGGAGCTCATCGCTTTGCCTTTGAACACCAAGAAGCTCTTGGATATGACCGGCAATGGCGATGGCGGTGGCATCTGGGCCCCTTGCTTGAGCTACCACGAGGGCAAGTTCTACCTCATCTACACCGACATGAAGACTGAGGATAGCTCCGCCTTCCGTGATGGCCACAATTACCTGACCACCGCCACTGATATCCGTGGCCCGTGGTCCGATCCGATCTTCTTAAATTCCTCTGGCTTTGACCCATCCTTATTCCACGATGACGATGGCCGCAAGTACTTGGTTAACCCTATTTGGGATCACCGTATCGGCCACCACTGGTCCTATGGCATCGTGATGCAGGAATTTTCGGAGGCTGAGGGCAAGTTAGTGGGACCTGCCAAGGTGATCTGGAAGGGCACCCCGGTTGGGATGACTGAAGGTCCACACCTGTACAAGAAGGATGGCTACTACTATCTGATGTGTGCTGAGGGCGGTACCGATTACCACCACTCCGAGACCATTGCGCGTAGTCGCGATATCTGGGGCCCATATGAGGCCGATCCTCAGACTCCATTCTTGTCGGCTTACTACGACCCAACCAACCCACTGCAAAAGTGTGGTCACGCCTCCTTAGTTGAGACACAAAATGGCGAGTGGTACTTAGCTCACTTAATGGGCCGTCCATTAGAGCTAGGCCGTCGCCCATTGTTTGACCTCAACCTTTATGGCTGCTGCCCATTAGGCCGTGAGACCTCGCTGCAAAAGATCGAGTGGGTTGAGGGCTGGCCGCGCGTTGTGGGCGGGCGCCAAGGGGCGTTAGAGATCGAAGGTCCAAACTTACCTGAGTGCCCAGTCGCTCCAACTTGGCCTCAGTCGGGTAAGGATGACTTTGATAGCACCGAACTTAACATCAACTACCAGTGGCTGCGTATTCCGCTCACTGAGCAGATGGTTACCTTAAAGGAGCGTCCAGGCCACCTGCGCATCTACGGCTACGAGTCCCTTGCCTCCTACCACACCCAGGCGCTGATTGCTCGTCGTTGGGAGTCCTTTAACTTTGACGCCGAGACCTGCGTTGAGTTTGAGCCGGACACCTTCCAACAGCTGGCCGGTTTAACTTGCTTCTACAACCGCGACAACTTCACCTTTATCTTCGTATCGTGGGATGAGGAGAAGGGCCGCTGCATCGACCTCATCGGCCGCTCGGTCAAGAACTATTACGCTCCGCTGAAGAATCAGGTCATTGCCATCCCAGAGGACGTCAAGAAGGTTTACTTCAAGGTCGAGGTGCGCCACGACACTTATCGTTACCTCTACAGCTTCGATGGCAGCACCTTCACGGCCATTGACTACGAGTTCCGCTCGGGCGACTTGTCGGACGACCACGTTGAGCGTAACGGCGGCCGCGCCTTCTTCACGGGTGCCTTTGTTGGCATGACCTGCATCGATATGCAGGGCACCCACAAGCCAGCTGACTTCGATTACTTCAGCTATAAGAATGTTGAGGCCTAACTAAAGTTAGCGTGCAAACTTAGGGTGCAAACTTAGGGTGCAAACTTAGAGCGCTAACTTAGGGTGCTAACCTAGGTTGTGCCCCTAGGATTAACTTAGGTTAGCCCTCACTTAAGCTGGGCGCGCGTACGGCAAGAGCGCGCCCTGAGTGCGGGCGCAACCTCAAGGCGGCGCCCTTCTTGCTTGGGGCGCTTGCAAGCAGAGTAAGGCCGGTGCTCGCCGCGCGATTGCACATTTGCGTACAAAGCTGTATGCAATTGTAACTTTTGCGGGCATGACCCACATTGAACCGCATTTGGTTTGGCACAAGGCCGGTGCTTTGCGCTATGATTAGCACAGTAGAGCTAAGTAACAGATGGTGCTCGATCTGCTGCTTGGATTTGCCCCAGCTCAGAGTAGGGAATCAGCCTTGCGTTGAGCGTGCGCCAGTCTGAAGTGCTAGGACGTACCACTTAAATGGGTTGTTGGTTTGAGTGGCAGTGCTTAGTGCTAAGACCTAAAGAGGCAAAGATGGCGTGCCGGCGCGCTCAGGAACGATGTTTTGGGGAAGATGGTTGCTGGGAACTGGTTTCTGTGACCTGATTTCTGGGAACTGCTTTCTGAGAACAGCTTCCTTGGGTGGTGCGCAAGCCTGAGAGCGTGAGCCAAACACAAACTTGGGGACGGCGCGGCCGTGCCAGAATAAGGAAGAGCGGTGGAGACTCTTGGGCGCTCTGAGAAAACTTTAATTTTTCGATCGAAAAAGGTCCATTCATGTCTAATGTAGTTATCACAATCTCCCGTCAATATGGTGCCGCCGGTCGTGAGATCGCAACTAAGGTCGCTGAGAAGCTCGGCGTTCACCTCTATGACCGTCAATTAGTTCACATTGCCGCCGCTCAACTGCAAATCGACGAGTTAAGCGAGGAAGAGCTCTTAAAGTTAGAGCGTGAGGTTCCACCTTTAGGCTTATCCTTCACTCCATTCTTCTCGTTCGGTATGCGCGGTGAGAAGCCTTTAAATCAGCAGATCTTCGAGGCTGAGGCTGGCGTTATTGCCCGCTTAGCCCGCAATGAGTCCTGCGTTATCTTAGGTCGTTGCGCTGACTTCGTATTACACAATGAGCGCAATGTCGTTTCCGTCTTCATCCACGCCTCCGACAAGTTCCGCGCTGACCGTGGCGTTCACGCTTACTTAGGCAAGACCTTAGAGGACTTAAAGCGTGAGGACGAGAAGCGTGCTTTATATTACAAGCACTTCACCGCTCAAGAGTTCGGTGCTCCTGAGAACTACGACTTAGTAGTCCGCGCCGATAAGGGCACCACCGATGAGATCGCTGACGCCATCGTCGCCTACGCTAAGGCTTTCGTTAAGTAAGCGCCGCGGTTAGCGCTGCTATAGCAGCGCTAACGCGCAGATGCGCAACTGCGCAAACGCTTACGGCCGCACACGCGGCCGCATGAGGGTCAAGTCCGAGGGGGCTTGGCCCTTAGTCGTTTTTAGGGCATGCCTGCGCCGCGCGCACCTGCCGTGCGGGGGCACCTAAAATAACAGCTCATTGCGATAAATAGCGCTCAAGAGCGGGCGTCCTCGCCTGACCCAAAATGATAGCTCGGGCATATTTTCGCGTTTTGCTGGGTGCACTTACGTCACTAACATTTCAGTTAGTTATAGTACAATAGTCCCCGCTATGTGCTCGTGCACACAAACCATCAGCGTGGCCCCGTTTCAGCTGACCATGATGAGTCATAGGCATAGTTGCAACAAGGAGGAGTGGGCGCGCTGAAGGCCTAGTTCTGGTCTAGTTCTGGTCGTTTTGGGGATTGTCCTTATGAAGATTAGCGACGGCAATTGGCTGGTGCAGCCAAACTTCTCGTTACAGCACCCAACTCAGGTCTATCAGTACCACTTTGATGCGGCTACTGGTAAGCTCACTGTTTATGCCTCAGCCAAGGAGGTGCTCTCCGATCGCGCCAACCAAATCAACTGCACCCTCTTTACCATTGAGGTCTATGCCCCACGTGAGGGTATCATTGGCGTTAAGTTCAACCACCACATGGGCTTGGTTGATCGCGGTCCGCACCATGAGCTCAATGTCTGTGAGAGCGCCATGAAGGCCGCGCAGTTTAGCGACACTGAGGACTATATTGAGCTCAAGTCGGGCTCGCTTGCGTGCCGCTTTAGCAAGAAGGATTGGAGCGTTTCGTTCTTACGTGATGGCAAGCGCATCACCGGCTCGCAGTACAAGGGTACCGGCTACGTTACCGATATCTACAACGGCCAGCACTACTGCTATGAGCGCCTTGATATCACCGTCAATGAGTGGGTCTATGGCTTAGGCGAGCGCTTTACCTCCTTTGTTAAGAACGGCCAAGTCGTTGATACTTGGAACTTAGATGGCGGCACTTCGACTGAGCAAGCCTATAAGAATGTCCCATTCTATCTGACCAACAAGGGCTATGGCGTCTTCGTCAACCACCCAGAGAAGGTCTCCTTTGAGGTCGGCTCTGAGCGCGTCTCCAAGGTTCAATTCTCGGTTAAGGGCGAGAACATCGAGTACTTTGTCATCGACGGTCCAAGCCCGAAGGATGTATTGGTCAAGTACACCGACTTAACCGGCAAGCCGGCGCTGCCTCCTGCTTGGTCCTTTGGCCTGTGGCTGACCACCTCCTTTACCACTAACTACGATGAGGCCACCGTTAACTCCTTTATCGACGGCATGGCTCAGCGTGACATCCCGCTGCATGTCTTCCACTTTGACTGCTTCTGGATGGAAGGCTTTGAGTGGTGTAACTTCACCTGGGATAAGGCCTGCTTCCCAGAGCCTGAGGCCATGTTAAAGCGCCTGCATGAGGACAAGAAGCTCAAGGTCTGCGTCTGGATCAACCCATACATCGGCCAGAAGTCGCCGCTGTTTAAGGAAGCCATGGACAAGGGCTACCTCATCAAGCGCGAGAATGGCGACGTTTGGCAGTGGGATCTGTGGCAATCGGGCCAAGGCATTGTCGATTTCACCAATCCTGAGGCTGTTAAGTGGTACCAAGACCACTTAAGCCGCTTGGTCGACATGGGTGTTGATTGCTTTAAGACCGACTTTGGCGAGCGCATCCCAACTGATTGCGTCTACTACGACAAGTCCAATACTGAGGGCATGCACAACTTCTACACCTACCTCTACAACAAGGCTGTATTTGAGGTCTTAGAGGGTAAGGTCGGTCAAGGTAATGCCGTGCTCTTTGCCCGCTCGGCCATTGCCGGTGGTCAGAAGTTCCCAGCCCACTGGGGGGGCGACTGCTATGGCACCTATGAGTCGATGGCTGAGACCTTACGTGGTGGCTTAAGCTTAGCTATGTCGGGCTTCTCCTATTGGAGCCACGATATCGGCGGCTTTGAGAACACGGCTCCGGCTGATCTGTACAAGCGTTGGTGCGCCTTTGGCCTCATGAGCTCGCACAGCCGTCTGCACGGCTCCAAGTCCTATCGTGTCCCGTGGACTTATGATGACGAGGCCTGCGACGTCTTACGCTACTTCGTCAAGCTCAAGTGCTCGCTCATGCCATATCTTTACAATATGGCCCGCTACGCTCATGAGACTGGTATCCCAATGCTGCGTCCTATGGCCTTGGAGTTCAACCAAGACCGGGTCTGCGACCACCTTGAGAGCCAGTACATGATGGGCGACAGCATCTTAGTGGCGCCAATCTTCAGCAGCACCGGTGAGGTTGACGTCTACCTGCCACAAGGCAAGTGGACCTCCTTAATCACCAACGAGGTCAAGGACGGCAACAGCTACTACCACGAGACCCACGGCTTTATGTCGATGCCGGTTTATGTCCGCGAGAACACCTTGCTGGCCATGGGTGCGGTTGATAACAAGCCTGAGTATGAGTACAACGTGGGCACCAAGTTCTTGCTGTGTGAGCTGCAAGACGGGGCTGAGACTGAGGCCAAAGTCACCGACCTCAAGGGCAATGTGGTTTACACCTTGAAAGCCAGCCGCTGCGGCAACACCATCGCCTTTGTCGGCGAGGGCGAGGCCCGTGACATCAGCGTCACCCTCACCAATGTTGACGTGGCCACTGCCTGCGCTGCCACCGTCACCAAGGGTGACAAGGGCTTAGTGATCGTCCCACAAGACGTTCACCACTTCACCGTTGAGCTCTAAGGAGCTTTCAGCGCGCAAGGCTTTGCGCTGCGCGCGCAGCGCGCTCAGACCGCCGCGCGCTCTGAGCGCCTGAGGTGCGCTCCGGGCGCGGCGGCGTGCGGCCGCCCCGCCGAGCGCATTAACCCTTGTTTCAAGCACAAACGGCTCTGAGGCCTTGGCCTCAGAGCCGTTTGTGCTTGGGGCGCAGCCCAGCTACGCTTTGTGACGCGCTCGAGGCGCTGCTGCGCGTTGCTGCTACGAGCTGCGCATTGCGCGCGCCGCTGGGTGCCGCTACGAGGGTGCCGTTTGGCGCTGCTTGGCGCCGTTGGGGGCCGCGGTAGTGGCTTAGTTGCGGCTTGACATCGCAAGGCGATTTGAGATGTCGCTTTGCTGTTTGACCACCTTTTCCACGGTTAAGATGAGCTCTAAGGGCTGCTCGTAATTGTACATATAGTGAAGCTTGTAGCCTTCTTGATCTTCGATCACGTCCAGTAAGAATAGGGCCGGATTAAAGATGCCGTAGGCTTGGGTGGCTTCGCAGATTAAATCGGTCTTGCTGCGGGCATATTCGTGGAAGGCCGCTAAGTGATTGTTCTCTAAGCCAAAGGCTTGGAGTAGGGTCTGATGCAGGGCGGAAAAGGACTGCATGCTGTGGACGACGACGCGGCGCCATTGAATGGGCTTTTGATTGCGGATCTCTGCCTTAATCAGGTAGTAGTTACCTAAAAACTCATCCATGATGTCAGGAGGAGGCATCAGGGCGTAGCGGTCCACGCGAAAGGTCTTGGTCTTGTCCATAAACAGCCCACTAAAAATCTAAAAGCTCAAATGCAGAAGCTTAAGTGCTCAAAGCATGAATGCTAAAGCTTGAATCGGCGCCAAAGCGGCTCGGTAAATCCCCGGGATAATACCACACAATAACCCGCCGTGGGCCGCGGCGCTGGAGGCTGCGGGCCCTAAGGGGGCATTGTAGAGCCAAAGTTGGCTGCTTCAAAATGGCGCAAGGGCGCGGCGCGCCGCGCTAGATTGCATCATATTGGGGAAGTGGCCGCGCCTGATTTTTTGTTGCGCTAATCTGTGCACTACTTTTTGCAGTTGTGTCACTAAAAGTGCGCGCCCTTATGGGGCCCTCAGGGAGCCCTCAGGGAGCCTACAGGGAGAGCGCATGGACGCTCATGGGGCCCTCATGGGATTGGCTCTGGGCGTGAGGCTGCTTAAAAAATTACGTTCAAACTTACTTCCAAACTTGCTTTCAAACTTATTTCTTATTTCCAAACTTGGATTGATGCCTGAAGCGCAGGCTGAGGTTAATGCTGATGATTAACGTTGCGATCGTAGGAGCTAGTGGCTACTCTGGGGCCGAATTGGTGCGCCTGTTAAGCCGCCATCCTGATGTGGTGCTGACCCACTTATTTGTCTCAGAGAATAGCGCCGATCGCATGCAGCCGATCTCGGCCTTGTACGGCCAGCTCTCAGGCCTGTGCGCGCTGCCCTTGGAGCCGTTGAGCTTGCAAGCGGCCGCAGCACTTACCTCCGAGGACTGCGATGTCATCTTCCTTGCTACCGACCATCGCGTCAGTCATGACCTTGCTCCGGTTTTAATTGAGAACGGCATCGTGGTGATCGACTTATCCGGTGCTTTTCGCATCAAGGACGAGGACAAGTTTGAGCGCTTCTACGGCTTTGCCTTAGGCGCGGCGCAGCATGAGTTAATGGCTGAGCGCGTCTATGGCTTGGTTGATTGGGTCAAGCGCGATGAGTTGCAGCAAGCACGTTTAATCAGTATGCCCGGCTGCTACCCAACGGCCAGTCAGCTGGCGTTAAAGCCGTTGTGTGCCAACCAAGAACTGGGCATCAAGGGCTTATTAGATGAGGATATGCCGCCGGTCATCAACGCGGTGTCGGGCGTCTCTGGTGCTGGGCGTAAGGCGACTTTAACCAACAGCTTGTGTGAAGTCAGCTTAAACGCCTATGGCCTGTTTAAGCACCGCCATTTAATCGAAATTGAAGAGCAGCTGGGCACCAAGGTCATCTTCAATCCGCATCTGGGTAACTTCAAGCGCGGCATTCTTGCCACCATCACCGCACGCTTAAAGCCTAGTGTGCGCAGCGAGGATGTGCAAAACGCCTACTTGCGCGCCTATCCGCAGGCCTTAAGCCAGATGCAAGATGCCATCTTAAGCAAGGCCTTAGGTGAGTTTGACGTAGCCCCAGCCCACAATGAGCTGAGCTCCTGTGTGCGCCTCAAGCAGGGCACCATCAAGTTAGGCGATGTGGAACATACGCCATTCTGCGATATCTCCTTTGTCGTTGATGGCAAGTACATCGTCATCAGCTCCGCAATTGATAACTTACTCAAGGGCGCCGCCTCGCAGGCGATCGAGGCGATGAACTTACACTTTGGATTGCCGCGCACCCGCTGCCTGTTGTAGGGGGCTTGTAAGCTTCGAGGTCGGTGGTTGGTAGCGTCAGTAGCGTCAGTAGAGCGTGGTCAAGTAAGCAGAGGGAACCGGTTATGATTGTCATTAAGTTATCGGGCAAGGCACTGTCCGATGAAGACGCCTTAAAAGCGCTGTTTAATGCGCTCTATGAGCAAGAGCTCAAGGCTTTGATTGTTCACGGCGGTGGGGTTGAAGTCGATCAGATCTTAAAGGCGCTAGACTTTAAGAGCGAGAAGATCGACGGCATTCGCGTCAGCCCTAAAGAGCAGATGCCGTATATTACCGGCGTGCTCGCAGGTCAGTGCAACAAGCAGCTCCAAGGCGTGGCTTTATCCAGTGGCCTCAATGCCTTTGGCATGCTGTGCACCGACTTTGGGCTGTGTTCCTTGCAGCCTTACCCCGAGCATTATGGCCATGTGGCGCACTGCAGCGGCAACGACACCAATGTTGTCTCGACCTTGATTGAGCAAGCCTACACCCCAATTATCTGCTCAATTGGCTTAGATGCCAAAAGCGGCAAGCTCTACAACGTCAACGCCGATGAGGTGGCTGCTGCTTTAGCGTTAAGTTTTAAGTGTCCGCTGGTCTTCTTCTCTGATGTGCCGGGCGTACTAGACCAAAATAAGGAAGTCATCCCTGAAATTGATGCCGCCAAGTGCCAAGAGCTGATTGCTCAGGGCGTCATCACCGAGGGCATGGCGGTCAAAATCAACAATGCCCTGGACGTCGCCCGCGCAAGTGGCGCTCCCGTCTTTATCGCCTCCATCTTCGATCCTATCGCCCGTTCCCACCTTACGCAATTACGACGAATTGGCACCACTGTACGGGTCTAAGCAGCGCAAGACTTGTCAGTGGTAGCTCGATCCGTGCTGCCGCTCCAGCCTAGGCTCTGGCGGCGCAGCGCGGTGTGCGTCGTCATCTAGTCACGTTTCCCCAATCTCTCCTTTAAGCTCAAGGCCAGCTCAGGGCGCCCTCACCTTAGTTGTTAGGTGCGGGCCCGTTCAGGGCCGTGCTGTCACGTTGCGTTGTCCCCATTGGGCGCTTTAAGCTGCGTGGTCGGCGCAGCGTAGAGCCCGCCTAGTAGGTAGGACCGGCCTCGCTTGCGGGGCGGCGCGGTTTTAACTCAGTTTTAACTGGCAGGAGAGGTGGGAGTGGTTTCCTCTTAGTGCCCTTGGCACCTAAATTTGTAAATAGTGCAGAATTATGGATCAATCAGTTAAATCCGCACCTGCTCACGCTGTCGCATCCGCCCCAGAGGTTGCAGCGGCTGCGACGATGCCGGGCTTAAACCCTGATTTGAAGGGCGTCAGCTTGGATGATCTCTATCATCAGGCCTTAAAGCTCCATGATCACCACTCCTTGCCTAACGTCGAGTTAAGCAAGATCGCCGCGGCCTTAGCTCAAGTTCAGACCATCTTAAATGAGCACAATAGCGATCACTTCATTGTGCGCCAAGCCCGCTTGTCGGATATCGACAGCCTGGAGAACATGGTGCGCTATTGGGCCCAGCAAGGCGAGAATCTGCCCCGTCCGCGCGAGGATTTAATTCGCAATATCCAGTCCTTTGCGGTGTGCGTTAAAAACGGTCAGGTCATGGGCTGTGCCTGCCTTTATGTTTACGACACAGGCCTAGCCGAAATTCGCAGCCTCGGCGTAAGTCCTTTGGTTCAGCGCCAAGGTCAGGGCCGCGCCATTGTTGAGTATCTGTTGTACAAGGCCGAGAGCTACGAGATCAAAAAGGTCTTCGTGCTCACCCGCAACCCGCAGTTTTTTGCCAAGGTTGGTTTCACCAAGACCACCATCGAGGCCTTACCCGAGAAGATCCGCAAGGATTGCGATAACTGCCCAAAGCGCGAGCGCTGCGACGAGGTGGCCTATGAGTACAACTTCAGCCCCGAGCAATCGCTGATTGCCCGCCGCAGCGCGCAATTGGAGCCCATTGCGAGCAAGCCGGTGTAAGGGGGCGTAAGCGCGGTGTGCCGTGCGCACTGTTAGTGCGTGCGGTTAGTGCGTGCGGTTAGAGTGCGCCGTTAATGCGCGCTGCTCGTGCGCCCTACGTTTTCTAGGTTGCGATTGTGAGGTTTTAGTGATGACTGTTACCAGACAGACCTTTGATCAGGTCATGATTCCGTGCTACGTGCCGCAGGACATGGTGTTGCAACGCGGCTCAGGCTGCTACCTTTATGATACTGAGGGCAAGCGTTACTTAGATTTGTCCGCCGGTATCGCGGTTAACTGCTTGGGCCACAACCACCCTGAGGTGGTCAAGACCATTTCAGAGCAGGCCCAGCGCTTAATTCACGTCAGCAATATCTTCGTCAACGACAAGACGCTGACCTTAGCCTCGGAGCTGACCGCCTTAACGGGCTTTGATAAGGTCTTTTTTACCAATTCCGGCGCCGAGGCCAATGAGGCGGCCTTAAAGCTGGCGCGCCGCGTTGCCTATGACAACTTTGGCCCAAAGAAGGATGAGATTATCTCCTTTGCCCACTCCTTCCACGGCCGTACCTTATTCTCGGTCAGCGTAGGCGGCCAGCCTAAGTACTCAACCGGCTTTGGTCCCATCCCCGGTGGCATCACCCACTTGCCGTTTAACGATAGTGCGGCCTTAGAGCAGACCATTAGTGATAAGACTTGCGCCGTAATCTTGGAGACGATCCAAGGTGAGGGCGGCATTTTGCCGATCGATCCTGAGTTCTTAGTGAAGGTTCGGCACTTATGCGACCAGCACCATGCCTTGCTCATCTTCGATGAGGTCCAAACCGGTGTCGGTCGTACCGGCTACTTCTACTCCTTTGAGCAGTTCAAGGACTTAGATGGCGGCAAGGGCGTGCGTCCGGACATCATGTCCTCGGCTAAGGGCTTAGCCGCGGGGATCCCGATCGGTGCCATCTTGACCACCGATGAGATCGCAGCTCACTTCAAGCCTGGCACCCACGGCTCGACCTTTGGTGGTAATCCTCTTGCCTGCGCGGTGGGCTCAGTCGTGCTGCACACGGTAAGTCAGCCGGAGTTCTTAGCTCACGTCAGAGCCATGGGTGACTTAATCAAGACCAAGCTCAATGAGCTCAATGCCAAGTACCACTGCTTTGCGCAGCTGCGTGGTCAGGGCCTGTTAATTGGCGCCGAGCTTAGTTCCGACTACCAAGGGCAGTCTTCGACCTTACAAAAGCTGTGCACTAAGCACGGGCTCTTGGTCTTAGTGGCAGGTGCCAACGTGCTGCGCTTAACCCCACCGCTGATTATTACGCCAAGCGAGGTGAACGCTGCGATGGAGCTGTTGGAGGAGGCGCTTCAAGAGTTCACCGCTCAGTAAGTTCTGGTCGTAAGCTCTAGTCATAAGCATTGTCAGGCAGCGGCGCGCCTCACGCGCTCTCATTGCGCGTCTTAATTAAGCTCGTTGCTTGCGCTTGGCACAGCCCCAAACCCGGCCTTGGTGGTCGGGTTTGGGGCTGTGCTCTTTTTGGGGACCGCAGGCTTTGGGCTATACTAAGCGCTCACCTCAAAGTAGGAGTGGGATAGGAGGGGGAAAATGGCGGTCAGCTTTGTTAAACCCAAGTTAGGGCCGGTGCTGCGGCACAAAAAAAACGGCACGCTCTATCGGATGGTGGCAGAGGGCGACGCATACTCGCTGGCGTATCAGCTGCCGACGCAAGATAAGCTCTTGGCGCTGGTGGGGATCAGCGCCGCTGACTACGAAGAGCTGCGGGCGCGTTATGCGCGCTGGGAGCAAGGCGATGCTGCGAGCTTCCCCCTTTTGTGGTCTGAGGGCTTGCCCCCTGAGTATGACTTAAGTCAGCCTGAAGGCGTTAGGGCGGCCTTAATGCAGCTGCAGCACAGCCCGTGGTTACAGCTGGGAACCTGGCAGCTTAAGCGTATCTACATTAAGCGCCCCCAGGTGCAGACTTACGACGAGTATGAGGAAGAGCGAGAGCGAGAGCGATACGAACGTGAGCGTGCTTATGGCTATCGTCGCCGCTACTATGATGATTACCTCGATGATGACGATGATGACGATGATGCTGATTACGTCTCGGATGAAGCGGCGCAGGTCATAAGAAGTGCGCTTGAGTGGGATGAGCTTGACTGCGTGCCCGATCCCGTTGCGCCTTTGCTGCACACCCACCAAAATCGCTGGGAGCGTATTAAAAACCGTGAATTTAACGCGCTGCTGGCGCCCTTAGATTTGGCGCAGATTTGGGATTGGTTTGAGTTTGATCCCTACCAGCGTTATCTGTACAACATGGGGATACACTTAAATGTCCCGCGCTGGTTGGTTTTGCATTTACTCCATCTGTGGTGCCTGTTCGGTGGTTGCAAAGAGGGCTTTAGCTACGCGCAAGAGCTCTTGCTGCCACCACAGTCGCAGCTCAATCCACGTACTGCAACGCACTGCGCTTCGCAGTTGTCGCCGCATTCTGCAGCGCCGACTCAAGAGCTCAGCAGTGCAGCTAGTGACGGGCTGAGTGATATTTGGGGCTGTTTTTATCACCATATTGCGGCGCAAGTTGATGTTCGGGTGCCGCTCAGTGCCAAGCCGACATCTTGGAATGAGTGCTTAGCCCAATATGGCTCTGCGGTGATTACGGCCTTTGGTGGGGAGCGCTACAGCGTGCTCGCCGCGCTCAAACGCTATGAGCTGTTTAAGCCTGAGCTTAGTGGGGTGGCGCAGTATTGTGCTAACCAAGCCCGCTTATTAGATGGCCACGAGCTCAAACGCGATGAGCTTGAGCGCTATGGCATTGATCCTAACTCTTGGGGACTCGTCGCACCCCTGCCACTTAAGCCTGATGCCCAGCTGAGCAAAGAGCAGCAGGCTGTGCGCTCAGCACTGCTTGATCAACAATATATGGGGATGGCCTTAGAGCAGGCGGTGCTCGCTTATCGCCACGGCGAGGTGCCGGTGGGCGCGGTAGTGGTTGTGCCGCGCGAGAATGATGCGCCGATCGTGGTTGCCGCTCACAACAGCACGATTGAGCAGCACGATCCTACCGCCCATGCGGAGATGCTGGCGCTACGTAAGGCTGGTTCTGAGCTTAAGAACTATCGGCTGACTGGGGCGACGCTCTATGTGACCTTAGAGCCGTGCTGTATGTGTGCCATGGCCGCGCTGCACGCTCGCGTGGAACGCATTGTTTATGGTGCGGCCGATCCGCGCACCGGCGCTTGTGGCTCGGTCTTTGATTTAGCGGCCGATCCCCGGCATAATCATAAGCTTAAAATCGAAGGGGGCCTACGTGCCGCCGAAAGCACGCAGCTGCTCCAGCGCTTCTTTGCTGAGCGGCGCGCTCAATCCGGCTCTGACCAAGAGTAACATCTAGGTCATCCCAGGAATACCGGTTATCGGGGACGTTGAGGCTGAGCGCAGGCAGTTCTTAATGGATCAGTACCAAGCAACTAAAGGGAACTAAGTTCTGATAAGTTCTGATAAGTTCTGATAAGTGCTGAGAGCGGCAGTACGTGGTGAGATTGCGCAGCAGCGCAGCAGCGCAGCAGGCCCGTGCTGGAGGCAAGCTCAGCGCATAGGTTGCTCTGAGGTTAGAGGGAGAAAGTGAGATCGTGTCTGTTTCGTTTGTAACGCCTAAGCTTGGGCGCGTAATGGCTGATCCTGAGAGCGATCTGTTTTACCGGGTTGTAGGCAAGGTTGGTAACCAAGTAGCGCTCTATAAGCTGCCTGACCTTGATGACATCTTGGCGCTGTGCCAAGTAACAGAGCCGCAATACCACGAGCTTGCGGTGCGCTATGGGCGCTGGCTTACAGGGGATAAGAAGTCGACCCCGGTCTTGGCCGATCACAAGATCGCCGGGGGCAGACAGGCCAAGGGCCCGGAAGATGAGCCCAGCCGCTGCATGAGAATGCCCAAGGCGAAGAATACGAAGGCTCAGCCTGCGCGCTTGCCGCGCTCCAAGCGCGCTCAGGCTGCGACCTTAGCGCAGGCGGCGCAACAAGCTGCCGCGGCCGCCGCTGAGGCGCTCGAGTGGAAGGTGCGCAATGAGGAGTTCTTGCTCAAAGATTACTATGAGCTGGATATGCGCACGGAAGACTTTCCCTTATATTGGGAGTTAGAGATGGTTGATCCCAATGATCCCGACTCCAATGAGTTTGTTCGCTGGCAAGACTTAGAGGAAGTGCCCGATCCCTTCGCTCCACTCTTGCGCACGGCGCAAGATGAGGCTGAGGCCACCAAGATTGAGGCCTTATCAAGCATTGTGGCGCCGCTTGATCTCATTAAGCTTAATGAGCTGCTCCAGCAGCAGCATGACAAAGATGATTTCTGGCTCTTTGCGGCTATTTGTCTCCAAGTGCCCAGTGAGTTTTTGCAACACGCGCTCGATATTTGGTGCATCTTCGGCGGGATCCCTGAGGGCTTGATGTACACCAAAGAACGGATCACTACTTGGAGCTATCAGCATGCCCATGCCATAGCTCACTTAGCCCATAGGGTTAAGCTCGACTTCCACTGCTATGACTCTCCTCAGGAGTGGGCGCATCATGAGCTCTGGTTAAGCTTGCTTGAGTTCATGATCCGACAGTATCTTGCGGCGCACCCTCAAGAGGCTTTGGCGTCGGCGCACCATGGAAACTGGACACCGCAACTTATAGCTCAGTTGTGGAATCAAAAGCTAATCGATGACTTTGGAGCTAAAGTCATTGAGGCCTTTGGCGGTCCTAAGCACTCCTTTTTGTGGCAGTTCAAGCATAGTTCAAGTTTGTGCCCTGATGCTTCTTACATAAAACAGCTCTTTCCGGACATCTTGTCGTTTCGTCGTGGCAGTGCGCTCACGGTGGAACAGCTGGAGTCGTGGGGACTCAATCCTTTTAGTCGCGGTCTATTTTTTGGTCTACCATGCTGCAAGTCTGATTTTACCTATGATGCCGCCACGCGCGCCCAGCTGCTGCCGCGCATTGATTTCAGTTGCATGGGGCAATTGCTTGAGAACGTCGTCCAAGCGATTGAAGCCAGCAAAACTCCGGCTGGGTTAATTGCGTTCAATCGAATTGAAGCGGGCCAAAGTCATGCGGTTAAGCCGTTTTATTTTTCGGTGCACAAGAGCAAAATCAATTACAACAGCGTTTTAGTCGATAACTTGATCCTAAAAGCTCAGGAAAGTCATCCAGGACAGTCCGCGCCACTTAAAGATGCTCTGGTCTACTTCTTTACTGAGCCCATGCTCAAGCACGTCAAGCTTTTGCTTGAGGCTGGCGTGCGCCGCATTGTCTATGGCTTAAGCGACCCTAAGTCGGGAGCTTGGACCACGGGTACTATTAGGCGGATTAGCCCTGAGCAATTAGCCCGCCTTGAGGTTAAAGGCGGAATGCGCGAGCAAGAATGTCGCCACGTAATGGAGCTGTTTGAACAGCGCTATGCTAATCCCAAGCGCGCGGTCAGAAAGCCTCAAGCTCAGGCATCCCGGAAGGTTCACGCCAGCCTCGAGCAGTTTGCACGTCAAGTAGAGCAAGAGCTCGCGGCGCAATTAGGGCAAGCGGGACAAAAGGGACAAGCTTCTGCCCCAGCGGCGCGGGCGCGTAAGAAGGGGCAAGTGGGGCAGTAACTTGAGTCAGTAATTGGCCCGCAGCGGCGCCTGCGCCAAGCCTGCGCGCTGGGTGCAGCAGGTAAGTGGGCGCAGCTTGCGCTTAAAGCCTTAGTGGCTCGTTTTCTTGGTTAGAGGAGTTTTTATCATGAGTAAACCTGGTGCTACTGGTTTAACTCGTATTATCCATGCGACGCGTTACAGCATGCAGGGCTTTAAAGCTGGTTTAAAGCATGAGGCGGCCATGCGCCAAGAGTTGCTCTTGGGCATCGTGCTCACGATCTTGGCTTTTCCGGTCAGCGACAATGTGGTTGAGCTGATTTTGCTCATCGCCTTCCCGTGGCTGACCTTCGCGGTCGAGATTTTAAACTCCGCGATTGAGGCGGTGGTCGATCGCTTTGGTGATGAGTACCATGAGCTCTCGGGGCGGGCCAAGGATCTAGGTTCCGCGGCCGTTTTTGTGCTGCTGTGCTTAACGGGCTTTACTTGGCTTGCTATCTTGGTGGCCTAGGGCCTAGGCCCTAGGAGCAAGCGGCCAAGCAAGGTTAAGCCCGCGCCCTAAGGTGCGGGCGCCGCAAAGTCAAAAACAAAGGGCGCTATTGCGCCCTTTGTTTTGGGGAAAGTGGGGCCAAGCCGTGGGGCTCCTTAGTGCACGGGCACCAGGGCCCAGCACTTTTCCCCTCTTACTTATCCTTATTAGCGATAGAAGTCGAGGTGGCTGCGCCGACGGCGCTTGACGAACTCGCTTAAAAAGAACAGCACCGAGACTAACAGGCCGCAGGCAAAGCTTAAGATGATCCACTCGGGCATGGAGAAGCCCAATAAGGACCAATCAAGTGGCGCGCAGGTGGCAGTAGGCTCAAACATCCATGGCAGCCACTCATCGAGCTTTAAGTAGGATGGGAATTGCGCGGTGAGTTGGCAGCTCGCGCCATAGCCGGTTTGGTAGACCGAGGTTAAGTGGTCAAAGGCGACCAAGACGCCCCCGGCTGAGCCCGCCATAAAGATGAGGTTGGCGAGATTGCGCAGCAAGAAGTTGCTCGGGCACAGAAAGCCGATGAAACCGGCGAGGATAAAGGTGAGGTACAGCGCCCGCTCATAGACGCAGTTGACGCAAGGCGGCAGACGCAGCTCGTATTGGAAATAAAGCCCACAGCACTCTAAGACGATGCCTAATACTAAGAGCATGAACCAAGCAAAACGGTGACGGGCCAACGTTTGAACCAATCTGAGCAGTCCCATTTACCACCTCAAATTCCATTTTTCGCGCGCCCGGCAGTAATAACCACAAGCAATAACCATCAGCAACAACTACATGGAGCCACAAGCTTGTACCACAAGGTTGTAATGGTGCTCTCCCACCGTAGGGCGCAGGTGCAGTTGCCGCGTTTTTTGCACTTCAGGGCGGCGCCACCTGATTGAGTTTTGGGTTGTGAACTTTAAGTGAAGTCTCCATGTGCTTACGCACATGGCTGAAGCTTGGGCCCACAGTTTGAGCGATTGCTCCGAGCTGGGAGCAGACCCACAACTTCACCCCATAACTCTAGCTTAATTTGGGGGCAAAAGAAAGTCGCACGATCTGGACAAGAGCGCAAGTGAAGCTTGGCTCACTTTTTTCTGGGGCGCCGCGCCATCCATTAATGAAATGAGCTGCCAAAACCTTGCGCTGTGCCCCAAGGCCTGCAAGGAGCAGGCGCAGCTCCCCGACGTTGCGCGGGGGCGCCGCGCCTCGCGTCCTACGCCTTTTGGTTCGTCCTCCGCCTTAGTGCGGCGCGCTAACGCTGCGCTGGGCGCGGCAGGCGTAGCCTTGCTGCCGCGGCGGCGGCAGTGCTGTGCCCTGGGGCAACGCACTTAGTGGGAGCGGCGGCACGGGGCGCTAGTCGTTGGGTGCTGGGAGCTAGCCGCTGGGGGCTAGCCATGGAACACGGGTGGTGCGCTGCTGCTATGAGGAAGGTGCGGTGTGCGGGGCATTGGGGCTGCTTGCAGGCAGGCTCGGTGCAACCGTTTGGGACTGCCGCTACGGCGTTGGTTGCCTTGGCCCGGCTTTGCACTAAAAATTGGCACAGCTAAAAGCTAAGACTAGGAGGCTGGGGCCCCAACGGGGCATAAATTAGTGTGCGGTCGCGCTGGGACGGCTTGGGAATAATCGCAAGCGTTTGCGCAGGTTTAATCCCCGGATAAATCGGAGCTCAGGGCTGGGTCGTAATCGTTTTTGCAGCATAGCTTATGCCAAGCAGCAGCGCTGGGGCGTAAAAACTTGGCCCAGGGTTGCTGGGAAGCAGCTGCCAATGACTGTTCCAAAATAGCGCAAATGCGATAAATAAGCCGCGCCGCTGCGGGTTGGGACGGCGGTCTTGAGATAATGCATAATTTACTGATGGTTGCAAGTTATTTTAGGTGAAGTGGCGCTATTTAATCTGTTTTTGTGAGTTTGCTTGGATAAGACGCACGATATTTGGGCATGCTTCACACTTTTGAATCAGAGTATCTGGGAAGCAGCGTGCTTAGTTGCCACAATAGGAACCAAGAAATCACGGGCCTGCGGGCCCGTTTGTCCGTGCAACTCAGGAAAACTGAGGCAATGAGGATTTTTCCGCAGGCGCCTGAGTTTGAGCCCGTGTTTTGGTGGAACCGGGCTCAGTTTAAGGCACGTTGCCTCGAAGGTGTTCCCGTGCTGCGGGGGCTGTGCCGCAGCACGGGAACGCGGCGACATGGTGCGTATTGCTGCCGGATGTGGCGTTGCGCCGGATGCGCTATGGCTGCATGCTGCATGGTGTGGCGTTGCGGCAGGATGCGGCGTTGCGCCAGATGCGCTCGAGGCAAGCTCCTGTTTTTGTGTTGTTTGTCTATGAAAAAGGGGATAGCTATGCGCGTTGAGCATGACTTTATCGGTGAGCTGGAGATTGCAGACGACGTTTACTACGGCGTTCAGACCTTCCGCGCTCGCAATAACTTCGATATCACCGGCGAGCACTTATGCGACTATCCAAGCTTCATCTATGGCTACGCCAAGGTCAAGAAGGCCGCGGCTTTAGCCAACTGCGAGCTCAAGCTCTTAGATCAAGAGAAGTGCGACTACATCTGTAAGGCCTGCGATGAGGTCTTAACCGGTAAGTATAACGACCAGTTCGTGGTCGATATGCTCCAAGGTGGCGCCGGTACCTCAACCAATATGAACTGCAATGAGGTGGTTGCCAATATCGCTCTGACCTTAATGGGCTACCACAAGGGTGAGTACCAGTACTTACACCCAAACGATCACGTCAATCTCTCCCAGTCGACCAACGACTCGTACCCAACGGCGATCAAGATCGCCGTCTATGACGACATCGGGGCCTTATTTGAGGCCATCAAGCTGTTACGCGACTCGTTCTATCGCAAGGCCGAGGAGTTCAAGGATGTCATTAAGATGGGCCGCACCCAGCTGCAAGATGCGGTTCCTATGACCGTGGGCCAAGAGTTCCATGCCTTTGGCACCATGCTCGAGGCGGACTTAAAGGTCTTAGATGAGGCCCGTCAGGCCATGCTGCACATCAATATGGGCGGCACCGCCATTGGCACCGGCATTAACTCGCACCCATACTACGCCGCCACTGTGTGCCGTCACTTATGTGAGCTCACCGGCGAGAAGTTTGTCACCGATCCGGACTTAGTAGCCGCCACCCCTGATTGCTCGGGCTACGTCCATGTCATGAGCGCCTTAAAGCAGCTGGCGGTCAAGCTCTCCAAGACCTGCAACGATCTGCGCTTATTAAGTTCAGGTCCACGCTGCGGCTTAAATGAGATCAATCTGCCCAAGATGCAGCCGGGCTCCTCGATTATGCCGGGTAAGGTCAACCCAGTGATCCCAGAGGTGGTCAACCAGGTCTGCTTCCACGTCATTGGCGCTGATGTCGCCGTCAGCTTTGCCGCGGAGGCAGGTCAGCTCCAGCTCAATGTGATGGAGCCTGCGATCGCTTACGAGATCTTTAAGTCGATCAAGATGTTAGACCGGGCGCTGCGCACCTTAGCTGAGAAGTGCGTTGATGGTATCACCGTCAACGAGCAGGCCTGCCTTGATTTCGTCTTAGGCTCGATTGGCATCGTTACCGCCTTAAATCCATATATCGGCTACGAAAATAGCGCCTCGATCGCCAAGGAGTGCTTACTCACGGGCAAGCGGGTCCGTGAGGTCGCCTTGGAGCGAGGTCTGCTCACCGCTGAGCAAATCGATGAGCTCTTAACCCCAGCCAACATGCTCAACCCTAAGCTCTCAGCGGAAAGCCGCGCTCACTTCAAGACCAATAAGTAGGTCTCAGTAGGGGCTAACTAGGGCTAAGTAGGGCGTAAGCCTAGGATCAGCTTAAGCTGGTGCCGCTGAGCGGCGGATCTTGAGCCTGAGCCGTTAAAGTGAGTGCTACCTCACGCTCAGAGCGGTGCGCTTCAGGCAAAATGGGGCATATAGTGCCCCATTTTGAGTAGGGGCGGCGGCTCAGTCATGTTAGTCTATGCGCTTTTTGTCATGAGCAGGGCAGAGGTATGGTGCCGCCTCAGGGCGCGCGCCCTGTCATCTGCCGGTGTGTTGGTTAACCCCAGATTCCCACTAGCGCTTAATTAAGTGGTGTTAAGCGCAGCTCCTGCGCCGCAACTTTTGGGGCGGCAGCTAGGCACGGGAGGCCCTCAGGGCTAAGGAGTTACTATGGATATTGTTTTGATCTTGCGCCTGTTGGTGCTCTTTGGCGTGATCTTCTTTGGTATTCGCTTAGGTGGCATGGCCATCGGCTATACCGGCGGTTTGGGTGTGATCATCCTGACCGTATTTTTGGGCATGAACGCCGGTGCTATCCCGACTGATGTTATCTTGATCATCATGTCGGTTATCGCTGCCATCACCGCGCTGCAAAAGGCCGGTGGCCTTGATTACATGGTGCGCATCGCCGAGCGCATCTTGCGTAATAACCCTAAACACATCAATTTCTTGGCGCCGACCGTTACCTACTTCTTAACCATCTTAGCCGGTACCGGTCACACCGCCTTTGCCATGATTCCAGTGATTGTGGAAGTGGCCAAGGACGAGAACATCAAGCCCGCAGGCCCGCTCTCGATCGCCGTCGTCTCAGGTCAGGTGGCCATTACCGCCTCGCCGGTGTCCGCGGCCGTGGTCTATATGACCGGCGTCTTAGAGCCTTTTGGCTGGTCGTATCCGGCTTTATTAGTAGTTTGGTTACTGACCACCTACGTCGGCTGCATGATCGCCGCCTTTATCATGTCGCTCTTCTTTAATAAGGGTCCATTAGACCAAGACCCAGAGTACTTGGCCCGCGTTAAGGCCGGTTTAATTGCGCATCATGATAGCGCCAACCGTCCTGAGCTGCCGGCCAGTGCTAAGTCCGCAGTTAAGATCTTCATCACGGGCGTTATCTGCGTGGTCTTGTATGCCACCTTAATTTCCGACCTGATTCGCCTGCCGATCGTTGCAAGCTTGCAAGCGGCCTCGGCTGATTCGGCGGTTGCGGCCTTCTTACTGCCTGCCTTTGAGCAGCTGAAGTTAGCCCGTGATGGCGCCATCATGTCCTTTATGCTCTTGATTGCCACCTTGATCGTGATTCGCTGCAAGCTCAATACCTCAGAACTTGCCGACACTCCAACCTTCAAGTCGGGCATGACTGCTTGTATCTGCGTGTTAGGCGTAGCTTGGCTGGGCAACACCTTTGTGGCTGGCTATTCGGCCCAATTAGAAGAGTTCTCCCAGGAAGTCGTCTCGCAGTACCCAGCCGTGCTCTCGGTGGTCTTGTTCTTTATCTCGGCGCTGTTGTACTCGCAAGCTGCTACCGCCAAGGCCTTAGTTCCGGTGATCATTGTCGCGCTCAATATAGAAGCAAATCCAGATTTAGCCTACATCTTGGTCGCCTCCTTTGCAGCGGTCAGCGGCCTGTTCATCCTGCCAACTTACCCAACCTTATTAGGCGCGGTTCAAATGGACGATACGGGTACCACCAAGATTGGCAAGTTCATCTTCAACCACTCCATGCTCTTACCTTGCATCTTGAGTATCTTTATCTCGGTAGGTCTTGGCTTCGTGGTCGCGCCAATCATGTCTTAACCAGGTGCGCTTAACCGGGTGCGCTTAACTGGGCGCGCTTAACCTAACGTTGCACGTTGCGCTCAGGGCGCACCCCTGAGTTCTCATTTCACCTTCCTCTTTTTGCGGCGCCGTTGGCGCCGCTTTTGTGAGCGCGGTAACCCCCAGTTACAGGTAGATTGAGTGTGTCCATAATGAGCCCGTAAATGACGGAGGGCCATTATGGGCACTAGAAACTTTAACCACCTTAACTGGGAATTCATCCTTGCTTGCTACAAGCGCTCAGGCATAACCAAGAAGCAGTTCTTTACTCAAAAACTGCCTCTGCTTTACCCTAATGTCAGCTTGCCGAAACTGAGCACCTTCTACAGTTACCTTAGGGAGCAAGAGGCGAAGTCTTGCACCCCAAAGGCTGCAAAGCAGTCTGAGGTAACCACGACTCAGCCTACTAAGCTATGCATGCGCTTAGTAGCGAAGGTCGTACGTGCCACCCCTGTAACTTACCTCCCTCCTAAGACCCTTAAGCCCCTCAAGGCATCAATGGCTCCGCAGCCACCACCAAGACGCAGCTGGCTGTACCAGCTCACTTGAGCTATGGGCTCAATCATCCCTAAACCAACCATTGTAACCAACGCTTAAGGCTAGGAGTTTCCCATGTTAGAAGACGTACTTGGCAATTTAGATACCCGCGACCTCTTGCTCGTGACGTTAATCGTCGACATGCGCAAGGGTTACGACAAGCTGGCCAGCTGGGCTAAGGGTGTGCTGAGCATCGACATCAGCACCCAAAGTCACTACCTCATCTTCATCAACCGTCGTGCCAAGTCCTTAAAAATCATCGGCAAGCGTGAAAATATGAACATCTTGCTGAACATCGGCTTGGATGAGGGGACCTTCCAGCGGGTAATGCAGCGTGCCGGCGAACCAGGCTACATCAAACTGACCCGCCATGAGTTCCTTGATTACATCCGAGGCCACGCCATCATGACCTACAAGAACCATCCTTAGAGCTTAAGGGTCACCACCGTGGCAATTTGGCCACAATCACCATCAGGGCCCAATATCTGGCAATTGGGCCTTGAGCTTTGTTCGACTTAACCCCAAAGATAGGCCTACCGAGGCTTTAACCATCAGCGCTAATTGGCTATGATAGAGCGGAGAACGCCCCCAAGCCTAAACACATTAACAAAAAAGGCTTAGAGGCACATTTCACGCCCTAATTATACGCGCTGATCAGCCATGCCAATTCAATCATCCTCTCTGTTCAACTCTTCAGATGATACGCAACAAGCACAGCCTAATGCCGTAGCGGGAGATAGCTCGTGCTTGCCCACCAATGACGCCTCTCCTCAAGGTTGTCACTCCACCCTTGCCACTAATCACTCCGAGCAGCAAGACAGGGCAAAAGCTCAAGCCATTGAGCCGCCTAAAGAAGCCAAAGATGACGCTGCCAAGGAAGAAGAGCAAGCTCTCAACTTCTTGGCGCAACTTGACTATACCCCCGTTGAGGATGGCCGCAAGAAAGCTGTGGCTGCGCTGTTGCGTGATATTGAGCAGCGCTTCCCGGGCAGCGAAGGCGCGCTAGCAGGCTATCGGCATCTACTTGGACTGATTGACCGCGATACCTTTGAGCAGTTATTGGAAGGCTACGCTACTTTGCGGGGGTTGAGTAGGCAGCAAACTTCCGAGGAAGTCAAGGACACCAGTGACTTCTGCAAGATGTTTGACTTAGCCTGCGCAACTCGGCCAGCTATCCTCATTGCCAAGCTCTTCGCTTTCAGCTGCCTTAATTGGTTAGGCTCCCTTATTCCTTGGGCTCACGCGACGGAGCAACGTGCAGCTCCGCTTGCTCTTTGGGCCATGAGCAAAGATGTCGAGCACTACTGCAACAACCTTGAGACGGCAATCAAGCGTGCAATAGATGCGGCCACGTCCAAGCGCATATGCGCCATCTTAAAGGCAGTGCGCTGCTTAGCTGAGCGCGTGCGTAACGAAATCCATAAGCATCGTGACGTGTTCTTGGGTAAGGCTAAGCAGAAGCTCGCTCGGCGTACCCCGAATCCCCTTAACGTCGACGCGCCATATCTTCAACAAGTAGGCCAAACTGAGGCCATTACTGAACTTGTTGGAAAGCATGCCTCTGCGGACAATTATCAAGCTCACAATGCGGCAGTAGCGGCGATAGCTAAGGCCACTCACCCAGCCTCTGAGCCTAAGCAGCGCGGGGGCAAGTGCTCTGAATACCAGGACTTGTTCAACGAGGACAAGAACGCATGCATGAAGTCAGATGGCTCCTACATAGACGATCCCAAGGAGCTACAAGCCCTCGCAGAGCAGCATGAGCGTTTGACTATGACCGTAGATTTGGCCAAGTTGGAGCAATTTCGCCAAGAGAGTAAGGCATCGGCCAGTACTGAGGCTAAGAAGCCCGGTGCTAACTCGGGCTGCAAATTTAAGTACTCCCCTTTAATCATAGCCACTCAGAACGCACAGCTCGTTACGGTCAATCCGTCAAGCGATGCGCTGCATGGTCAGAACCAGCTTAAATACACCCCCAAGAGCGCCATTTACTGGCTCCAGATTGCCGAGGCCCCTGACAGTCCCGAGACCTTGGCTAACCCTGAGAGCAAGGTCCAAGTTAAGCTGCTCTCCCCAGATAGTGCCAACCACCTTGAGCAGCCATTCAATTACCAAGGGGGTGCTCCGGCCGACTTGATTATTGATATGGCTTTCGCGTGCCTCAAGGGTGAGATTTCTAGGAACCAAGCTAAGAAGAAGCTTGCGGCACTTGGCTTTTCCTATTCGGCTCAGTCATTAGACAAAGCGATGACGATGATCGTCGAAGCTGTAATGGTGGCACAGGTGTCATGCTGGCAGCGCTATCACTTGGCCTTGAATCGCAACATCCATGCTGACGAGTCACCAGTGAAGATTTACGTTCGTGCGGAACCGAGCCCTTCACTCAAAGGCAAGAAGAGCGTCCAGTACAACTACGTGCTAACGGTCTGCTCCTCCGCCTTAGAGCTGTTCCCGTTTCGTGGCTTCATAAGGGTCGATTCCCGCAAGTCTGCCGATATTAAAGCTGCTATTGAGCAGTGGCTCCCAACGCAGCTTGGCGGTTGCCTGCTCACTGATCGCTATCAGGTTTACATTGATATTGCTAATGAAGCCGGGCTTGAGCACATGTGCTGCATCGTACATGCTTACAACAAGGCCTATGACGCCATTTCTGAGCTGGTTGAGGTAAGCAATAAGCGCTGGGATGACCGCATTGAGCAGTTGCGGAAGCAGCATAAGGTCGACAAAAGTGAGCCTTTTGAGCCAAGCCAAGAGGATTTAAAGCTCCTGAAGCAGGATCTCAACGACTTCATTGCCCAGCTGCCAAACGACGAGCAAGTCATGTTCGCGGCGGTCTCAGCCATACACCATCTCTTGGTCATAGAGCGTCAGGTTGCGCAGCTGTGGGATCAAGTTATCGCGCTTAAGTTCAAGGGACTCCCTTACGCCGACGAGGATGCGCGCGTGCGCAATGAGGTCAACATACTACGCAATACGCACAGTGTCTTCTACCTACGCTTAATTGATGCGTTGATGGAGTCTATCCAGCACAGCAAGGTGAGCAAGATTGCAGCAGCTGCCAAGTACTGGTGCAATGGCGCCGAGAGCTTTGCCACTTTCCTGCGTCACCCAGACCTTTCAGCCCACAACAACTTGGCTGAGCGCATGATGAAGGTCATCTCATCCCTGCGTAAGGCTATGAGAGTAACCCAGAGCACCCAGAAACTAGAAATCATGTGTGTCTTCCATACCTGCCTGCAAACCATGACAGCACTTGGTTACCCAGAAGAGAGCATTAAGGGGTTAGTCAAGCACATCCTGGATCTGCGCTTTAAGCATGCGCTTGAGTTCGCTACTGTTCAGCACATTTGGCTGGGCAAGCG
>DXIF01000143.1 GCA_019113025.1 Candidatus Anaerobiospirillum stercoravium | reverse complement strand
GCCTAAAGCTGGTCTGTGCGTTTGTGGAATGAGCTGAGCGTTAGTTAAGCTGCGCTAAGGCCTCACGGGTGGCTTTGACCACCGGATCAATGGCTGCACACAGCGCCAAGGCCTTGGCCTCATCGCCTTGGCGTGCTGCTTGGACGATATCGTTGAAGCCGTTGAACAGGGAGGTTAAGCCTAAGTTACCAGCCACGCCCTTTAAGGTGTGGGCATTGGTCTCGATGCCCTTTAAGTCATGAGCGGCAATGCTCTCAAGGAGTGCGCCATAGGTCGGCTCATCGACAAAGCGCTTTAAGTACTTGACGTACATCGGCTCGAAGTTGGAGAACCGAGCGAGCGACTCTTGAATGTTGATGTCGATTACAGCAGGTAAGTCTTGAAGTTTCATTCAACATCGGCTTAATCCTACGAACTCTGACAATGCAGTAGGATAAGCCGCCTCCTATTAACAAAATTGGGGGCGCAAGCCTGAAGCATGAGCGTAAGCTCAATAAGCTTAAGCTTACTGAGCGTAAGCGGGGCGCTCGCTCTTGCTTAGGGCTGCTCCAAGTGGTGTGCGTGGTTAGGGCACGACCTCAGTGATCCCCATTGCGCTCCGTGCTCCCAGTGGCGGGGTGGCAGGTAGCTGTGATCTAAGGCTAACGGTTTTAGCTTAGTAGCAACTTAGGCGTGACCTACGGGGATAAGTGGGGTCACGTGCGCTTGGCCGCAGTTTTCTTGTGGGCATCTTCCTTATTTGGGGCGCAGTTCGCTGCTGATGCGGTCAAGCTCCGAGCGCACGTTAATAGCGCTATGCTTAGGACGCTTACCGATATAAATTCCCATCTTGGCGCTCTTGACCCGGCGCTCGGTCACCACGGTGCCATCCTCGCGTTGGGCCGAGGCGGTCGCCGCCGACACCGAAGGCTCAGGTGCAGGTGCGGGCGCTTTGGGCGCGCTGTTTTGCACTAAGGTCAGCTCCGGGGCATCTTGCATCGCACGATGGATCACATGGGCGCTCAAATCGTCGGGAGCTAGCTCTTGGACGGCTTGTTTGAGCCGCTCTGAATTAGATGCTGCCGGGCTGTCCTCACTTGGTGCCTCGGCCGTGACCGCAGCTTGCGCGGTCGCTGTTGGCGCAGTTGCAGTTGCTGTTGGCGCGCTCGCGGTCGCAGCGTCCGCCGCCGAGGTGGGCTCGAAAGCAGGCTGGTCGCTTGCCGCCGGTGCGGTGCTAAGTGGTGCGGCGCTTATGGACACCACCTCTGGGGCGCTGCTGGCGCTGTTACTATTGCTGCTCATCGCGCCGTTACTTGCGCTGTTACTTGCACTGCTGTTATTGGTGCTGCTGCTTTGTTCGCTGCTATCTTGTTCGCTGCTATCTTGTTCGCTGGTGGCGCTGTCACTTGGGGGAACAGCGCGGGCGTCGTCAAGCGCCGGGTCAGGCTGTTTGTAGGAGCGGTGGGTTAAGAACTCCATTAAGTCGGCCCGGTTGCTGATGACCTTGGCGAGCACATGTTCGAGCACGGTAAAGTCAAGCGGCTTGGAGACGTGTGCGTTCATGCCGGCATTTTGCGTTGCGGCAATGTCCTCAGAGAAGGCATTGGCGGTGCAAGCGATGATTGGAATGGTCTTGGCGTCACTGCGGCCACTGGCGCGGATGGTAGCAGAAGCCTCACAGCCGTCCATCTTCGGCATGCGCATGTCCATCAAGATCGCGTCGAAGGTGTATGGAGCGCTGGAGGTGAAGATATCGACCGCTTGCATGCCGTCCCAGGCACAGGTGAGTTTGACCCCCTTCATGCCCAAGATGTCGCAGGCAATCTCCATATTGAGCTGATTGTCTTCGACGATGAGCAAGTTAAGCCCTTCAAGCGTGAAGTGCTCCATGAAGTTGGCAGCCAGATCGTTCTTGGCGGCGCCATGACCGGTGTTCTTGGCAGGGTGGGCTCGTTGCGGCTGCGGCTGATTGGGCGGCAGGCTCGGGGTAACAGCGGGAGCCTCAACCGGAGGTTCATCACTGGCAGTGCTCTCCCCAAAGAGCGCGCCGTCCTCACCTTTGTGTTCAGAGAGCTGTTTTTGAACCTCTTGGGCGGTCTCTTCGTCCGCTAAGCGTAGGGGCAGATTGATGGTGAAGGTGGTACCGACATTGATCGCGGACTTGACCTTGATGTCGCCGCCCATGATGTTGACCACGTTCTTGACAATTGACATACCAAGGCCGGTGCCTTGCACTGAGTTTAAGCGCAGCTCACGGGCATACGGGTTAAAGAGCTTCTTTAAGAACTCCTTATCCATGCCGATGCCGGTGTCGGAGACCTCAATCATGTACGACGGCTTATGCAAGTGGGTCATTTCGCGGATATGGACGTTGACCACACAGCCCGGGTGCGAGTACTTGAGCGAATTGGAGACCAAGTTGTTTAAGATTTGGCGAATCTTGGCCGCATCGCCGATAACCACTTGGTGGGTGACGTCAAAGTAGAGGTTGACCTTCTTGCCTTGCTGCTGGGCGTTGACCTTAAAGACGTCGATGTTCTCCTTGACCTCATGGATGATGTTAAACGGCGCTAAGGTCAGCTTGCTCTCCATCTGGGGGCGTGCTACCTCCAAGATGTCATCGACCAAGGCTAACAGCTGGTGACTTGCGGTCGTCATCTTCTTGAAGACATCAGGCAGCATGTCGACATCCGAGCGCTTTAAATGGTTCATGCCGATTTGGCACAGACCGATGATGCCGTTTAATGGCGTGCGCATGTCGTGCGACATATTGGCAAAGAAGACGTTCTTGGATTCTTCGTTCTTTTTGGCCGACTCCAAGGCGTCGGTGAGCAGCTGGTGCTCTTCTAACTCGGTGATCTTTTCCTCGTCGATGAGCTTAAAGCAGATGATGGACTCATCTAAATCCAAGCTCTCATCAAAGAGGATGCGGGCATTGAACCAGCGGTATCGGTTTTCATTGTTGAGCTTGAGCTGGTAGTCATGACCAAAGTCGCGAATTGAGAGGCTGGCGAGGTTGCGCAGGTGGTTTAAGGAGAAGTTTTTGTAGAAATTGTTCCAGCTCTCGGGCAAGACAAAGTCCGAGAACACCGAGATGAGGTCATCAAAGCTGTTGCGCGACGCTAGGCGCAAGCGCATCATGTCGGGCGCCTTTAAGGTGGTAAAGGTTCCCATCTTGAAGTTGACGCGCAGAATAATCTGGTAGGAATTACCCAGTACCTTCAAGGCCTCGTTGGTGGTCTCAATTTGGGAGGACAGGTGATACTCACGCCAGACCATCCACACTTCGATGATGATGAAACTGACCACCATGAGCAAGAAGAGGTTGGAGATCATGTGGTAGTTGAAGAGGACGTCGGAGTAGAGGGTGGTGGCGATGGTGTACCAGCCGGTGCTGGGGTTGTAGGTGGTGAAGATATTGCGCTTTTCGCCGATTAAGTCGGTGATGAGCTCTAGCGGCTCATCGTTGTAGCTGCGATTGCGCACCAGCGAGTCAAAGAAGGTGTTGACGTGGCGCTGGATCTGGGCGTAATTGGCGTTAAATGGGGTGTAGTACAGGATGACCGTACCCTTGGCGTCGACCAAGTAAAAGCAGTAGTTATCCGGTACTAAGGAGGCAAAGGTCGCGCTTTGCGAGGCGCTCTCAAGATACAGGTCGATCGCGATAACGTCATCGGTATCGCCGATGCGCGCCGACACTGTGGTAATGACGGTATTGGTGAAGATGTCGGTGTATGGATCCAAGATCACCGCCCGGCCGCGGTCTGCGGTCATGGCCGCCTTGTACCAAGGACGGGCCTCGGTGACTAAGAAGGCATCGCCATCCCAATAGGTCGGGGAGACAATATGGCCATTAATCGAGGCGTAGATGTCGATGCGCATGTCGGTTTGCTTTTTGCGCAGCTCATCTTCGGTTTGCTTCATCCACAAATCAAAGGCGACTGCACCGCCGTCTGGATCTTTGGCGTGATCTTTTAAGAAGACGTCAGCGTAGTGCGCGAGGAGCTCGACAAACTGACACTGCTTTTGGAACTCAAACTGTAAGGACGAATCAAGCCGTTGGGCGACCTCATGGCCTAGGGCATTGGAGTTGGACAGGATGTTCTCACGCATCAGGTAGAGCGAGGCGACCGAGAACACCGAGAAAATCATGAACAGAATGGTGCCGTAGGAAAAGATAAGCTTTTTGGCTTTGCGTGTGCGCGTACGCATCCGAGACATCGCAGAGCTTTTAGGCGAAGAGTTGAACATGCAAAACCTTTCCTACCCTAGTGGGTAACCCCGTACGTGGGCTAAGCTCCGTGCAGTGGGGTGCAAGGGTTACCTAACCTTAGCACTAGGCTCAGGCTCAGCTTTCGTGGCCGTAGGCACAGATGCCGACGAGTTTGAAGGCCAAGCAGCAAATTTTGAGCACAGCTCCCAGCAGCGCGCACCAGGTAAGTTACAAGCGGGGCTTTAAGGCAACAAGGCCCCTTACTGTAACCTTAAGTTTTCCGGCTGTTAGCTGTCAGTACTCGCACCTTGGCTTAAGTTTGAAGGTTATAAGCTTCAAGGTGCCGTGCCCTCAGCCCCAGCGCAAGGAGCAAGCCAAGCTCGGCGCTGGTACTGTATTTTGAGCCGCTCTCAGGCGTAACCGCGCTTGAGCATGAACCAAGATGGGCACAGATTTAGTACATCTTAACAGGCTTTACTTACATCTATGAAATCGTTTGCAACATAGTGTTAACTCACCCCCATTTGTGACGGCAAAATTGTGGGCTCTCCCGCCCAGTATCGCTCGGCTTTCAGACCTAACCTAGGTCTTAAGCCGGGTGCGCGTAGGGCGGCTGGGTCCGGGCACCAACTTCCATAGATGCAACGTTGTGCCTATTGTGCACATCATCGCACGTTCAATTATAGCACCTCACCATGCACTCCAAGGGGATCGCCCGCGGATGACTTTGCACTGTTATAACTGGGTATAAGCGGGTATAAGCGGGAGCTGCCGCGGTTTTTGGTGCAAGGCTCAGGGGAGCGAAGAGGTGTTTTATAGAGCGATGACCGGGTGTTCTGACGATATTTAAGCGCTTGTCGCTCGATTTTTAGTGCGATGGTACTGTGCCAAAATGGCGCAGGCACGATAAACGGGGCTTGCGCTTTGGTTGTAAATCTGCAACCACTAAAGCATAGAAGGGCATCATGCTGCACTATTTTGTTTCACGTATTGCACGATGGCTCTGCGCCGCTGGGTGGGGGCGCGGCGCGGCCGTGGACACTGATTGGGGCGGCGCAAGCTCGCAGCTAACTCTCAGGAGGTTCTCAGCAGGCTTCGCAGCAGATCCCAGCAGAGGGGCCTGCTGGGGGGGGCTGCTCGCTCTCAGCTGAGTAGGGTGCTGCGTTGGGGCCTGAGTAGGGACTGCGCTGGGGGCTGAGTCGAGGCTACGCAGAGGACTGCGCTGGGGGCTGAGCCGAGGCTACGCAGAGGACTGCGCTGGGCGCGGCGGCGCATTTTTCTGATCGCGCTAACGCTAAAGACTGGGCTCTATCGCTTTTGGGGCGCCTTTTTCCTAAAATGAAGGGGTTATCACCCCAAGGACAGGGCGTTAAGCCGTGGTTGTGATTGCTTGGGGGCGGGGAGAGCATAAGGGGCCAAGCCATGAGCATAGGTTCAAGTCAGAGCCGCAGCGCACTACACCCAGGCTCAGTCGAGCCCAAGGGTGAGCCCAAAGCCCAGCACGGGGCTGAGTCCCAAGCTGCGCCTAGTTTAGCGCATGCGCGTGGTGCGGTAACTTTGACCATTGCCAACCACAAGGGTGGGGTGGGGAAGAGCTCGACGGCCTTGAATTTAGCCTGCGCTTTGAGCAGCCAAGGCGCTAAGGTGCTGTTAATCGACTTAGATCCGCAAGGATCACTGACGGTCTCGTTGCTGCGCCAGCGCCCGCTCTCGGTCATCAGCATAGGTAACGCCTTAATCCAAGGCAGCTCCTTAGTCCCCTGCCTGAGTCCTTACCCGCAAGGTAAGTTTGACCTCCTCCCGGCCAATGACGATCTCACCGCCTTTTGCGTCTATCAGCATGATGCGCCCGAGCGGGAGTTGTGCTTACGTCAGGCCTTAGCGCCGCTGCGCACCCTCTATGATTACATCATCATTGACTGTCCTCCGGCCTTAAACCTTTTGACCATCAATGCCCTGTGCGCGGCCGATGAGCTCTTGGTGCCCTGCACTTGTCAGTTTTTGGCGGTTGAGGGCCTGCGCTCCTTGCTCCACTTATTTGAGCAGCTCAAGCACCAAGGCTTAAGTCAGGTCCACTTCATGGGCATAGTGCGCACCCTCTATGACGACAACGAGGCGCTTGCACGCAAAATCAGCGATGACCTCAAGCGCAGCTTTGGGGCCCAGATTTTTGCCACCACCATCCCGTACTCAACGCATATTAGCGAGTCGCCCGCGCTCGGGCGTCCCGTGCTCTTGTATGACCGTACCAGCCTTGGGGCCAAAGCTTATGTGCGTCTGGCGCGCGAGGTCTTAGCGCGGCTTGAGCACCGTGTAGCAGAAGTGAGCGCTGACACTGCTGCATCCAGTGCGCGCGGACCGTCCGCGGCTGCGCCCGCGGGCGCAGCTGGCTCTGAGCTTGCGGCGAGCTCTGAGCTTGCGGCTGGGGCTGAACTGGCAGCTGGGTCTGCGTTTGCGGCGGGGGCTGCGGCGCCCGAGGCGGCAGTTGCTGCTGTGGCGGCGCCGGGGACCAGGTGCGCGCCGGAGGTTGAGCAGGCGCGCAGCGAAGTTGCCAAGACGGTCTCGGAGGCTAAGGACGCCCTTGAGAGCACCGTGGCGCAGTTGGTCACGGCGGTCTTGGTTGAGCAAAATGAGCTCAAGAGCGCTTTAGATCCGCTGCCCCCGCAAGAAGATGAGGGGGCGCAGACTGAGAGTGATGCGGACAGCGACGAGGTGACACAGTGGCTCTCAGATATGGTCGAAGCGCCCGATGAGGGCGATTCAACTGCAGGTGAATCTGACGCCGCTGGGGTTAGCGGTGATAATGATGGCGTGGGCGCTGAGGCTTAGCGGCTGCGCGATGAGCTTCAGATCTGCTGCGCGATGAGCTTCAGCTTAAGGCGGCACCCTTGGGGCGCGGGTCGATGGCGTAGAACTCTTGGCGCCGGGTCCACAACAGACAGGCGCTGCCGGCGGTCATAGCGCTTAAGAAGACAAAGATCGCGCCCAACGACCAAGTCGAAGCGATAAAGCCTAGGCAGGCCGGACCTAATAACAGGCCGGTGTAGCCGCAAATCGAGAGAAAGGCGATGGCCGGAACCAGCGGCATCTTGGTTTGCTTGCCGGTAGCCGAGGTCGCCAGCGGGCTGATATTGGACATGCCAATGCCGATGGCAAAGAAGCTTAAGGTCATGACCACGATCTGGTCGGTCGCAACTAAGCCTAACAGCCCTACCACCATTAAGATGGCGCCAAAGAAGGCGAAGTTAAACGGCCCAATCTGATGCAGAATGCGCGGCGCGAGCAAGCGGCAGGTGAGCATGCAGCAAGAGACAATGCAGTAGCCAAAGGTGGCAAAGCTCAGCGGCAAGTCGGTGTGCGCCGTGACATACAGCCCAGACCAGTCAAGTACTGCCCCTCCGACCACATAGGTAAAGGCGGTGATGAGCGCAAGTGATACTACCGGCTGGCGCGGCAGCACAAAGCCCTGCTTGCGCTTGTGGTTGGTAATGTCAGCTGGTGCTGGGGCGTCAGCCTGGGGT
>DXIF01000142.1 GCA_019113025.1 Candidatus Anaerobiospirillum stercoravium | reverse complement strand
CGCCGCGGGCGTGCCGCACCGCAGGTGCGGCACAGCGGGCGCTTAGTTATGGGTGAGCTCCTCGTCAAAGGAGCGCTGGGTGGCAATTTGCGCCACGCGCGCCTTGATGCGCTCGCGCGTTAATAACTCATCACACTCGCGCAAGGCGTTGTTGTAGGAGTTAATGGCTTGGGCGTACGCCGCGCTTAAGGCGTAAACTTCTCCGCGCGTTTGCAACAGCGCGCAGCGATCATTTTGCTTTTGCTGTACCGAGGCCAACAGGTTTAAGGCCACCACGTCGCTCGGCTTGCGCCGCAAATAGTCCTCTAAGAGCTTGCGCGCTTGCCCATAGTTCTTACTCTCAGCGTAGGCGTTGGCAAGGTTCACCGCAAGAACTTGGTTGAGCGGCTCGCGGTTATAGCGTGGCTTAAGGCGCGCTATGGCGGCGCTGGCGTTGCCGCTTTGCAAGTCGAGATCGGTCTTTAAGTCTAGGACGAAGAGGTTGGAATCAAGGTGGCCGGGCAACTTATCTAAATAGCCCCACGCCTCGTCGTATTGCTTGAGCTCAAAGCAGGTTAGTGCCAGCGCATAATTCTGGAGTACTGCATTAAAGTGCTCACCGTTAACGCGCAGGCGCTGCTTTAAGGTCTGCAATTGCTCTGGGGTCTTATGGCCATCGTAGCGCACCATAATGCGGGCGCGGGCGAGGTCATAGTCGGGGTTAGTTGAGTTCTTGCGCCGCTCTAATTGCGCCACCCGGTTTTGCGCTTCGGCGACCCGAATCTGAGAGAGCGGGTGGTCAATTAACAGAGTAAAGGCCGGGTTGATATTGCCCTGCATCGCGGCTAAACGCCGAAACATATCGACCGTGCCTTGAGGATTGAGCCCCGCTTGATAGAGCAGATTAATGCCCAAGCGGTCAGCTTCGTACTCATTGTCACGGGTGAAATTGATGCGGCTTTGCGCCATGGCCCCAACCGTAGTTGAGACCGCGGCCATGCCCATGGCCGGATTTAAAATCGACATTGCAACCGCGCCGATTAATCCTGCCATCGAAAGCTGATTGGCCATACTGGTGCTTTCAATAAAGCGCGCGATGTGGCGCTGAGTCACGTGCGAGATTTCGTGAGCGATGACCGAGGCAAACTCATCTTCGGTCTGGGCATAGGCAAATAAGCCGGTGTTGATCGCGACCTTGCCCCCTAAGAAGGCCGAGGCATTAAGGTTGCGGTCGTAGACCACAAAAAACTCAAAGGGAAAGTTGACGTTGGCTGCGTGCGCAAGCAAGCGATTGCCCAGCGTGGTCACGTACTCCGTGAGCACCGGATCATCCACCAGCGGCATCTTAGAGCGCGCGGTGCGCATAAAGAAATCGCCGATGGCAATTTCCTTCGGCACACTAATGCCCAGCGACCCGGCCGTGCCAATATTGGGCACCATTATGCTGTCAGCGCTCACTGGTGCAGCCAAAGCTAGGCTCAAGCTCACGGCGCTAAGCAACGTCCACAGGGGGCGAATCCCACGCTGATACCACCAATGTGGCATGCCGCGCAGGCAACGCAAGGCCGCGGGAGCCAGCGTCGTGGGGCTCTTCGTCGTAGGGCACAGCGCCGCGCTTTTTGGAGATAAAGCCGATAATGTGGTCTGGGGCATCGCACCCTCCTCAACAGCTGTGGGGCCGCGCACCATGCGCCGTGCTCCCTCAAGGCCTAGGTCATAGTCATTATAACGAAGCTCCATTAGGCCAAACCAAGCGCCCCGCCGCGATCTCAAAGGAGCATGCAAGGCGCATGAAAGGCGCGGCGCGAAGAGCGCCCCCCTGGCCCTCACAACGACAGCGCAAATACGCCGCCCCGATCCTAAGCTTGGGGTAAGATATGAGACTTTGAGCCCCTCGATGTTTAACTTTGGCAGCGGCATTTATGATCAGCTTACTTCAGCGCTGGTATCAGCGCCATTTTTCGCAACCGGGTACGATTGAATTTGCGCTGGTACTGCTCAGTGCCTTCCTCATCGTCTATTACCTGATGTGGCTGGTCGGTCCCATTGTGGTCGCCCTGTGCCTAGCGTTCTGCCTTGATTGGCCGACAGTCAACCTGTGCAACAAGTTTCGCTTAAGCCGCCACGTGGCCGCCATCATCGTCATGTTCTTGTTTTGTTCGACTGTGATCTTCATCACGGTGCTGATTGTGCCCAACGTCATCAAGCAAGGCGCCGAGTTCTACAACTCCATTGTCTCCTTTAGCTTGGAGAGCCCCAACCACGCCAAGGGACCCAGCCCCAGCGCCCCTGCTACCGGCGCGCTCAGTTCTGACGCTGCAAGCACCCAACTGAGCACTGCCCCCACTAGCGCCACCGCGCCGCGCGCCACCAGCCCGATGGCGCATGTCGTACCGGCTGCCGCCGCCCCGATGGCCAGCGCCGCCCAAGCTGTCGGCGCGCACTCGGCGCGCTCAACTCCAGCTGAGCCGACCAACCTAGCTACGCCCACCAGCGCGCCGGAGGCGGCCCTTCAAACTGCAGCTCTACCTGCTTTGCCCCTACCTGCGACGCCTGACGCCAACGCGGCAGGCGCAAATTCAGATAACGCCAACGCGACAGGCGCAAGCTCAGATAACGGCACCACGTTGCCCGAGACGCCATATCTGCCTATGGCCCAAGTGCCGACTGATTTGAGTCAGACGCAAGAGCGCTTGGAGCTGATTGCCTCCGGGGGGCCGCGCTTTATCGCCAATCTTGAGGTCAACCGCGAGCCCTCGGAGTTTACTCTGACCGTGCGTGACTTCGACTTGCGCTTTGCCCGGGAACTGCACGACATCGTGGTACGTCTCCCTGAACCTTTGCCTAGCATGGTGGATATGGCCACGCTGGAGCGCATGGTACGCGGTATGCGCGTGGGCGCCACCAATCAAATTGCCAATTTAATGCGCACCCAGCTCATGCCCTCGGTGGTCAACGCCTTTACTTGGCTCGTCTACCTGATCGTAGTGCCGATCTTTACCTTCTTGATGCTGTACAACAAGCACGAGCTGCAACAACGCGCGCGCCAATTCCTCTTGCCTAATAATCAAGAGCTGATGCGCAAGTTCTGGCCAAGCATGCATCAGCAGATCGCAGGCTATATCCGGGGCAAGATCTTACACATCATCATCATTTCGATCGCCAACACCTTGGCCTTTATGGCCATGGGGGTCAACTATGCCCTGCTGCTAGGTGTAGGCGTGGGACTTTCGGTGGTTATCCCCTATGTCGGTGCCGTCATCATCGCCGTGCCCGTGATCTTGGTCGCCATCTTCCAATTTGGCTTTAGCTCGGATTTGATGTGGGTCTTGGTGATTTACACCGTGATTCAGCTCTTAGACAGCAATGTCCTCACCCCGATGCTCTTTGCCAAGGCGATGAGCCTTGATGCCTTCTCCATCCTCGCCGCCATCATGATTTTCGGCGGTCTGTGGGGCTTTTGGGGCGTCTTCTTTGCCATTCCGCTGGCAACCTTCATCAAGAGCCTGATCACGCGCTGGCCTAATGCTGACCTGCCCCCCACTACGGCCCCGACCACGGCGCCGCCACATGGCGCCGCAGTTAGTGCGGCCAAGCCGCCTCAAACCAAGGCACCCGCCCCAACGAGCGCACCAAAACAGCGCGTGTAACGCGCCGCGGGCGCGCACCTCCCAGCCTGCGTCCGGGCGCGGCGGAGCCCGCTGCGGCTACCGTCGGCGGGGCTCCCCCTGCCCTCACGGGACGCACGCAGCGCGCGTAAAATTTTTTTTCGATTAGCTTTTAGTGTGATTGATTGATTGATTGATTGATTGATTGATTGATTGATTGAGCAAAAATCATTCCAATTTAGCAAAATCCTAGTGCTATTACTGACATTTTATGTCGTGCTAGGATTTGCGCCGTGTGGCCCGCATTTGGGGCCTCTTCGTGCGGCGCGCTTAAATCCTGTAGTCCAGTTGCCGGCGCCGCGTTGGTATCGGTGCTCGGGCACTGGCGCTACCGCCCCATCTGAAATTCCTCGGCCCTTAGGCCGCGGAGCTGCAATGCTCCTGAGCACCTCAATCTGCATTATTGCTTGGGAGATCTCCATGAGCGACTGGTCCATGGGCTATCGCACTGATGTGCTCTACACCTACGGCTACTACCGTGAGCTCAATCCACTCTTTGTTAAGACCTTGCTGCTCAGCCAAGGCTACGCTTGCCCTGATTTTGGCAAGGGCGCCATGGCCTGCGAATTAGGCTTTGGCCAAGGCGTGTCGATCAATATGCACGCCATGAGCTCGCAAGTCAGCTGGTATGGCACCGACTTTAACCCAAGCCAGGTCAACTTCGCCCGCACCATCGCCCACATGGGCGACAATCCGGTGCTGCTTGCTGACGACGACTTTGCCTCCTTTGCTCAGCGTCCTGATCTCCCTGACTTTGACCTCATCGCCTTGCACGGCATTTGGTCGTGGATTTCGCCCGAGAACCAAGACGTCATCATCGACTTTGTGCGCCGCAAGCTCAAGATCGGCGGTGTACTCTACATCTCCTACAATGTCTCCCCAGGCTTCATGCTGATGGAGCCAGTGCGTCACCTAATGAAGGAGTTTGACCAAGAGCTGATTGCCGCTAACGCCGACGTCAACGAGCGCCTGAGCGCCATCACCAACTTCATCACCGCCCTCTTAGGCACCAACCCGGACACGATCAAGGCCGTACCGATCATGCGCGACCGCATCGCGGGCATCTTAGGCAATGGTAACAATGCCGAAGGCAAGGGCGCCGGGAGCAAGGACAGTCACTACTTAATCGGTGAGTACCTCAATACCTACTGGGATATCTCGCACTTTAGCGTGCTCGCTGAGCGCTTTGACCGCGCTAAGGTCAGCTTTGCCTGCTCGGCCTCGCCTAAGGATCTATTAGACAGCATTAATTTAAGCGCCGCCGACCAGCAGCTGTTAGCACCGCTCAAGGGCAAGAACATCTACGAGACCACGCGTGACTTCATCGTCAACCGCCAGTTCCGCCGCGATTACTTCATCAAGGGCCCGATGCTGTTGAGCCCTGCCCAGCGTGATGCGGCCTTAGATGAGCTGAGCTTCATCCTGATGACTCCAGCCTCTGAAGTTAAGTACACCATTGAGTCACGCCTAGGTGAGGCCCACTTAGTTGAGAGCATCTACCGCCCGATCATCGAGCTCATGTCCGACCTCAAGGTCCGCTCCTTTGCTCAGATGCTCCAAGAGCTCAAGACCAGCCGCCAAACCTTACTTGAGGCCATCCTGACCTTATCGAACAATGGCACCTTAAGCCCAGCAGTACCATTAGAGCAGGTCGCCCCAGAAGTCGTAGCCCGCTGCCACAAGTTCAACCACACGCTGCTTGAACAGGCCCAAATTGCCCAGATGAAGTTCTTAGCAAGTCCAGTGCTGCAAGGAGCTTTCAGCTTAAGCGACATCTTCCGCGTGCTGTTACAGCTCTACCTTAAGAACGAGCACAGCACCAAGGAAGAGCTGAGCGCGCAGCTGTGCACCTTGGTGCTCTCTGATGGCAAGACCTTAAACAAGGACGGCAAGCCGATCACCAAGCGCAAGGAGCAAGAGGCGATCTTAAACGAGCAAGTCGAGCTCTTCTTAGGCCACACCCTGCCGCTGCTCAAGGCCATTGGCGCGCTCTAACGCGCGCATGCGCCCCGCGCGAGCTGCGCGCAGCTAAATGCGCGCCACCCCAAGACTAAACGGGCCGGATGCGGCACTGCCGCATCCGGCCCGTTGCGCGCGCGCCTTGAGCGCGCCGCCCACAGGACTGAGCGCCAAGCTTAGTACATCAGAGTGTAAAGCTTGCGCCGGTATTGGCTTTGGAGCTTGTCACCATTCATGGTGCTTAAGATGTCAAGGAAGGTCTTCTTGACCTCATCCTTGCTCAAGTCCTGCTTGAGCTTGGCAAATAACAACTCTAAAGCCTCGTCCTTACGCCCGGCCTCAGCTAAGGCCACGGCATAAGCAATCGCATTCTCATCGGATGGGTCTTGCTGATACTTACGCTCCAGCTCCATCAGCTCTGGGCTGTTTTGAGCTTGCTCGGCGATGGTTAAGGCCGAGATTAACTGCTGATACTCCGCGCTGGCCTTTTCCTCGCGCCCGGCGTCATCAAGCAGGGCATGAGCCTGCTTTAAGTTCTTTTGCGCAATCAAGAGGCGCGCGTAGATAAACTTAAACTTGAGGTTGGACTCGTCCATACCGTAAGCTTGCCCAGCCTTGGTCACCGCGGCACTTAAGTCGCCGACGGCCTCAGCTTGCAGCGCCTCACGCATTAATAAGTCAGCCTGCGAAGGCATGAACTTGTTTAACAGCTCTTGCAGCCCGGTGACAATCTCATTGCCCTCGAGCATGGCTACCGGCTGGCCTTGATCGACTACCACTAAAGTTGGTACTTGCTGGAGACCAATTTGCCCAGCTACCATGAGGCACGCGCGATCGGTCAGCGGAAATAAGCCTAAGCTGACGTACTCATTGGTGTCCGAAATAGCCGTGGTGACCGCATTCTTGGGGCCTTGGCACTCGGCGCTCTCGTCGTAAAAAAAGCAAAAGAGCGGCTTTTGCAACGACGACTGTAGGACTTGCTCCAGATTTTCTTGTGATACCAACATGGTTTGAACTTCCTCAAAAAAACGCTGGCCCCATTGTAAGCCAAGTGACAAGCCAAGTAAGCATTAGCACCGGCGCGCGCCGCGCCGCAAGGCGCGTGACCTGCGCCGCCGCGCAAGTGGCGGAGCGCCGCCGGGCCGCATGGCTCCGCTGCCGCGGCTATTGCATAAAGCGGTTGAGGTCGCGCGTAGCCTCAATCAGGCTCTCGAGCTCCGGGCGCCCCTCGACCCGCGCGCCGTCGCGTTCAATCAAGGACGCGCCATCTTGCACGTAGACGATGTTGTCGCGCTTGCCCACTAAGATTAAGGCCTCAGCTTGGTCGGCCACTAAATACTCACGGGACGTCAGGGCCCGTAAGTCAGCCCCGAGCGTGAAGTTACCCAAAGGCGAGGTAATGCCTAAGACCTCACGCGCAATCGTGGCATAGAGGTCTTGGCTTGTGGTGAGCTCGCTGCTTGCTCCTTGGAACTGAGCCTTTTGCGGGAACAAGACGATCAGCGGTACATGCTGGCGCGCGCGTTCATAGTGCTGGCCGGTCGCGGTAATCAGGCGATTGCCCTCATTGGAGGTGATAATGAGCAGCGTGTGCTCTAAGACCCCTTGGGCCTTGAGGCTACGCACAAAGTCGCCCAGGGCCGCATCAACCTCGCATAAGGTGCGCTCATAGTGCAAGTCCTCAAGCACCGCCACATCCGTCTGGGCCATGAGCGAGTTTTCGCTGCGCTCTAGTTTTTGCTGCATGGTATGACGCGCTTGCTGGTCGAGCTCCGCTGCACTTAATGCTGGAGCGCCGCTGCGCTCGTGCTGAGCTTGCAGCTGCGCCTTAGTACGCTCTAGCGCTTGCGCTAAGCGCAACTTGCTCAAAGCCTTGCTCTGGCGCAAGTCGTTGATGACGAGGCTCAGGGCAAAAGGCCGCTCGACCTGATCGTGGTAGTGACGTACCTCAGAGAGCGCTTGCGTCAGTGCCGTCGGCGCATCAGGCGCTAAATCCAGCTGATTGGAGCGCAGCGCATGACTGAGCAACAGCGCATTGAGGTAGTGATTGGCTTGGTGCCACTGGGCGCTGTGCTGCTCGCGGCGCGCCCGCGCCTCAACCGTGGCGCCCGCCGCGGCCGTAGGAGTCAGGGTCGGCGTATGGGCGCTGGATTGCGGTGCCCCGGCTTGCTCTTGCAGCGACTGCAAACCGATGTCGCTGACTAAGAGGCGGCGCACATAGTCTTGGCGCAGCATCTCCCCCACCATCACCGGCAAGGTGTTGGAGCTGTAGAAGGCGGAGCTGTACTTAATCGGCAGACCGTAGTTGGCGCTAAAGGAATTGCTGAGCTCGTCGGGATAGAGCAAGTAGTTTTGCTCAAAGCGATAGCCCTGCTCTTGGAGCTGATACAGCTGCGGGGTCTGCTCCTCACTTAAATTCTGGTAGGACCAGCCATTGAGATAGATGGTGATGACATTAAGCGAGCTCGGCTCGGCCACCGTAATCGGGCTTAACGGATAATCAAGGTAGGCCGCGAGATTGCTCGGGGCACTATCGCGCTGCTCATTAAACCAGCCGTGGCTGTTTAAAAACGACTGCGCGGTCATCGGATAGTGCGCCGGGAAGGTCGAGCGCAGCAGGGTAATGCGCTCATAGTGGGTGGCGTCAGCCCAAATGTGCAACACATGCGAGCTGATAAAGCAGCTGCCAACAATGATGAGCACCGAGCGCACAAAGTACGGATGGTGCTCGCGATAGAGCGAATGGGTCGTGACCTTAGCAAACACGCACTCTAAGGCGATCACCAGCGGCACCGCGATCAAGAGGAAGTTGTAGTTTAAGCCGGTGTCAAAATCGAGCTCGCGCACAATCAGATTTAAGGCAGTAAAGCTCAGGTGCACCTTGACCATGAGGAAGATCTTGAGATCAAAGAGCAAGATCGAGTGCAACACCGAGGCGATCGCCACCGCCAAAATGCGGTAGATGCGGTAATTGCCGATAAAGGCGAGCGGAAAATACAGCACCAAATACACGACCACGGTTAAAAAGCTCATGTGGCCGAGCCAGCTGACGTGCAAATAGAAAAAGGAGAGGAAATCGTGGGTTGGCGGGGCGGCGTAGACGTAGCCGTAACCTAAGAGGCACGACAACAAGATATTGATAAAAATGAAGTAGTGGCCCCACGTTACTGAACGCGCAACTTGCTCTTTGTACGAAAAGTGTTTACGAGATTGAGAGTTTGCGCCCATAGCGAGCCCTATCCCCACCGCAGCGGCGCCACCAACCTAGGCCCCGCTCATCCATCCTGTAACGGCACCGGCCCGAACACCGGCTCAAGCTTCAGCCCGGGCAAAGCAAATGGCTCGCTCATAAGCCCACTTAGAAGCCCGCACCTAAGCCTGCACATAAGTAAGCTCAGCGCACTGGCTCATCAAGCTCATTTCATTCGCGCCGTGCCTTAACTTTGCGCCAAATTTTAGCACACCTCACCGGGCGCCACGGCCCGTGCTCTGGGTCGTACGCCTCAGACCGTGCCTTGCGCCCAGCGCACACCCAAGCCTACGCTGCCCG
>DXIF01000141.1 GCA_019113025.1 Candidatus Anaerobiospirillum stercoravium | reverse complement strand
TTCTAGCACCCAGCCCCAGCGCAAAATTCAGCAAGTACCAGCAAGCCCCTCCAGCCAGCGCCGCTGGGCCCGCCACGCGCCCGCTCCCTGCCCAGCTCCATGCCCTTATATGTGCCCTGCTACACCCCCCTACTACACGCCCTGCTACGTGCCCTTGTACGCGAGCCCAGCTCCATGCCCTGCTCCATGCAGAGCTCCCGCATCTTATTTCCGGCTTATATCGGCCTTAACAGCTGCTCCGACTTGCGCTTGCTCCGACTTGCGCTACAAGTCCCAGTCCAGAGGGCCAGAGGCGACGTCCCCAAGTCAGTCAATAGATACAACATAATCACGTTAAAAATGGGCCCTCAGGCCCATTAAAAATCGTTTAGGCAAGCAGTCTTGCCTATGTCTCTGAACGCGCGGCGAAGTTATGACCGGCGCCTAGGCACAGTACCTGGCTGCTTGAACATTGCTGTCATCGGGAGCACAGCCGCCCGAGGCACAGCTTATTAGGTATCAAACCATTACTTCTTGTTTAAAGCTTGGTCAACGGCAACGGCAACGGCAACAGTAGCGCCTACCATTGGGTTGTTACCCATGCCTAAGAAGCCCATCATCTCAACGTGAGCAGGAACCGAGGAGGAACCGGCAAATTGAGCGTCAGAGTGCATACGACCCATGGTGTCGGTCATGCCGTAGGAAGCAGGACCTGCGGCCATGTTGTCTGGGTGTAAGGTACGGCCCGTGCCGCCGCCGGAGGCAACCGAGAAATATTTCTTGCCTAAAGCGTAGCACTCCTTCTTGTAGGTAGCAGCTACTGGGTGCTGGAAGCGGGTTGGGTTGGTCGAGTTACCAGTGATGGAAACGTCAACGCCTTCCTTGTGCATGATGGCAACGCCTTCACGCACGTCATCAGCACCATAGCAACGAACCGCAGCACGCTCACCCTTGGAGTAAGGGATCTCACGGACGACCTTGAGCTCACCGGTGTAGTAGTCAAACTGGGTTTGAACATAGGTGAAGCCGTTGATACGGGAGATGATTTGAGCTGCATCCTTGCCCAAGCCGTTTAAGATAACGCGCAGTGGGGTGTTACGGGACTTGTTAGCGTTGCGGGCAATACCGATAGCGCCTTCAGCTGCAGCAAAGGACTCGTGACCGGCTAAGAAAGCAAAGCACTTGGTCTCGTCACGTAATAACATGGCACCTAAGCCACCGTGGCCGATACCAACCTTACGATCCTCGGCTACCGAGCCTGGAATGCAGAAAGCCTGCAGACCGATACCGATAGCGTCAGCGGCGTCAGCGGCGGTCTTAACCTGCTTCTTGATTGCGATTGCAGCGCCGGCAACATAGGCCCAGCAAGCGTTCTCGAAGGCGATTGGCTGAATGGCCTTAACCATCTCATAAGGATCGAAACCCAGATCGGTGCAGATCTTACGGGCCTCTTGTAAGTCCTTAATGCCATTCTCATTCAAAGCAGCGTTTACTTTGTCAATGCGACGCTCGTAACTTTCAAATAAAGCCATCTTTAGTACACCTCATTACTCATGTCTTGGGTCAATGTACTTGGCAGCGTCATCAAACTGACCATAGTGACCTTTTACCTTAGCAATAGCCTCGGAACCCTTCATCTCTGGGTTGGCCTTTAAGGTGTCGATTAACTTGCCTAAGTTAACAAACTCGTAGCCGACGATCTCATTGTCATCGTTTAAAGCTAAGCGAGTTACATAGCCCTCGGTCATCTCGAGGTAACGAGCGCCCTTAGCCTTGGTGCCGAACATGGTACCAACTTGGCTGCGCAGATTCTTACCTAAGTCCTCTAAGGAGGCGCCAATTGGTAAGCCACCCTCAGAGAAGGCGGTCTGCGAACGGCCATAGACGATCTGTAAGAAGAGCTCGCGCATAGCGGTGTTGATGGCATCGCAAACGAGGTCGGTATTTAAAGCCTCAAGCAAGGTCTTGCCCGGTAAAATCTCGGAAGCCATCGCAGCCGAGTGGGTCATACCAGTGCAACCTAAGGTCTCAACTAAGGCCTCTTCAATGATACCGTCCTTAATGTTTAAGGTCAGCTTGCAGGCACCCTGCTGTGGGGCACACCAACCTACACCGTGAGTTAAGCCAGAGATATCCTTGATTTCCTTAGCCTGGACCCACTTGCCCTCCTCAGGGATTGGGGCAGGACCATGATATGCGCCCTTTTTAACGGTGCACATTTGCTCTACTTCGTGCGAATAGATCATGTCTGATACCTAAATGTCTTAATCCTAACGTTGCTATCTTGGTTTTTGCCCCACGAGCACGCTCTCACCACTACGCTCGCATCCGCCGAAAGCTTACGCTCAAAGCAGGTGCCCGCGCGCTGTGGTTGCGGCGCGTTTCCATCCTTATGGCACAGAGACCAAGAAGACTTGCGCATTATAACCCACACTTTTTAGCGTGCCTAGGCACGGCGCGGCGCCACGCCCCACTTTGCCGCACCCCCATTCCACTTTTGTCGGGCATATCACGAAATGCTTGGCCTCTTTTTCCCCTTTGGCGCAGGCGCGCTCAGCGCGCGCCCCCGCGCCCGGGGCGCTGCGCTTTCTGCTAAGCCATCACCCCAGATACTAACCCTAGCCTCGCTCCTGACTCTACGACCCTGGTCCTCGCTGAAGCAGCGCTCAGCACCAAGCTCAGCGCGCTCAGCATCAAGCTCAGCATCAAGCTTAGCGCGCTCAGCAGCAGGCTCAACACCGGGGGCGCGCAGCACTAATCAGCTGGCTCATCATTAGTGCTCAGCAGCAGCGCTAATTAGAAGGCTCAGCACCTGGTCCGCGCAGCGCTGCGACCATGGAGCGCACGTAGGGCCCAACCACCTCAGGGGCATTAGTACCATGCGCAGCGATGAGCTTGACAATGGCAGAGCCCACAATCGCGCCCTCGGCGAGCTTGCCCATCGCCGCCGCTTGCTCAGGAGTGGCAATGCCAAAACCAATGGCGCAGGGCAGCTTGGTGTGCTGCTTAATCGTCGCGACCACCGTCGCCAAGTCACTGGAAAACGAAGTGCGGGTACCAGTGACGCCCAAGCTGGAAACCACATAGATAAAGCCATGGGCGTTAGTGGCAATCGCGGCAATGCGCTCGTGGGAGGTGGGCGCAATCATGCTGATGAGAGCAAGGCCCTGAGCGCGCGCGGGCGCTTCAAACTCATCCTTTTCCTCGTAGGGCACGTCCGGCAAAATCAGACCATCGATCCCAACCTCGGCACAACGCGCCATAAAGCGCTCAGTACCATAGGAGTAAACGACATTGGCATAGGTCATAAAGACCAGCGGCAGCTCAATTCCGTCTTCTTGGCGCAAAGTCGCGACCAAATCAAAGATTTGGTCCGTGGTGACCCCGCCTTTGCCCCCGCCTTTGAGCGCGCGCTCACTGGCGGCCATAATCACCGGGCCTTCGGCGGTGGGATCAGAAAACGGGATCCCCAGCTCAATGAGGCTCGCCCCCGCATCGACCAAGGTGTGCACTAACTTGCGGGTCGTAGCCAGATCGGGATCGCCACAAGTGATAAAAGGGATAAAGGCCTTAGCGGCGTTAAAGCACGCACTGATGCGCTCTTCTCCGTAAACCGACTGGCACTTAGTAACGTTACTCATAGAGCGCTTCTCCCCGATAACGAGCAATCGCGGCACAATCCTTATCGCCGCGTCCTGACAGATTGATGACAATTGACTGAGAGGGAGCCATGGTCGGAGCGACCTTGAGGGCGTAAGCGACCGCATGGGCCGATTCAATCGCCGGAATAATGCCTTCCGTCCGAGCTAAATACTCAAAAGCAGCCACCGCCTCCTCGTCTGTGATCGCAACATACTGCGCGCGCCCTAAATCGTGCAGATAAGCGTGCTCCGGACCAATGCCCGGATAATCAAGGCCGGCACTAATTGAGTAGACCGGAGCAATCTGACCATACTCGTCTTGGCAGAAGTAGCTCTTCATACCATGGAAAATGCCCAGGCGTCCTGTGGCGATGGTGGCTGCTGTTTCCTTGGTGTCAATACCGCGTCCGGCGGCCTCGCAGCCCACCAACTTAACCGAGCGCTCGGGGATAAAGTGATAGAAGGCCCCGATGGCATTGGAGCCACCGCCCACACAGGCAATAACCATATCAGGGAGCGCCGCAGGGCCTTTGAGTTGCCGGAACTGCTCCTTGATTTCAGCTGAAATCACCGCTTGAAAATCGCGCACGATCATCGGGAACGGATGTGGTCCCATCACTGAGCCTAAGCAGTAATGGGTATCGACGATGCGCCGCGTCCACTCGCGCATGGCCTCGGATACAGCATCCTTGAGCGTGCCGGTACCCGTTGCCACTGGGCGCACCTCCGCCCCCAAGAGCTTCATGCGATAAACATTGAGTGCTTGGCGGATGGTGTCTTCCTTGCCCATATAGACCACGCACTCCAACCCCAGCAGCGCCGCGGCAGTAGCAGTCGCCACCCCGTGCTGACCGGCACCGGTTTCAGCGATAAGACGCGTCTTGCCCATCTTTTTTGCCAACAGCGCTTGGCCTAAGACATTGTTAATCTTATGGGCACCGGTGTGATTTAAGTCCTCGCGCTTGAGGTAAATCTGAGCTCCGCCTAAGTCTTTAGTCATATGTGCTGCATAGTAAAGACGCGACGGACGTCCGGCGTAGTCATTGAGCAACGCCGTCAGTTCCTGCTTAAATTCAGGATCATTCTTGTAATGGTTATAGGCCTGTTCTAACTCCAAGACCGCATTCATCAAGGTCTCAGGCATGTATTGGCCCCCGTGCACCCCATAGCGGCCGTGCTCATTGGGCTCGTGATAGGATAAGTTGTCCGGGGACAAGCCCGCTTCATTTGCTTCAATCATCGTCATCATCACCATTAATTAGATTGGGGCGCGTCCGCGGCTCGTAGCGCCGCACAAAAGGCACGCAGCTTGGCTAAATCTTTCACGCCGCAGCCCTCAGGAGTCTCCAGCCCGGAGCTGACATCTACGCCCCACGGTTGCACCGCCGCAAGCGCCGCCGCTACGTTCTCAGGGCGTAAACCGCCGGCTAAGAACCATGGGCGCGCGCGCAACGTGGCGCGCACCTGAGGGGTCAATAATCCCCAATCAAAACAAGTACCGCTGCCCCCGCCCTGCGCATCCAAGAGCAAAATGTCCGCGCTACTTACCCGCGCCCGCTCCAAGTCCGCCGCCGTTTTAAGCGCCACCGCCTGAATCAGCGGCACGGTATGGCCCAAGCGCGTCTTTAGCAAGGAGCGTAGCGCCCTAAGATAGGTCTCATCCTCGTGGCCATGCAGCTGCAGCGCTCGCACCGCGCCCTGCGCCACTAAGGACACTAAAAACTCAGGCTCAGCATTGACCGTCACTGCCACCGAGGTAATGGCCGGATCAAGTAGCGCCACCAGCTCTGTGAGGCGCTCGGGCGCGCAATAGCGCTTGCTGCGCTCGTAAAGCATGAAACCCACATAGTCCGGTTTAAGCTCATTGACCAGCCTGATTTCCTCGGGGCGCCGTAAGCCACAGAGCTTAATTACGGTCATAGGCGCTCCTTACCTGCCTGCGCCGCTGCGCGTAAGGTGCGCAGTAGCGCCGCCTTATCTGAGGCGCGCATCAGATACTCACCGATTAACAACGCATCACAGCCTGCTGCCGCAAGTTGCGTTACCTGCTCGGGACTACTGATGCCGCTTTCCGCGACAAAGATGATGTCACTTGGCACCAAGGAGCGCAGGCGCGTACTGTTACCGGCGTCAACCGTGAAGTTATGCAGATTGCGGTTGTTAACCCCGATGATGGTGGCGCCCGCCTTTAGGGCCCGCTCCAGCTCGCGTTCATCATGAGCCTCAACTAAGGCCGAGAGTTTAAGCTCGGCGGCTAAGGCCAAGAACTCACGCAGCTGCGTGTCACTGAGCAGCGCCACAATCAAGAGCACCGCCTGCGCCCCTAATAACTTAGCCTCATAGATTTGGTAGGCGTCGACCACAAAGTCCTTACGCAAACAAGGACAGGATACAGCGGCGGCAATGGTTGCCAAGTACTCATCAGCCCCTAAAAACCACTTAGGCTCAGTTAACACCGAGATCGCGTCGGCCCCCGCCGCCTCATAGGTTTGGGCGATGGTAAGGTAATCAAAGTCTGGTGCAATTAAGCCCTTGGAAGGCGAGGCCTTTTTGCACTCGCAGATAAAGGCCAGCTCCCCGCGCTGCTTGCGCGCCGCCAGCGCCGCTTGCAAGCCGGGCAGGTGCGCACTTTGGTCCCCCGGCGCTGGTGCCGCCTGCGCCAAGCGCGCTTGCAGATCACTGAGCGGCACTTGGCGCTGCGCCTGAGCCACGCGCTCCTGCGCGTACGCGGCAATCTCAGATAAAATCGTCATGCCCCCCTCCTTAGAGTTCTTGGCCCTGCGAGAGCGCAATGAGGCGATCTAAGGTCAGCTGGGCTGAGCCTGAGTCAATGAGGTTTTGCGCCAGCGCAATGCCCTCGTGCCAAGTTGCGGCTTTGCCATACAAATAGAGCGCCGCGCCGGCATTCATTAACACCACCTCGCGCTTAGGCCCTTGCTCTTGGCCTGACAAGATCGCACGTACAATCGCGGCATTTTCCGCCGGAGTGCCACCGACTAAGTCTTCTTTGTGACAGCGTGTCAGACCCAAATCCTCTGGGGCAATGACATAGGACTTGTACCAACCATCCTTGAACTCGCACACTGCGGTCTCAGCGCTGAGTGAAATCTCATCTAACTTATCAAGACCGTACACGACCATGCCGCGCTTAACGCCTAAGGTCATGAGGACCTGCGCTAACGGCTCGACCAAATAGCGATCGTACACGCCCAACAGCTGATAGCTGGGCAGCGCCGGATTGGTGAGCGGACCTAGGATATTGAACACGGTACGAAAGCCCAGCTCTTTGCGGATCGCGCCAACAAACTTCATCGCTTGGTGGTAATACTGGGCAAAGAAGAAGCAAAAGCCCACCTCGTCCAAGAGCTTGAGGCACAGCTCCGGCGTCTGCTCAATCTTCACCCCCAGCGCCTCTAAGCAGTCGGCCGTACCACATTTAGAAGAGGCGGCACGGTTGCCATGCTTGGCGACCTTCATGCCACCGCTGGCACACACCAGCGCCGTCGTCGTGGAAATATTAAAGCTATGGGCGTTATCACCACCGGTGCCCACAATCTCAAAGACCTCATAAGGCGTCTTGACTTGCAAGGCATGCTCACGCATGGCGGCCGCCGAGCCTGCAATCTCATCGATGGTCTCGGCGCGGGCGCTTTTGGTTGACATGGCCGCTAAGAAGGCCGCGTTTTGCGTGGGCGTGGTGGCACCGGCCATGATTTCATTCATGACGGTGTAAGCTTCCTCGTAGCTCAAATCGTGCTTGGTCACCAACTTAACAATGGCTTCTTTGATCATGGGGAGAGCCTCCTAACTCTTGTCTTGGAACTTAATTCCGGCCACCTGCAGAAAGTTACGCAGCATGGTCGCCCCCTGCGGCGTTAAGATGGACTCGGGATGAAACTGCACCCCATAAAGGGGTAAGGTGCGATGCTCAAGGGCCATGATGACGCCATCTGAGGTCGTGGCCGTGACCTTAAGGCACGGCGGCACGCTCTTAGGTTCCACACTCAGTGAGTGATAGCGTGCCACCGTAATCGGAGCGGTTAGCCTCGCAAACAGCGCACTGGGAGCCGTCACCACCAACTCACTTGACTTGCCGTGCATCAGATACGGAGCGTAACTTACCTGCGCCCCACAGGCCGTGGCTAAGGCTTGGTGCCCGAGGCACACCCCCAAAAGGGCCGGACCATCTTGCTGCGTCAGCAGCGTCTTAAGGAGCGGCAAGCAGATACCAGCGTCCTCAGGGCGCCCCGGTCCGGGCGAGAGGACAATTGCTTGCGGCTTTAGCGCCAACAGTTCCTCAACCGAGAGGGCATCATTGCGCACCACCTTGATCTCAGGGCACATAGCACCTAAGAGCTGATAGAGGTTGTAGGAAAAGGAATCGTAGTTATCGACTAAGACCAACATGACGTGCTCCTCCCTACTGCTGCAATAACGAAGTGGCCGGATCTAAGGCGCACGCTTGCGTCAGGGCCGTTACCACCGCGCGGGCCTTGTTGAGGCATTCTTGGTACTCATTGTGCGGCTGGGAGTCGGCGACAATACCGGCGCCACTTTGAATCAAGACCTGACCGTCTTGCTTTAAGCACAGACGAATGGCGATACCTAAATCCAGATTGCCGGCAAGGTCGATATAGCCCACCGCACCGCCATAGAGGCCGCGTTTCTTGCCCTCAAGCTCAGTGATGATTTGCGCAGCGCGAATTTTAGGGGCGCCCGACAAGGTTCCGGCCGGAAGGAGCGCGGCAACTGCATCTAGGGCATCGGCGCCCGGGGCTAACTGCGCCGTCACGGTGCTCCCTAAGTGCATCACATGAGAAAAGCGCAGTACCTCTAAATAGCGCTCCAGCGTCACGGAACCAAGCTGGGCCACCTTGCCCAGATCATTGCGCCCTAAGTCGACCAGCATATTGTGCTCAGCAAGCTCCTTGGCATCAGCCAACAGCGCTTGTTCCAAACGCAGATCTTCGTCCTTAGAGCGCCCACGGGGACGGGTACCGGCTAAAGGAAAGGTGGAAAGCACCCCATTTTTGAGGCTAACCAAAGTCTCAGGCGAGGCGCCCGCCACCTCGATATCGGTGCCCCCTAAATAGAACATGTACGGCGAAGGGTTGAGGGTGCGCAGCATGCGGTAGGTGTCCAAGAGCGAGCCTGAAAATGGGGCACTGAGGCAATTGGAAAGCACTACTTGGAAGATATCGCCCTCATGGATGTAATGCTGAGCGCGCTGCACCATGGCACAGTACTGCTCCTCAGAAAAGCGCGGCTGAAGCGCGCCCAAGAGCTTGCCCCCAGGCACCGGCGCCGCAGCCGGTTGATTTAAGATAGCCGCCACGTGCTCAAGCTTTGCAGCTGCGGCCTGATACTCGGCCTCCAACCTGTCCCCTGACAGCGGCACATTGGCAATTAAGAACAGCTTTTGATGCACATGATCAAAGGCGATGACCGCGGTAAACAGCATGAGGTCGAAGTCTTTGAATGCGTGCGGGTCAAAATCAGGTATAGCCGCGGCCGCCTGCCGTACCCGCGGCTCGCTGTAGCCTAAGTAGTCATAGGCAAAGTAGCCCACTAAGCCCCCGGTAAAGGGCGGCAATAAATCTAAGAGCGCTTGAGTTTCAGCACCTGATGCTGCTAACAGCTCGCGCAACTGGGCCCGGGTGGGGCTGTTGAAGTGAGCTAACACCGTTCGGATGGCGGCGTTGGGCTCTAAGGTTGAGTCAAGTCCAAGGTGCGGGGCTAACGCCCCGGTGACCGTAAGCTGCCCATCCCGGCACTGCAAGTCTAAGCTGGGGTTAAAGCCCAAAAAGGAATAGCGACCAAAATCCTCGGATGTGACCACGGATTCAAATAAGAAGCAGTGGGCACTATGCGCCTTTAAGCGGCGCAACGCTTCAATGGGGGTGCAGATATCAGCTAACAGGGGTACCATGACCGGCAGCACGGCGTAACGCCCCTGTGCCTGAGCGGCAGCAGTTTTTAGTTCATTAAGAGCGGGAAAGATCCGCATAGTTCCACCTCTATGCCCAGATCTCTCCGTGATCATTGCATCCTGCGCTCTGAGTTCTCTTTTCTCTCATCACAAGATGATGGTGGCCTAACGCAAGTCCCGGCCCCAAGCACACTGGGAGGCCCCCAGCAAACTGGGCGAACCCAAGCCCATTTGGCAGCTCCAGCACACTGGGCAGCCTCAGCACTCTTGGCAGTTCCAAGCGCACTGGGCAGCCTCAGCACACTTGGCAGCCTGCGGCCTCAACGCCCACTAAACCAAGCGGTACCTAAAGGCCCAGCGCTACGCACTTGTGACTGGAATACCAGTGATCAAGGAGAGAAAAGAGAAGTTCACAATTCAGTGGCGCAGATCATAGCAAGCACTAACATCCGCTGCAGGCACTGCGCGCTCAGTAAGCAGCACTGCACCATGGGGGCCAAGCGCTCGCACCCCTAGCTACAACTGTCGAACTAGATAAAAGTAAGCCTACCGCTTATCTGTGCCCCCACAAACCAGAATGTACCGCACCGCGGCCGTGCCATTTTAGGGCACAACCTGCTGGTGCCCTTACCCCCAGCGGGGCGCGCGCACCCCACATAAAAAAACAAGCCCCATAAAAAAGGCCAAGCCCCCCAACGGGAACTTAGCCTTTGATCCTACCTCAGCGCTGGGAGCTAAGCTGCAAGCTTAGGGGAGGCACTTGAGGCAGGGGCAATGGTCTTGCCAATGAAGGAGATTACCAATCGGTCTAGCAACTCTTACTTGAGGTGAATCGAGTAGAACGAGCCCTTACCGCCGTAGGAGGTGGTCTCACCTAACTCTTCTTCGATGCGTAAGAGCTGGTTGTACTTAGCTAAGCGATCTGAGCGCGACATCGAACCGGTCTTGATTTGACCAGCGTTGGTGCCCACGGCGATATCGGCGATGGTAGCGTCCTCGGTCTCACCGGAGCGGTGCGAAACGATAGCGGTGTAACCGGCGCGCTTGGCCAGCTCGATCGCCTCAAAGGTCTCGGTTAAGGTACCAATTTGGTTGACCTTGATTAAGATGGCGTTAGCCACGCCCTTCTCAATACCTTCCTTGAGGATAGCTGGGTTGGTTACGAACAGGTCGTCACCGACTAATTGGCACTTCTTGCCTAAGCGCTCGGTTAACTTCTTCCAGCCGTCCCAGTCGCCCTCAGCGGCACCGTCTTCAATCGAGATCAATGGGTATTTGTCGACCCAGCTCTCTAAAACGTCGATCCACTGGTCGATGGTGTAGGTCTTGCCTTGCTTGGTTAAGGCATAAACATTCTTATCGGCGTCATAGAACTCCGAGGAAGCGCAGTCAAGGCCGATGCAGATATCCTTGCCCGGCTCGTAATTAGCAGCTTTAATCGCCTCCATGATGAGCTCAATGGCCTCTTCATGGCTGTCAATCGATGGGGCAAAGCCACCTTCATCACCAACTGCAGTGGTCATGCCCTTAGCGTTGATAATCTTACGTAACGCATGGAAGGTCTGGGAGCCCATGCGAATAGCCTCAGCGATGCTCGGGGCACCGACTGGGATGATCATGAACTCTTGCAGATCGAGGTTGTTATTGGCGTGCGCACCACCGTTGATGATGTTCATCATCGGTACCGGCATGTCCATCTTGCCCGAGCCACCTAAGTAGCGGTACAGCGGCAAACCGGCGTCCTCAGCGGCAGCCTTAGCGACCGCCATCGATACCGCTAAGATGGCATTGGCACCTAAACGGGCCTTGGTCTCGGTGCCATCTAACTTGATCATGGTACGGTCGATCAGAACCTGATCGTTGGCATCTAAGCCCACCAGCGCGTCCTTGATCTCGGTATTGACGTTGTTAACCGCCTTTAACACGCCCTTGCCGTCAAAGCGCTCCTTGTCCCCGTCGCGCAGCTCGATCGCCTCGCGCACCCCGGTCGAGGCGCCCGATGGGACACTGGCGCGCCCAAAAGCGCCCGTCTTCAGATAGACGTCGCACTCAACCGTTGGGTTACCGCGGCTGTCGATGATTTCGCGGGCCTTAATATCCACAATAGCGCTCATGATGATTCCTCTAAGACGGCAGTCAAACACAGCACTCAAACGCAGCACTCTAAGGATGGAACAAAGTGCTAACACCTGAGCTGTACTCGCTGTACCAAGCAGCTGTACCAAAAAGCGGTACTAAGCTGTACCAAAAAGACGTTAGGATGACATTAGGATTAAGTAGCAACGGCCAAGTTAACTATTACTAACTTAAGTTAGCCTTTGCTTACTAAGCATTATAGAGATTTGCGCTGCACATGCAAGCACTAAATTGCAGTCACAATCGCAACTGGGAAAAGTTCGCACCTGCTCTTGTAAACTCTAAATCCTAGGCGCTAAAGACTAGATACCAGTCCTGTAGCTATGTGGGAGTTCAGAGCTGCTATCGGATTTGCCTTGGTAGCTGCAAGGCAAGCCCACCTCATCTAGCCCAGTTTTACCTACACTTATATGCTTTACTCGGGGCATTGATCTTGTTGGGCAAGCAGGGCAGTTTCTGGTTCGATGGGGCTTGCTTCGCAATCCTGAGATGAACCCATAAACCGCAGCACAAGCGCGCAGATATCGGCATTCAGCCCGATCACCGACCCCACATCAGGCGCCACCTCAGGCGCCACGCGCCCTCACCCAAGGGGCAACAATGAGAGTCGGCTCTCAAGTAAACCCGGGATAGGCCGTTAAGTGAGACAAGAAGCCGCGGCGCGCTTGCAGCGTGCTTGCTGCGCGCTTGCAGCGTGCTTTCATCCCTATAACCCAATGTAGTCCGCTCTCAGCTCGGTCGCAATTGCTGCGCCCCACTGAGTGTTAAGTCAAATTTAGCTCCCAAACCTAAGGCCTTCTGGAGTCAGAGCGCCGAATGAGCCGGGGAGCCCACCACATACGAGGTCACTCCATGGCTGTATATGTCAAAACTAACGTCTCGTCGCTCAATGGCCAGCGTTATCTCAATAACGTGCAAAGTAGTCTCAACACTACCTACCAGCGCTTGAGCAGTGGCCTGCGCATCAACTCTGCCAAGGATGACGCTGCCGGTTTGCAGATCGCCGATCGCCTCACCTCACAGATCAACGGCTTAAACCAAGGCAA
>DXIF01000140.1 GCA_019113025.1 Candidatus Anaerobiospirillum stercoravium | reverse complement strand
TCATGATTCACAATGACTCACAGCACATGACACTCATACGCGCGCACCCGCAAGCTCACTCGTGATCAGCCTTGATCAGCCTTGTTCCGCGCGCTGGCAAGATCTCGCCGGATCTGATTTGCCTTGAGCTTGAGGATCTTGCCGCTCATCCCCGCAATTAACATCCCAGAACTGCCCCTACCGGCCAAGGCACACCGCACCGCCGCCCCCAAAGTACATGAGCACGCGCCCACCGCCCCAAAAAAGCCTATAAAGCTGCCCCGATCTGCGCACCTGAGCGCATCTGAGCGCGCGTCAGCGCGGTACCACCCTGACAAGATCTAGGCACTTAGTCGTAAGCGTTACGTTGATCAAGTGCCGTCTTGCTGTTAGGGAACAGTTATCCCAGCGCGCTTACCCCATAAAAGGCTTATTTAAGCGCTTAGCACGGCAAAGAAGCATTTTGGGGAGCTGCCGCGGCCAGGGGGGTTCGATCTTGGCACCATGCTTGCACTTAGTGAGGCAAGCGGCGTAAGGCATAGGCCTCGAGTCATTTGCCCCAAGCTGCAAAGATGACCATATTAAGAAGAGAGAGAATCTTCGACCGAGTCAGGATGCCCTAGAGCGGATTGCGGAATCTTAACTAGGGCCCTGACTTTTTTAATGCCCGCACGGTACCGGCTCCAACTTCCGACCGCACTACCTTGAGCCAACGCTATCTATTCCCACCTAATAGCTTCAGCCTACAGTCACTGCGCCCGCACCTCTGCGAGCACTGCACTTAGGGCACGTTTGCCCTCTCAGGCCCTACTCTCTGCTTAACCTACAGCCCTAACACCAGCCTGCAGCATGCACTACTTCTCTAATCTCTGTCGCCCAAAGAAGCGCTTGCGGTGGTACTCAAGAAATGGCTCATGCTCTGGGCGTAAGCCCGCAATACGCAGTTGCAGCGTTACCCCGATTTGTGCCAGCTCTCCCAGATCGAGGTCAGGCGCGATCATGATGCTGCCGTCAGCGGCAAAGCTAATCAGGAATTGATCAAAGAGCGCATCGAGCGCCACGTTGAGCAAGAAGCCGTTGTACGGGCTCAAGCGCTCAGCCCCGCTCTCACACTCAGCCCAGGGCTTAGCGTGACTTGCGCGCAGCAAGCATGGCAGGCTGACTTTGGTCACAGCACAGCGCCCGCCCCATAGCTGCTCTAAGCCTTTGCGAAAGCGCTGCTGGCCAATGCGCTCGCGTACCACGCGCGGCGCCTCAGTCTGAGCAAGGTCAAGTTCAGACAGGCCCTCAAGCTCAGCTTGGAGCTCGTCAGTAAGAGGAGCATCGTCCTGATTGGGATCAAAGACCTCAGGGCGTAACCCCGCGTTAGGCAGACTTGCAGCCAGCTCATCATCGGATATAACCAACTCACCCCGATAGACCGCTTCCAAGACATCCTGCGCTACCGCCAAGAGTCGGCGCAAGCCCGGCTCGCTGTCAGTTTGCAGCTCCCTGTTGTGGCAAGAAAGCTCCGTTCCCGCAATGATGCCATCGACAGGCGCCCGCTCCCAGTCAAGGCCCAGCTTAGCCCACAGCTCATGTTGCAAGCGCTCGGCGCAAAAGCTCAAGGCTACGCCCAAGACCATATTGCCATCTAGGCTCAGGGTCATGAGCAAGCCAAGCTGCGCTTTGCCGCGCGCAAAAAAGAACCATTGGTTCTCTGTAAGCCCATACTTTCGGTCTACCGCTGCGTAGTGATCCATAGTCAGATAGGTCGTGCACATATGCTCAAGCGAATCAGGCATCATTCTCATGGGCATTTCCTTGCGAACAGTTAGACCATACTCAGGCCCAAGCGTGGCGCTTGAGCCTGTGCGCTATAAGCCCCAATCAGGTGGCTCAGGCTACTTTAGCACGCCTGAGGTCAGGTCATCGTAGGCCTTAAGCACCAAGCGCTGGGTCAGGTACTCGCCATAGAGCTCGGTTTCCTTGCGCTTAAGTCCCGGGAAGGTCACCGATGGATGATCTGGGCCCATCACAGCCGCCGGATCCAAGATATACGCAAGCTCTTCACGGGTGAGGCCGTACATCTTGGCGATGTAGGCATCAAGCTCAGCGCGAATCGCAACGCGCTCTTGCGGCTCTTGAAAGGTATAAGCCGGGTAATCGGTGAGCCACACTGCGTTAATGTCGTCCGCGGTGCGCGTGAGCTTAGCTACGCGCGAGGCAATAAACTCAACATCGGAAGGCGCAAAGGCCTCTGGAGGTAGCACCGGGAGCTGCTTGACGTACAGCAAATTGCTATGGGCTCCAGCCTGTTTAATACGCTCAACATAGTCGACCACAAGGCTGTTTAACATGGCCAGTAAGCAAGCAGCTCTTTTACCGTCAACCTGCGGCATCATAAGATTTGCAGTTCCTCCAACCGCAAAAGAAGATGGGAGTACTGTCGCAATAACGGTGCGCTCATCGGTAGCACGTGAAATATCACGCCAAGCCAGCGTCCAAGGCTTATCCCAGCCCTTTTGCGCCCAACGGGCTTTGACAATCGCCTGCTTAACCCAGTACCGAGGAGTGGCCCTAAAGGCGCAATCTTGCTTTTGCAGCAGCTCAACATTGGCCGCATCAGTAAGCTTGCCCTCGTCGTCGTAGCCAAACGAGGCAAAGCGGTGGTCAAACTGCCCAAACAGCTTGCCCTCATACAGTGGCACCAAGCCCTGCTCGGAAGCCATAGCGGCCTCTTGCTGCGACAAGGATTCAAAGCAATCGCTGTCATTGGACATGTGCAACATAGACATTGTCTTAAGCTGCCATGGATTAAGCTCCAGGTGCGTTGCCGTGCCTTCTTTAATCAGCACCGGAGCAGCACGATAGAGCTTGCGGCATAACTCAAGATCGTACTCAGAGCGAGCTAGCAGCGCTGTCTGAGTGTTAGGGTTGATCAGAGCAATATCCCCTGGCTCGAAGCTCAGATGGCGCTTTTTGTCCTCCAGCTGCTTAGGGTTTGTTGCGTAGAAGACGCAATCGGCCTGATTGGCCTGAGCCAACGTCAACAGCACAAAGGAGTAACGCCCATCAACGGCCGGGAATATGTTCTCGGTGTTGTTAAAGTGATAAAGCGAGCTGACCAGACCTTGCGCGAAGATCGTCTGGGCAAAGCGCTTGGTCGCATCGTCTAACACAATGCCGGTAGGAGCAACAAAGCCCAGAGTGCCCGAAGCTTTTTTCAAAGTCAGATCGTGTTCGGCAAAGTAGGCAAAAAGATTGGTGTCGCCCACACCGGTAAGCGGGAAGCGTCCGCCATCCTCAGCGCTTAAGTGATTGATGGTCGAAAAAGCCGCGGCGCGGTGCTGCGCTTTAACGTAATCTATGAAAACGTTACGTTCGTACTGATCTTGGCTTTCGGCCAGCGCATCGATCATCTTCTTGCGGATCGCTGCCGTCTTAGCATTCGCCACTTCAGGCAATCTGGTGGCAAAGAACTTCACGTCCTCGACCTTTGGCTTTTCCCATGGCGGATTGCCCAGTACGCAGTCAAAGCCACCTTGCGCCATCACCTCAACGAAGGCCAGCGGCCAATGCAGCACGTGGTTCTCAGCACAGACCTGTGCCGCATACTCAAGCATGTCCTTATGCCTTTGCTCAAAGCCTTCGGGATCCGTCACAAGCAGATCGATATCCTTGGTGGTCGGTACCAAGTGTTCGGTCGCAGTGGTCTTTTCACTCAAGAAGGCACTGAGCAGCAGATTGCTGGCCTTAAACTCGACAGTTTCCTCCAGCGCCTCTTGGTTGCGCGCATGTTGCTGCGCCTTGAGCTCTTCTGCCAGCAGGGTGTCCGCCGAGAGCTGATCGAGATCAGCATAGCCCAAGTGCTGCAACGACTCACCCAAGCTATCCAAACCATTAAGCCCAGTATCAAGCATATTCTCAGCAAAGATCTTGCGCTCCTTGGTGTTGCGCTTTTTGAGCGTTGCACAGACGGCCTTGTCACTCAGGCTCAGCGCAAATTGCCCCTTTCCGATCGGTGCTTGTGGCTTGTAGGCATCGCCCGGAATGCCAAGTTTGAGAACGTTTAGATCCATCACGCCTAAGAGCGAGTCGCCGACTTTGACATGGTGACCGATGAAGTTCAGCGGCTTGTTTTCAGCAAAGCCCTCGAGCCACAGGGCCATATGAGCCAGTTCCACTGCCATCGGGTTGATATCCACGCCATAGATGCAGTGGGCAATGACCTGATGCAAGATCTTGCGGTACTCAATCTCCTCGGTATCTTCCAAAAAGGCCTTTTGCTGCATGATGCGCTCAGTGATCCGGCGCGCTGCCGCTAACAGGAAGTGGCCACTACCGCAGGCAGGGTCAATAACCTTGAGTGAGAGCAAAGCGCCTTCAGGATCCTCAGGGTGTTCTTTGAGCTTTTGCTCAATTACTGGATCTAAGGCGGTCTCAATCAGGCTTTGGACTAAGGAGTCTGGGGTGTAATAGGAGCCAGTGCTCTTACGCTCATTGGCGTTAGCTTGTACAAACTCGAAGCTAAATGAGAAGCGGTCTAATTGGTCCTTGAAGTGGACTTGGGGCACCAGCTCGAGCATGCCCTCGTAAATCGAGCCCAGCTCTTCGGTGTTCATATTGCGGTAGTCGATGACCGTGAACACGCCTTGGAGGTTGGCCCAGCGCATTAAGTGCATGGCATGGAGTAAGTTGGCGTTAGTCAGATTGACGTCCGGGGCCATCAGGTCAGGGCATTGGCTCTCGTCGAACAGGCCGCCTAAGGCCGGCAGTGCTAGGATCTCCTCGCCCTTGGCTAAGGCTTTGAATACCACCTTCACGCTGAGCCATAAGTCGTGATGGTCGGTGTAGAGGCGCTGTAACAGCGCGCGGTCGCGTAAGCGCTTAAAGGAGTAGCCCTCTTCATAGAGCTTGCAGGCACGAGCATAGTCCGGCAAAACCAGCTCACGGTCACTTAATGATCTATACCCCCCCCCGTCAGGAATCTTATTATACTGATCTTGAGCGGTATCCACGCTCCAGAGGTCTAAGACTAAAGTCCCGTCGTCCCCCACCAGCTCACTCTCGACCTGCGCTTGGGCTTCAGCTTGGGCTACGTCTAAGACCTGGGCTAAGGTCTCTTGCGTGGCGCGCTCGGCACTGGCCTCGTACTGAGCGTTGGTTGGCGCCCGCTCCGTGCCCATATCATTACCAAAAGGATGGTCACGATCGACAATGTTGACCGTGATTTCAGCGGCGGCTTGGGCGGCCTTGGCTGCAATTTGGGCACGCTCGTACTCGGCACGCTTGAGCTGCGCGGCTTGCTTGAGGCTGCGCTCAGTGTAGCGGGTATGGATGATGCCACGCTCCTCTAAGCAGAACACAAAGATGAAGCGATACATCAGGCGCATCAGCTGGTGGTTGTAGTCTGAAGCGCTGAGCTCGTGATTGGCCAGCTTAGCACGCAGCACATCATTACCCTTGCCCTTGGCTTGGAGGAAGCCCGTGCCTAAGCATTGCATCGCCTCTTGCAGGCTGGCGCCTAACTGCTCGCGTGCCGGGATGCCCTCTTCTGCGCAGAGCTTGAGCCACTCTTCCCAGATGTTGAGGCCAGAAACGGGATCGACCTTGGTGCGCGAGCTGTGCAGCAGCAGATACAGATGGCTAAACTCAGCTTGGTTGTCACCCTCGAAAATGGACTGCAAGTCAAACTCAACAAAGCTCGGGCGCGCAAAGCTCATCACATCACGCAATAGACGCAGGCTCAAGCCATTAAAGGCCAAGCCCCACAGATAGTCCGCGGAGACATTGAGCAGCTCTTGGGTCAGGGCAAAAGGCGAGCGGCGTCCCACCTTCTTAGGCTGAGCGCTATCCTTGACCGCACAGGCGTCAAGCACGCTATCTAAGGTGCTACGCTGGTTCGTCTTGGCGTCCATGCTCGGGTAGACCACGGTCAGCGGGATCATGGCGCTCACGCGCTGGCCGTCATTGCCTTGCAGCGGGGTGATATTGGTGGTGGCGTTGAGCGTGGCTTTGCTGTGCTCTGCGCCCAGAGCTTCTTCTTGATCTAACAGCATGGCCACCGGGTAAGTGAGCACGTGCTGATGGTCGCCGTGACCTTGGGTGATCTCGATTTGATTGACTACCTTGGGCAGGTTATAGCCTAAGGCCGAGCTAAAGAAGGCACGGGCAAAGGCACGCGTGGCCTCTGCCTTGACCTCGTGGGTATAGCTGGGATGCTCGAGCACGCGCTTGAATTGCAGATAGGCACTGCTGGCAATGCGATAAGCACGAGCCACTTCGTCCTTGAGGTTTTGCCCTAAAGGCACGTTATAGCTGGCGTCGGATTGGAAGTTACCCGAGCGTTCAAAGATGCGCTCGAGCTGCACTCCGGTAAAGAGCTTGCCTTCGAGCCGACAACAAGTGTTATCGCTGAGCACAGCAGCCATTTTGCTCACTCCATGGGGGCATTATGCCCCTGATTTCGTTATTGTTGGTTTGACCGCAGCGGCGTGCCCTTGCACTAAGCTGCGCCGCGGCTCTGGTTATTGGTTCTAGATTAGAGGCTATCAAGGTCAGGCATCAAGACATAGACGCCAATGAGGTCGATCGGATCACAGACCTTAACCTCGACTACCGAGCCGTCGTTTAAATAAACGTTGCTGCTCTTGTGGCGCTTGGTCGCGCCCGGTGCTTGCTGATCATCCAGCATTTCGCCACGGTGGGCAGCGCTAATTTGCGCAGCCCGGCGCTGAGCAAAGGCGTTGAGCGTCTCTGCGTGCTGGGTGTAGAGCGCAATCGCCTCTTCAATCTTGCCTTGTGCCACCGGTGCGCTGAAATTACCGCCAATCGGAGCGTTGACCAGTAAGTACTGCGCCCGCTCCAAATCGAGTTGGTCTTGACCGTTCGCACCCACTAAGGCCCACGGCACCACCTCCTCAACCATGAGGTGACGGCGGGTCTGATTGCGATAAGCAATACGCATCTGATAGCGCAGACGCAGAAGGTAAATACGGGTGATGGCAGCAACCTCAGAGCTGCTGGCAAGACCGGCGCGGGCAATGGTGCTGAAATCAGGGCCCGTAGCTTCCTCGACTACGCTGTCGGACAGCACCTTGATGATTGGGCTGACGCGATTTAACAGGTTAAAGTCGATGATGTTGTCCTTAGGCCAGTCTTCGGCTTTGAGGTTGGCTCTGATTTCCTCACGGTTGAAGTCGTTGACGTTGATGCGCATCAAGGCATAGAGCTTGTGGCCCTCGCGCTGTAAGCTCGCGGCCTTGGCTTGGGCGGCATCAAACGCCGTATCAAGGGCCTCAGCGCGTGCGCTCTCATCCGCAATCTTGGTGGTACCAGCGATCACCGCTTGGGTTGAGGCGAGCTGCGCCGCTTGGGTAATGGCCTGCGCGCGGGTTTGCGCCGCGCGAGCGCGACTTAAGGTGCCCACTTCCGCCTCTTGCACCTTGACCCCAAAGTAAGCACAAGCCTCTTCAGCAAAGTACTGAAGCTCATCTAAGCTGCCCAGGCTGGCGTTTTCCTCTTGCCAGAATGGCAACACATCGGCAACGTGAATCGAGCCTTGAGCAAAGAGGGTTGGACTGCCCTTGACCTTTTCCGAGGCGTTTTGCCACGCCAGCTCGAGCTCGCGCTCATCTTGGTTGCCCGGCTCGGCGTCATCAAAGAACAAGTTGAGCGAGCCTTGGTAGCTACGCTCATTGGTCATGTGATGGTTGCGCTCATTAAAGAGCGCGGCCTTCATCAGAGCGCGATTGATGGTCTCCTTCTTGTCTGGTACCGGCACTAAGACGCCCAGTTCCTTGCGGATGGCTTCGGACTTACGCAGGATAACCTTGAGCACCATGCCGTCTACCGGATTATCGGCACTGTAGAGCAAGGTGCAGCGCACCTCAGGAGCAGTTTGACCAAAGCGGTCAACGCGGCCCTCACGCTGCTCATGACGGGTTGGGTTCCAGGCCAGATCGTAGTGGACCACCGCAGTAAAGAAGTGCTGGAGGTTGATACCCTCAGACAAGCAGTCGGTGGCAACCAAGACGCGGCGCGCCTCTTGGCCCAATGCCAAGACCTTTTCTTTGCGCTCGGCTGGAGTCAGGGTACCAGTGACGCAATCTACCGCTACGTCCTTGAACTGGCCTTTGCTCAATTGTACCTTGAGCTCTTGAGCTACATAGTCGGCCGTACCGATAAAGCGGCAGAAAATAACTGGCGCAAAACCGTCCTTAAGCAAGCCCTTAACGTGGGTGACCAGTTGCGCCAGCTTAGGATCGTGCTCAATACCGCGTAACTCCTTAACTTGAGCTACTAAGTCGTCGAGCTGCTCACTCTCACTTAACAGTAAGCTTGGCTCTAAGTCGGTCTCAACCAAGGTATCGTCCGTACCCAGCTCGCTGTCGATCTGCTCCATGAGCTCGTCGCGGTCGTCTTCATCCGCGCTCAGACCTAACGCCGCAGCGGCCGCCTCGGTGCTGACCGCCTGCTGCTCAATGCCGGTTAAGGAAAGCTTGCTCTTGCGATTGCTCAGGGCTTGCAGCGCCGCCTCTGGGCTTGAGGAAATGCAACGGAACAGCGCAATGATGGCGTACCACACCAGCTGATTGTCCTGCTGGTGCTCCAACACGCCTAAGCAGTACTCTTGGACTGCGGCCATGAAGTCCTGCCATTGTGGGGTGAGCTTGTAGGTGAGTTCCGCGCTCATGCGCTTGGTGAAGAAGGTATGGTAATCGTTATTGTCGCGGCACCAGCGCTCAATGTCTTGGCGGCGCCGCTGAACAAAGTACTTGGACAAGTCGCGACGGCGCGGGTCGCTCGCGGAGGTGACCTCGCGCAGCTGAGCAAACTCAGGCTTGAGTAAGGAGAGCAAGTTGTAGAAGGCGTCTTCGTTGCCGGAGTGCGGGGTCGCGGTCAAAAGCAAGAGATGACGCAGCTTGCCGTTACGCTCATCTTCAAGCACCTCGTTTAAAAAGCGATAGCGCTGATGCGCGGTGCCCTGATCGCCAGTGACGCAGGTATGAGCCTCATCGACAATCAAGAGGTCAAGCTTGAGGGTCAAGAAGTAATTGCGGTGGCGCTCGCTCTTGATGTAGTCAAGGCTGACCACTAAGAACGGATTGGTCTCGGTCAAGAGATGCCCAATTGGGATGTTCTTTTCGATCTTGCTGGCGGTACTGGCAGTAACGGCCAAGGCTTGGATATTGAAGTGGACCTTGAGCTCTTCAACCCATTGCTCAACCAAGTGCGGTGGGCATAAGACCGCAAAGCGATCAATGGAGCCGCGATCTAAGAGCTCACGGGCGATCATGCCCGCCTCAATCGTCTTGCCCACGCCTACGTCGTCAGCGATTAACAGGCGCACCTTTTCTTGGCGCAGCGCCATTAACAGCGGCACATATTGGTAGGAGCGGGGCTCAAAGTTGAGGCTGCCAAAGGAGCGGAAAGGGCCGGTGCCCGAGCGCAGCTGAAAGCGCAGGGCATCGTAAAGCAAACGCCCCGAGCGAAAGGCGCCGACACGCTCCGGCTTAGGGTAGCTAAACTGAGCCGGAGCGACATCGGGCTCCAATAAGGGCGAAATCACCGTGACGTCATCGTAGGATGCGCCAATCGGGCAGAGCCGTAAGCACTCGTCAGTGGAGTCGGACTGGACCACCCAAGTGCGGCCGCGCGCCTGAACTAAATTGCCCGGAACATACTGCGCCATCTTTTCTCCCTCTCTCACTAAGCCAAAAGTTTAAAGCGCTCACAATTGGCAGCAAAGACCTCAGCCCAATCGCTACCATCTGGATTGAGCTGCAAGCAAATGATACCAGCGTTGGCCAATTTATTAGCGACATCATCGGGCAGCGGCTCAAACGACAAGGCGCAACCGGCATCAAAATAACCCCCGGCTAAAGCATAGTTAGCGCTCTTAAGCAGCCATGGCATCTTATCGCGCGCTGGTACCTGATAACCTTCTTCGACTAACCAGCAGCACAAGCGATTTAGCAGCTTGCGATCGCAGTTAGGGCTGACCGCTGTATCTGCAGCCGCGCCACTTGCTGATGTCTCAGCCGGAACCGTAGGCTCTGCATCAGGCGCTTTGCTCTCAGCCTCAGGTGCCTTAGTCTCATCTGCAGGCGCTTGCGCCGCAACGCCGGATGGGGCCTCGTGCTCCGTTGTTACTTGGTCAGCATCATCAGCGCTCGCGTGAGCGCGCTTGTTAGCGCCACTTGGCGCACCAAACGGCTCTAAGCTTGATTCAGTCAGCTGCGCTAAGAGCGCAAAGACCTGCTGATTCTTGCGGTTGATACGGGCGTGGTCAGGCTGATTGTAGTAGGTCAGCACGCAATCATAGCAGCCGCGACACTCTGGGCGCCGGTCGTACTTTTCTTGCTGCTCAGGATCCCATGGCAAGTCGGCTAAATCGCCCGAGCGCTCGTAGTGCATGATTTCTAAAGCTTGCGCCGCCACCGCCGCTAAGGATGGACGCTTGCCGTCCTCAGGCAAAGAGCAGAGGCGATTTAAGATGCCGGAGCCACCCTCGCCACTTTCGTAGATCAAAAGCTGCTTCGGCGCATCGCGATTAGGCAGCGGCTCAATAAAGATTTCGCTCAGCTCAATCTGAAAGTGCTTGGTAATGGCACGAACCAGCGCCGCTTGCAGCGTCGCCATAATTTCCCGCACTTGCAGCTTGTCATCAGGCGCAAGGCTATGTTCGGAGCTGACATCAAAGCCCAGCGCCTGCAGATATGGACTTAAGTCCATGATCATGATGTTACGCATGTCGCTGACGTACGGGATGATGCGCTCAGGCTTGACCTGAGCGTAGATCTTACTGTCGCTCTTTTGGGCCTCAGCCACCTTTTCTTGCGATAGCCACTCACCGTTTTTGGCATTGATGTAAAAGCCCGGCTGAGCCTCTTCATGGCCGCGCAGACCAAGGTTGGCGCGCATGATGTTAGAGCTTGCGCCATAGGACAAGAAGGCAAGCGGCGTGCCCTCAGCCCCCAACACACCATAGCGGCGTAAGTTGCTCTCAGCATTGTTGAAATGATAGAAGGTGCGCAGATCAAAGCCCTGGCGCTGCCGCTCCTCATCGGCTGCGGTAATGCGCTCCTTACGGGTGGTTTCCACCACCGAGACCTTATAGAGCGGCTTGATGATGCTCTTGTTGATATGCTCGTAGGGCTGTTTGCAGTGCTGGCAGGAGTTGTACACCTCGCCTACGCCCTGCTTGACGTAATGGCCGCAGTGCGGACAGACCAAGATCTCCATGGTGCTCAAGGTGCCCACTTGATGACTACGCTCTTCTTGAATACCAACACCAGCGCTAAGCTTTAAGCGGGTGCAGCGGTAGATGCGGCCATTGTGGTAGATGAGATTGTTGGGGCCAAACTCATTGATACCCAAGAAGCGGGCGCGCGAGAGCCAATCACCGCGCTGCTCATAACTGCCGCGACGGGCGCGCAAACTACTGCCCTCAGGTGATGGAATCCAGGCCAACAGGGGCTGCGCGGGGAAGCTATAGCCTGGCAAGAAGCCTTGTCCGGCCAAGTAGCGGAAAATGTAGAAGTCGCTGTAGGTGCTGTTGCCTTGCTGTGCTCCGCTTAACAAGCGCAATTGCTCCTTGACCTCAGCGGTACGGCGCTCACTGAAATCATCGGTTTGCTGTGCCAGCTCAGCGCACTCGCGCAAATTGGTAAAGTAGAGCTCACGCCAATAGTCAAAGCAGCGATCAAAGTCATCGTAGGCATATCTCATGAGCCCACTGAGCCCGAGGTTACTTTTGCCCTCATCCAGCCACTGCGTCTGTAACAGCGCCCGCTCCGGCGCTGGGGCCAAGGCCACTAAGTTCTCGATCAACTCGCGGCCTAAGGCATAGGCCTGCTTACGCACCGCATCATCTTTTAGCACAATCGCAATCTCAGGCTTGATCGCATAAAGCTGACGCAAGCGCTGCTTAAACGCCTCATCGTTGAGGGCATTTTTGATCTCAGGATCAGTGAGCACCGAGTTATCAAGACGACCCGGCTCAATGCCAGTTAACAGCTGCGCGACCTGCGACTTAAACGTAACCTCCGGTGGTAATTTGGAGAGAGCACACGACAACCAAATCGAGTGCAAATGAGCTTTGAGCAAGGCGTCATTGGTTAAGTCCAAGGTCGGCTCACGCACTACGCCCTGCACCATGTCCTGCGGGTGCTTAAAGAACCATTGATCATGGGCATTACGCGAGGTGCAGTACGTGACTACCAGCGCAGGTTGCCCTGAGCGTCCGGCACGACCGGCACGCTGCACATAGTTGGCGGCGGTCGGCGGCACATTGCGCATGTAGACAAAATTAAGCGCCGAGATGTCGATGCCCAGCTCCATGGTTGGCGAGCAGAACAAGAGCGGTAAACGACGGAAGCTCTTATCCTCATGCCCCGGCAACTGCTGCCACTTGGCACGATCGGAGTCCCCTCCTCTAAAGCGCATCTCCAGCTCTTGGCGCTCGCTATTGGACAGCTGCGCTGTATGCTCATGAGCCTCAAAGGAGAAGATCGCCGGTAACTCATCGCGCTTGAGCTCGACTGCCTGATGTACCGCTACGGCACATTTTGCGGCAAAGGCGCGGAAGTCTTGGGCGTAGATGCGATAAAGCTCGCGATAGAAGTAGCCTGGTTTGCCATGGGCCAGCTCGGGATCAAAATCAGAGCCGACCGGCTGCGCCTTAAGCGCCTTAAGCTCCGGCCCCGGACGCCATAAAATCATATTGACGTCGATGCTGTAGTACGAGTCAACCGTGTTGTACTTGTTCTCAAGCAGAATGTGCGCGGTCTTTAAATACTGGCACATCGCCACCAAGAGATCTTGCACCTCATCCTTACCCACAGCCATCAATGGCTTGAGCTCTGGATGTTCGCGCCAGAAATCTTTCCATAAATTATGGTTGCGTAGCTGACGATTAAGGCGCGAATGGGTTGAGAGGATCCAAGGCTTGCCGCCCACGCGTGGCTTGTCCTTAGACTTGATCGCGTCCAAGCACACAAACTCACCCACCGAGCGCCATTCCTCGCGCCCGATTTGCCAGCGCTCGGCAAAGTCGCGGTTTAAAATGGTGCGAATGCTCAGCTGGCCGCTCTCGGTCAAGAACTCCGCCTTAAGGCGCTTGCGTCGCTTGAGCTCATCTAACAGCAGCATAAAGAGCTTGCGGCGATACTCCGGGGTCAGATGGGTCAAAAGCGAAGTCTGACCGGTGACGTCATTGGCCGGGGCAAAGAGCGCATCTTGGGCGCACAGTTCATCTAAGCCGCAATAATCAATGCTGAGCAACCCTAAGCGCTCTAAGCCTGGGCTGGTATAGAGGTAGCTCTGGCTTAGATCAAGGGTAAGGTGATACGAGAGCAAGGAGTGCAGCGCGTAGTAATCGTCCTTGATCACCTGTGGCGCCAGCGTCAGCTCATCGCCTGGGTTAGCTAAGAACAGCTCACGCCCAGCGGCATTTGGTCCTAAGTTCTCGCCCCAGCCTAAGAGCTGCTCCATACGCTTGACCACCGCATCAAGGCGCAAGCCAGGCGCATGCTCAGCGGCACTCTCATCCAGATATTGCTCCAGCACCGCCATTAAGCACGAGCGCAAAGTCAGGTTCTTAACAAAGTCGTTGAAGTGACCTGCTTGCAGCGCCGCATCTTGGCGGTTATCCGAGAAGCCCAAGAGCTTGCGCTTGGTGGCATCAACCTTATCGGAGCCTTGGAACAGCTGGCGCAAGGTCAATAAGCTCAAGGTAGTGCTGGCGGTACTACGGCCCTCACCTGACAGGCCAATTAAGCGGTTATGGATATTGGCCTGCGTGTTGGAGCGCTCGCCGCAATTAAGGCAGAGGCGAAAATCGCCCTTGAAGACCCAAAACAAGCTGTTATTAGGTCCTGAGCTGCCGCACACCTTGCCATAGCGATCAAGATAATAAGCCTTAGGCTCATAATCGCGATAGCTATTTTTGAGCTTGCCCGAATCCTCCGGATCGCGCCAATCAGCCGGACACAGTTCGATACCGATTTGGGTAAAGCCTTGATCATCACGCACCGGACAAACAAAGCCCGGCTCGATCTTGACCGAGAGGCCAAGATTAGCCGCATCCGGGCTGGTAGTGGTCAGCTCGCGGGGCAGTACCTTTTCCAAAGTAGCACGCGAACCTTTCCCCTGCTTCTCCAGCCTAAAGTGCAGCCACACCGGGAGGTATTCTTGGCCGCAATGCAGGCAAAAACGCACCTCAAAAGCAGGATAGTACGGTTCCTCAGCGCACGCCGCGCCCGACAGCGCCTCAGCCGCATCAAGGCCCAAAGCCTGCGCCGCGGTGGCATGGACGTCCTGCTGATTAGCCACAAAGTAATTGCGGCCATCGAGCGCAAACTGGCGCCGTCCCGGCGCCTCGAGCGAGACGCTCAGTTGCCCCGGGCTGCTGATAAACTGATGGAGCTTAAAGGCAAAAGGGGTGCGACCAAGCTTCGTTCTTAACTGATGCTGCTCAGAGTCGGAGATGAAATTCATGAAGTTGATAAGCGCGCTGCGCACCGTGGCCGCATCAAGCGCCGCCGTCCCCATGGTTGCTTGCAGTGCAGAAACCACCGTATCCAAGCCCTTAGGCTGAGCACGGCGCCACTCACGATGATGGCCTTGCTCAAAGAGCTCAGTGCTGAGCATCAGCTCCAGCCAAATCGCCAAACGACTGTGCTTAAAAGCCCGCAGCGAGGGCTCAGCATCAGAAGCGGCAACACGGCCGCCTGCTGGCAGCTTGGTGACAAAGGAGAAATCGCCGCGCGCCGCCTGCGCTACCTCTTGGGCCAAGCGCTCACAATTGGCGTTAGCCTGAGCGCCGGTGGCAAAGTCAGCTAAGCACACCTGTGGGTCGGTCTCGCGCTCTAACTCCTCCTTGATCACCCACTCGGGCTTAAAGTCCTCGCCGAAAATCTTGCGGCCAAATTGCGCCACCACCATTTGGGAATTAGGCTCATCGACCGACGACATGGTAGCCGAGGTGCCGATGCAAATCAGCTTATTATCAGAACCGGCGTCATCAGCCTCAGTGCGTCCCACGCGCTGGCGCAAACGCTTGATAAGCAACGCCACATCCGAGCCTTGACGGCCGCGATAGGTATGGAGCTCATCGAGCACTAAAAAGTTAAGCCCATGGCAATTGGCGATGATCTTTGAATCCTCCGGGCGCAACAACATGAACTCCAGCATCATGTAGTTGGTTAAGAGGATGTCGGGCACCTCAGTGCCATTACGCAAACCCTCGCGCTCGGACGCGCGCTCTTGGCCGGTGTAGCGCTGGACTTTAATCGTGCCGGGCACCGAGCTTAAGAACTTGTTGATCTCTTCTAACTGGGAGTTAGCAAGAGCATTCATCGGGTAGACGATGATGGCGCGAATGCGAGGGGTCGGGTCGAGCTCCTTTTCTTGCAGGATGCGACTGACCATTGGAATAAAGAAGGTCAGCGATTTACCTGAGCCCGTGCCTGAGGTAACGATATAAGAATGTCCCTCAGCGGCATAGGTAATGGCCTGGCCTTGGTGGCGATAGAGCTGCAAAGGCTCGCGCTTACCCTCACGCTCCAAGGCAAAGATCTCAGCGCAGCGCTCATGGAGCATCGGCACGCCGCGCGCCCCCAACTGCGTGGTGTAATAGATCAGGCTATGGCTATCCTCAGCATAGGACGGATTGATTTGAATTAAGGGCTCGGGGCAAAAGGTCTGCTCAGCATCGAGCGCGCTCGTGACGTAGTGGTCGATATCCGGCGCGGCAAACTTAGTAAACGAGCGACTAAAGGTGCGGTAACCCGCAATCAGCTCATTGCGAAAATCGAAGATATTAGCCACGACCGACCTCCCTGCTCACACCAAATTCAGATCCCAGCTTCCAAGTTCTAAGCACCCGCCCCTTCTGGGCTTAAGCCTAGCAACTTTACCCAATAATTCTAGCGCATAGCTACAAGCAAGCCAATAAAGACGATGTGATTGCACCAACGAATCTGAGCACTATGCGCCCTCAGAGCCCGTGCCACAGCCCTCAGCACAGACCTCCGAGCGCGACCGCCTGCTCCCAAAATGAGAGCTAGCTAGCATTAGCATAACATCTTCACGCTTAAAGCGAAATTTTTCTCGTGATCAGAGTATGATCGCGATCAGACTAATTACAGCTATTTGAGCTATACAAACCATGCAATAGCTATTTAAGCGAAGAAAGTGTTTTGTTTTCAGTAAAACAACATTATAAATTCATCTATTAGTAAACAACACGGCACAACAACCCAATAGAGCTGTACTGCCACAACCCAGAGGAAAAAAGTGTAATGAAGGTGGTTAACCCCTATACCTGCGACTGCCAAGCCTTGGTGGTGACTTATGAATTACGGCGGCGTGGCTATGACCTGATGGCGCGCCCGGCCCTGATGTACCAATTTGACGACACGGAGTTAAGCCAAGGCTTTGCTGTAATGATGCACGCCCCGAACTTGATCTGGTATGACCCGATTATCAAAACACCGCCCGACATTTTGCCGCTTGAAAGCATCGACGAGCTGGCTCTGCGCTGCCAGTTGGGAGAGCGCTACCACCTCATGTTTGACACGCCCTTTAGCACCCACATTATTAATGTCGAGCGGGATCAAGAATTAGGATTCATGGCCTATGACCCGGCTGGAGGTAGCTTTGCCCCGGCCGAGGTGTTCTTTTCCCGCCCGCTTGCTCCCAACCTGTGCTACCAAGATCTGATCAGCAACTTACGTTACTACCGCGTCGATCATTGCGAAATCTTCCCTAAGTTGGCCGAGCTCTTGACCATGCGCCGCCAAGACCTGCCCGATCTGCGCGCCTTTAGCCCCCTCAAATGCTGGGGCGACTAAGCCCTTGAGCCCGCCTAATTAAGCCCTTGAGTTCACTAAAAAGGAGAAATCAGATGTCAGAACCGCTGGAACTGACCCAAAAGATCAAGACGCTCTTTGACCATGAGCTCACGGTAGTAACTTACATCGGCACCAGTCGCGAGGGTGAGCCCATCTACATGCTCTCCGACATAGAACTTAACATCATGAAGGATTGCTATATGGGCAGCCCTTGGTTCATGTTTGTGAACCGCGATGACCTCTTGCACTCCAAGGTCATGCAATGGGTCGATCCCGACTTCTACTACCTCCCCGACCCCGACCTTGAGATCGACCCTATCACCGGTAAAAAGCCGGTAACCGCTGCCGCCGCCCCCAAGCAGACGACAACTACCAAGAAGGCTGCCACCACCAAAAATACCACCACTAAAAAAGCCCCCGCCCGCAAGCGCGCCAGCACCAAGGCCGCTGCCCCGACCTCCCAGGACTAAGGTGCCCCCAAATAAAAAGGGCGCCTTATCAGACGCCCCTTGCCTAAACTATGTTGTGACTTTCACGTGCCGAGTTAGTACCAATCGAATTTGCGGCCGCAATCCAAGGTCGCAATCGCGCTCATATCCTCCGGCTCTAAGGCAAAGCTAAACAAGTCGAGGTTTTGCGCCATATGCTCAGCGCTGGTCGAGCCCGGCACCACAGTGATACCGCGCTGCACCAGCCAGCGCAGCACAATCTGCGCGGAGGTCTTGCCGTGCTTACGCGCGAGCGCGCTAATCACCGGGTGACCCAAAATCTCCCCGGTGTGACCGCGCCCGCCTAAGGGATACCAGGCTTGGACCACTAAACCCTGCTCCTGAATAAAGGGCACCACGTCCTGCTCTTGGTAGAAGGGGTGAATTTCGTTTTGGTCGAGCACGGGCTTTAAGTTAACCTGCTTGAGAAACGGCGGCAGCTCCTTACGGTAGAAATTGGACAGACCTAAGGACTTAATGCGCCCGCGCGCCACCTCCTGCTCCAAGACCTGATAGGCCGCAACATCGCCTGCGCCGGGATGATGGAGCAAAACCAAATCGACGTACTCTAAGCCCAAGCGCTTCAGGCTACGGTCAAAGGCGCTCTTAGCGTGGTGAAACTCATTAGGATAGAGCTTGGTCACCACAAAGAGCTCATCGCGCTTAACCTCGCCTGCAGCGATAGCATCACGCAGCGCTTGCCCAACTGCCTCCTCGTTTTCATAAAATGTAGCACTATCAAAAAGGCGATAGCCCAGCTCAATGGCGGTGCGCAAGGCACGCTGGCACTGCGCCCCGCGTAGGCTCCAAGTGCCTAAGCCCACTTGAGGCATGGTCAGGCCGTTGTTTAAGGTGACAGTTGGCACAATACTCATGGTCTTTTCTCCTTCGTAGCGGGCCTATTGTACTAAGCACAAGCCAAATCGCCCTGAGGCGCTTGCTCGGTACGGCGCTCGCGGCGGGCTAAGGCCTTTAAGGTCAGGACATTGACCGTGGCTGAAACCACTACCATCATCAGCGCGCCGATAATCGAGGCGGCAATGCCCCACGAGCCGATAAAGAGACCGCATAAGGCGGTACCCAGCGCCGTGCCGCAATTGGCCGAGCTTAAGAATAAGCCATTGCTCAGCTCCGGGGCGCTCGGCGCGGCCTTGCTCATTAAGTACTGGCAGTTGTTGCCAATCATGCCGTTGATAATGCCAAAGACGACGATGACAGCTAAGGCGACTATGAGCTCGGTGATCACCAGATACAAGGTCAAGATGACTGCGGCGACCAGCCACGGGGTTAAGGCCACGGCAAGACGCGGGCGCACCGCCAAAAGCTTACCTGCCAGAAGATTGCCCACGATATTGGCGCCGCCATAGAGGCATAAGGCTAAACTCACCTGCGCACCGGTAAAGCCGCCCAAGGTCTCCATAAAGTCGGCAAAGTAGCTGAAAAAGCCAAAGGTCGAGCCATTGGTAAAGACGGTGGCACCGACTGAAAGCCACACCACGCCGCGCTTTAGTACCTGTAATTGGTCGCCATATCTTTGGACCGTAACCACCGGCATGCTTGGGACAATGAGGAGGGTCAAGACCAAGACCAAGCCATTGCTGGCGGCAAAAAAGAACATAGCCGCGCTGTAAGAAAGCTCATTGGCAATATAGCTGGCGGCGGGGACGCCTAACACCATACCAGCCGACACACCAATAAAGATGCGGGCGATGGCCTTGGGGCGCTCAGCGGGCGACACCGAAGCCGCGGCCAAAGAAAAGGCCAAGCTGACATATACCGGGTGAAATAAGGCCGCGAGCGCGCGCATGGCTAAGTGCAGCGCAAAGGAGGTGGTGAGCGCCGCGACCACGCAGCTTGCCACAAAGATGCTGAGCACCCCGAGCAGCACATACTTGCGGTTAAAACGCGAAAAGAGCAAGGGCATAGTGGGACCTGAGAGGGTAATCACCAAGGCAAAGATGGTGACGCTCCAACCGGCGGCGGGAATGGAGACCCCAAAATAGTCAGAAATGAGCGGCACCATGCCGACCACGCCCATCTCGGTGTTAATGATGGCAAAAACGCCCAAAGCTAACAGCGGCACTAATAAGCGCGACTGCCCAGACGCAACGGGAGCAGCGGTAGCTGGGGCACCTGCAGCGGCAGTAACAACAGCATCAGTCATGCGAGCATCCTTAGTAACTTTCAGTGCCCTCATGATAGGGAGTGGTCCCTATTCTGACCAATTCTTATTACACATTTCATGTTATGCGCTAAACGCATAACACTGCCGCGCCCAGCAAAACGCCCGCCCCACCCCAAACTAACATTGCGGTGACGGCGGGCGTCGCTCAAGTCCAACCACTGCGGCCCCTGGACCTAGGCCCCTAGGACTAGGGATAAGAAGCTAGGTGGGATCTTTGGTTTCCCCAAGCTAAGAGGCCGCGTAGTCCCAAGCCACGTAGCCCCAGTGCCGCGTGGCCTCAGGAGCGCTAGGCCAAGTGGATGGTGCGCAGCACTTGCTCGTAAATGTCAGCCATGGTGTCGAGGTCTGCGACCTTGACGCACTCATTGACCTGGTGAATGGTGCCATTGCATGGGCCAAACTCAACCACCTCGGCGCCTAATGGCGCAATAAAGCGGCCATCAGAAGTGCCACCCTTGGTGTTAAGGTCGATGCTCTCAGCGCTGCGCCCAGTATGAGCGACAATCGCTTCGCGTAAGGCCGAAACCAACACGCCCTCACGACTGCTGATAAAGGGCAAGCCGTTGATGACATAGCGCACGGTAGCGTAGATCCGCAGCTGCTCTAACTTGCGCTCTAATAAGTGCTGGAGCTTAAGCGGCGTTTGGTTCGGGTTAAAGCGCCAATTGCACATAATCTCAGCGCTACCTGGAGCCACGTTTTCCGCGCCTAGGCCGGAATTGACGTTGGTGACGTTAAAAGAGGTGGCAGGGAAATCCGCGGTGGCGTCATTGAACTCATGCTCGCATAAGGCCGCAATCAAGCGCCCCGCCTTATGGGCGGCATTGTCGATCTTCTCCGGGTAAGCTACATGCCCTTGCTTGCCGTGGATGGTGATGTGCGCGGTCATCGAGCCGCGGCGCCCAATCTTGATGGTGTCACCGAGCTCAGATGAACACGAAGGCTCACCCACCACGCAATAGTGCGGGTAGATCTTCTCTTTTTTGAGCCACTCGGCGACATATGGGATGGCACCCACGACATCACCTTCCTCATTGGAGGTGACCAAGAGGCCAACCGTACCCTTAAACTTAGGATGCTGGGCCACAAAGCGCTTTAAAGCGATGGTCATGGCTGCATCCGAGCCCTTCATATCGGCCGCGCCCCGCCCATAAAGCAGGCCGTCACGCTCGGTCGGAGTAAAGGGATCAGAACTCCATGCGCCCACATCGCCGGGCGCGACTACATCGGTGTGGCCTAAAAATAAGGTGATCGGACCGGGCACGATCAAGCCGCTGGGATCATACGGACCGTGCTGGTTTTTGATCTGCTCCGGATCGCCCTCAAGATTGGCGCTCGCATCGCCTGAATACAAGGCTAAAAGATTAAAGGCCGGATACATCTGCTCACGTAAGGTGCGGCAATTAAAACCTACCGCCTTGAGCTCAGCTTCTAACAAATCTTGGCAGCCTTGATCATCGGGGGTAATCGACGGGCGGGCGATAAGCTTGTGGGCCAGTTCTAAGGTCTCAGACATGCAAACTTCCTAGACTTAGGTGAACACTAAAAGAGCAAAGCCCTATCGGGCAAGAACTCTTAATCCTCGTCGTCTGGGTATTGCAAGAAGAGCTTGCGCTCAAGCTGCAAATAGCGATAAGCCACCGGCTGCGTCGACTTTAAGGAGAAGCCGTCGATGCGGCCAAAGCGCACATCGTTAAATAAGCCCAAGTCCTCGGCGCTGACTTCCTTCCGGGCCTTTAAGTACTGACGTAAATAGTCCCCAGCTAAGAGCTTATCCCATGGATAGACCGTCGAGATCGAGCGCAAAATCAGCATGGCCTCAGCGTCGACGATGATGAACTGCTTCACGCCCAATAAATCCAGGAACGAAGCGGCCTTACTCAGCTCGGCGTCATCTACCGTCAGGTCAACCACAGGTAAGGACTCACCGACCGCGCCGTTGAGATACGAAAGATGACCCGACGTACCGTCACCATCAAGCTGCAAGAAGCTTGGCTCAATCTCAGCGCCTGCGGCGCCTGCGGCCAAGACCTGCTTTAAGGCAGCATCGCAATACACCATAGGGTGTTTGCTCATTAAGGAGAGCATCGAGCAGAAATCTTCCTTGCCGTAATGCTCGCATTGCTTAGGGTCAAGCTTGACGCACAGTAAGGCCTTGACCTCATTCTCCGGGGGACGAATTACCTTATGGGCATCAGGGGGACACTCAGTTTGCA
>DXIF01000139.1 GCA_019113025.1 Candidatus Anaerobiospirillum stercoravium | reverse complement strand
TTTTGTGAGCATTATCACTAGTGATCACAACGCCGTACAAAATTTTGGGACATAACCTCATTTTGCACTGTTTTGGTGCAAAAATAGATACCGCACCCGCCGGGCGCGTTGGGACCTGCCCGGACGCGTTCGGTGGTGTGGTGCCGCTTATTTTTGCACCCTACTGCACCCTACTGCACAAGGGGGGCGCGGGGGCGTACACTGAGGGAGGTTTACGCTGGTATTAGGAGGATCGCGATGAGTTCTAAGCAAGACAACCAAGATGCGCAGCGCAATGAAGCCATTGCCCAAGAGCTGAAAACCAATATGATGGCCATGTATGATGCTATCCATGAGTTGGGACAGGTTAAGCATGAGCTGGGGCTCGAGCAGCTCAAGGCGCTGTTGCGTCTTGCCGGGGCCAAGCGCGGCCTCATTGAACGCGATTTGCCGCTTAAGGACTGGCAAAACTTACCCTCAGGCTTTATCGTGACCGAGGCGCTCTTTACCTTGGTCGTGCTGCCCTTATGTGCACTGGAGCCGGTACAGGTGAGCGCTGAAATTGACCAAGCCATTACCAAGGCGGTGACCGCAATTGCAAGGTGGCGGGGCGAGCCGTGTACCCAGAGCGCGGCCCAGCTCTTGCCCGCTTTTCATTTGTTGTTACAACAGGAGCTGGTGCGCCCTGAGATCTACCATCAGGTCTACCAGCGGGGCCGCATGATGCTCTTGGTGTATGGCCTCGATATCAGCAATTATCTTAATTACCTAGACCCTAAAGACTAATACTCAAGGAGTAACCTTATGACTCAGCCTGAGCTCCCTGCTGAGCTGTCCCAACCTGACTTTTTACAGCGCGTGCGCCAATTTAAGGCCGATTTGGCTCAAGCCTATGAAGTGTGGCGCCGCCAGCTCGACTCTTTATCCTTTGAGGAGGCACTGCAGCAGCTGCGCCTGATGAGCGCCGGGTGCACCACGCCCCGGCCCTTGGAGCAATGGCATGACTTAGACGCCAACTATCTCATCATGGAGGCGGTTGCGACCTTGCAGCTCTTGCCGTTGAGCGGCTACGCGGCGCCCCAACAAGAGGAAGCGGTGGCGCGGGCGCTAGAGCAAATGGTCACGGCGATAGCGCGGCGCTTCCCGGGGACAGTGGCGCAGCAAAAGGTGCTCGCGGTTGCCCTCATCTTAGAAAGCCCCGAGCTCAGCGCTGAGGTCTATGCCCTACTCTTACGCCACTGTCAGAGCTTGCTTATCCCTTATGGCTATCAGTTAAGCGGGCGCTTGTTATCGCTTGAGTCAGCTGGGCTGTAAGCGCCCGCCGGCTTGGTGCTGCTTACGCGTCAGCGCTCAGTTGGGGCTGTGGTAGACTATGCCGTCAGTTTGAGGTTCATGGTTTTGGCATAGGAGAAGGATTGTGGCTAAGGCTAATAAGAAGACCAAGAAGAGCAGCGCTAAGGCGCAAGGCAAGGCGCAATTACGCCTTGAGAATCAATACTATGACAATGGCAAGCCGCGCCTCATCTTTGAGGTTGATGCCCAAGGCAATGGCGTTGCTAAGTTCTACAATGAAGAAGGGGTCTTAGGCTCAGAGCGTAAGGTTAAGAACCATAAGCTCAGCATGAGCCGGGTTAAGATCTATGAGACCGACGCGGACGGACATCAGCTTGAGTCCGACTGCGAGCTGGTCAACGACAAGATTCGCCTGCTCGTTTCGTTTAGTGAAGGGCAGCTTAAGGACGCCTGCATCTTCGATAGCCAAGCCATTTCGGTGGTACCGTGGGCTCACTTTGATGCCGAGGGCAAGGTGCGCTACGAAGAGTTTCGCTGCGACTATGACCTGCTGCCCGCGTTCGTCTTAAGCGATGAGGCTTTTGCGGACTTTGTCGCCTCCCCCGAGTATGCCCCTGAGCTGCAAGAGCTCAAGGAAGCTTTAACTGAAGAAGGCAGTGAGCACAGCAAGGCGATGCTGGAGAACGAAGAGGCTTTACAGCAGCTGTTGCGCCACAACCTCAACCTCAACGAGTCGCTCTTTAGCGCCGAAGACTTACAGTCCTTAATTGTGACTCAGTTCAAGGCCTGCTGTGAGGGTGAGGAGCAGCGGCGTAAGGATGGAGTTAAGGCGACCCTACGGCTGTTCCAAGACGCAATCCCGGCTTTAGCCAGCGTCAAGTAGCAACAAATAATCAGAGGAGTAAGTAAGCCGTGACACTCACGCAGCTGCGCTATCTGATGGCGGTGGCCCATCACCTCTCAGTGCAAAAGGCAGCTGCGGCCTTGTACATCTCGCAGCCTGCCCTTTCGCGCGCCATTTCCAACCTCGAAGAGGAGATGGGGATTACCATCTTCGAGCGCACCACGCGCGGCGTCAATTTGACCCAAGAGGGCTACAAATTCCTGTCCTACGCGCAGCAAGTGTTAGAGCAGGCGGACTTGCTGATCGCGCACTATCGCTCTGAGCGCAAGGTGCGCCGGGTCTTTTCCATTTCCTCGCATCACTACGCCTTTGTGGTCAATGCCTTCGTCAACTTGGTCAAGGAATACACCAAGGACGAGTACGAGTTTTCGCTGCGCGAGTCGCGCACCTACGACATCATCGAAGATGTGGTCTCAAGTCGCTCGGAGCTGGGGATTATCTACCTGTCTCAATTCAATCGCTCGGTGATGCTCAACTTGCTCAAGAGCAAGGATTTAGGCTACCAGAGCCTCTTTGTAGCCAAGCCCCACGTCTTCCTCTATCGCGACCATCCGCTGGCGCACGCAAGTGAGCTTTCCTTATCGGACTTGGCCGACTACCCGCGCTTAGTCTACGACCAAGGCACCAACAACTCCTTTTACTTCGCCGAGGAGCTGCATTCAACCGAGGCGGTGGCCAAGAACATTGTGGTGACCGACCGTGCCACCCTGTTTAACCTACTGATTGGCCTTAGTGGCTACACCATTGCCTCCGGGCTCTTAAGCTCGGATCTCAATGGTGACAACATCGTCTCGGTGCCCTTACAGTCCGATGAGACCATGGAGCTCATCTCGGTCTATCAGCGCGGCCACAAGATGAGTCCGCTCGCGCGCCGCTACCTCGCAATCCTGCGTCACTACGTGCGTGATTTCATCCCCGCCCAAGACATCCGTCTCGACCCGGACGACGACTTCGCCCCGCAAGCCGAGCCTCTTCTGACCTAACGCTCGGGTGAACCTACTTTCAGCCCTACTTTCGGACTTACGTCCTGACCTATTTCCCGTCGACTCAGTCCAAGCTAATGGCCAGGCGCGGGCAGCTGTTACGTCGGCCGCGGCGCTCAGCGGGCGTGCGCGCACGCAGCCCTCAACGCGGGGCGCATAACCTAGCTGGGATGCAGCCCAAGTTATAACTGCGGCGGCACGGGGAGCTTAGTATGCTGCGGTGCCAGCTTAGGTTTAAGCCATAATCTAACGTTATAAGGTAGCAGCTGAGATAACAAAGGCTGAGATGGCATAAGCTCAGGCTTAAGCTAGGTAGCACGCCGTCACTATCAGGTGCGCGGCAGCAAGGTCTCTACTTCCAAGCCCTTAGTTCCAAGCTCCTATTTCCGGCCCCTACTTCTTTGTCAGTGGCGCGGGCCGGGGAGTGGCACGGAGAGCGGGCCAGCCGTAACTTCGAGTCTCACCCAAACCGGCAGCTACCTAACCGGCAGCAACATAACTTGCAGCGACGGTACAAGCCGCGCGCGCACCAGCTTAAGGGCAGATGAGAGCTGGAGCGACTGGGCACGCCGTGACCAGCGCCTCGGTGCGCGAAGGCATCCGGGGACGGGTAAGCTTGAGCTACGGGGCATGCCGTCACCAGCGGCGAAAGCCCAAGGTCACGGCGGGGCGGGCGCCGTAAACGTTTGCGCACGGCGGCGCCGTGGGTAGTGGTTTGTGCACCAAGATGGTGCCAAAACCAGCGACTAAGACCTCAGTTTGCGGTAACTGCGCCGGTGCGGGCGCTTGTGCCACGCCGCAACCATGAGGGCAACCGCGCGGAGCACGGCCAAAGGAGCGGGCGCCTTAGGCCTATTTATCGGCTTGGTTAAGCCATGGTGGGGGTGCTGGGGCGTGGCTATACCTTTTGGTTATAGCTTGTCATAAGAAAATACCAATAGACTATGGCCGCGCTTGCCGTTATCTTGAGTCCATGCCAACGCTCTGGGGCTTAGTTGTTGTTAGCCGCAGTAACTTAATAGGTTCGGGATAGCCGCCCAACCGGCCCCAGAGCGGCAGCGCACTAACCAACACAAACCTAAGACTGAGCTAAGCCGGACGCTTACCGCGCCGCGCGCTCCTAATTGACTGCTTTTGCTTGTTAGCCGCTTTTTAGCCGCAACGCGTGTGACAAACGCAAGGAGAGAAAACCATGTCGTACCCTATTTGTGAGACCGCCCCTTTTCGTGCTGACGTTGTAGGCTCCTACTTACGTCCCGATCAACTCAAGAATGCTCGTAACCTCCATCGCCAAGGCTTGCTCGATGACGCGGGCTTAAAGCAGGTTGAGGACGAGTGCATCCGCGACTTGATCGCCCAACAGATTAAGCACGGGTTACGGGGGATCACCGATGGTGAGTTCCGCCGTAGCTGGTGGCACTTGGACTTCATGTGGGGGTTAGGCGGCATCAAGCGGGTGCAGACAAAGCAAGGCTTCCACTTTGTGGGGCTCGATACCCGCGCTGAGACCGCCGCGCTTGAGGGTAAGCTCTCGGGTAAAAACCACCCCTTCGTTGAGCACTTCAAGTTCGTCAAGCAATTTGAAAGCAATGGCTATGGCCTGCAAGCGCGCCAAACGGTGCCGGCTCCAGCTCAGACCTTATCAAACCTGCTCAAGGTGCGTAATAGCGGTGAGGACTTAGGTAATTGGCGTGATTACTACGCCACGGAAGAGGACTTAGCTGAGGCTTTAGGCGCGGTGTACCGCGAGGTTTTTGCTGATCTCTATGCCGCAGGCTGCCACAGCATCCAAATCGACGATTGCAGCTGGCCTGCACTGTGCGACCCTGATTTAGTCGCCAAGAACCAGCTTGACGTCAAGCGTTTAGCCGAGCTGTACCTCTTAGCTAACAACGCCTGCCTCAAGGACAAGCCAAAAGATCTCGCGATCTGCACCCACATCTGCCGTGGTAACTACCGCTCCCACTACTTCTCCAAGGGCAGTTACGACCAGGTTGCCAACGTCGTCTTTGCCCACGAAAACGTCGACGGCTTCTACCTTGAGTACGACGATGAACGCTCAGGCAGCTTTGAGGCGTTACAGCAGATTCCACATGACAAGCGCGTTGTCTTAGGTATCGTCACCTCCAAGCGTCCTGAGCTGGAGGATCTCAAGGCCTTAGAGGCGCGCGTGCGTCAAGCCGCCCAATACTTCCCATTAGAGAACCTGTGCGTCTCGCCGCAGTGTGGCTTTGCCTCGACCGAGGAGGGCAATGAGTTAACTGCTGAGCAGCAATGGGCCAAGGTTGACCTCGTAGTTGAACTAGCCCGCCGCATTTGGGGCTAAGCCCTGCCCTCAGGCGGCAAGCACAAGCAGCCCCGCTGCCCCGCTGCCATGTACCAGCTGCCATCAATCAGCAGCTACGAACCAGCCGTCCCGCTTGCCGCTGCCCCCCATACATGATGTGAGTTAACGCTCAGTTTACACTGGGCGTTTTTACTGGGCGCGCCGCCGCACGCCCCGCGCGGGGCTGCGCGCTTTCCTTGCCTGAGATCCCAAACTAGGTGCAACATTGTCCCAACGACAGAGCATAGGGGTATCATGAGGTTTTGAGACAAGGAAGCGCACCGGGTGGGCTCTTACAGTCCTGTTTCTTGTTTGCCCGCCGAGTCTGCTGCGCCTCACCCCAGTTTTTTGAGAATTGGAGATCTATCGTCATGGCCTACACCATTGCAGTTAATGCCCCATTTCGCGCTGACGTCGTGGGTTCCTTTTTACGCCCAGATAAGCTCAAGAATGCCCGTAACCTCCATCGCCAAGGCTTGCTCGATGACGCGGGCTTAAAGCAGGTTGAGGATGAGTGCATTAGTGACCTCGTGCTCCAGCAGATTAAGCACGGTCTGCGCGGCATCACCGACGGCGAGTTTCGCCGCTCGTTTTGGCACCAAGACTTCTTCTGGGGCTTAGGCGGCATCGAAAAGGTCACCGGCGCCTCCGGCTACAAGTTTGCGGGCATTGAGACCCGCAATGAGACCTCAGGCATCCGCGGCAAGATCACCGGTAACAACCACCCCTTTGTTGAGCACTTCAAGTTCGTCAAGCAGTTTGAGTCCGCTGGCTATGGCTTAGTGGCCCGTCAAACCTTGCCTGCCCCATCGCAGCTCTTATCGACCCTGCTCAACGTGCGCAAGAACGAAGAGCCGTGCCACTACCAAGACTTCTACGCCTCGCTTGACGACTTAATTACCGACTTAGGCGCAGCCTACCGTCAGGTCTTTACTGATCTCTATGCTGCCGGTTGCCGCTCGATTCAAATGGACGACTGCACTTGGCCGGTACTGTGCGATCAGGACAAGGTCGCAAGCTTAGGCTTAAACGTCGATGAGTTAGCCGAGCGTTACCTGCAGGCTAACAACGAGGCCTTAAAGGACAAGCCGGAAGACCTTGTCATCTGCACCCACATCTGCCGTGGCAACTACCGCTCGCACTTCTTCTCCAGTGGCAGCTACGACCGCGTAGCAGGCTACGTTCTTGCCCACGAGAACGTCGACGGCTTCTACCTTGAGTACGATGATGAGCGCTCGGGCAGCTTCGAGGCCTTAAAGGCGGTACCACAAGACAAGCGCGTAGTCTTAGGCATCGTTACCTCCAAGCGTCCAGAGCTGGAGGACCTCAAGGCCTTAGAGGCGCGTGTCCGCGAAGCCGCCAAGGTCTTCCCACTGGACAACCTGTGCGTTTCGACCCAGTGCGGCTTTGCCTCGACCGAGGAAGGCAACGAGCTGACAGAAAAGGAGCAATGGGCCAAGGTTGACTTGGTAATTGATATTGCTCACCGCATCTGGGGCTAAGCTGCCAGGCTCAGCCCACGCAACCAATAAGCAATAAGCAATAACCAAGTTACAAGATCACAAGGTAGCTCGGTTACAAGGTAACAAGGCGCCGCCGCGGAAGGCAAGCCCACGGTGGCGCCCCAGCCCACAAGCTTAAACTAGCTGTGATCAGCTCAGCGCGCGAGCACCCAAGCCAAGCACGGTGCCCGGCCTGAGCTTTTGTTTTGCCCGCTAAAGTTCCCAGCCATCCTCACCATTTACCCCTCACCACCCCACGCTCAGCCCGCATCGGCCATCCGCGATCGCGCCCGACGGGCCACCGGCCGCCCTATTCGGCCCCGCTCAGCCCGCGCGCCTGCCAACCTGGGACGGTCTCGAGCATAGCGCCATGCACTGCACTGAGCAGCAGCGCGCGGTCAGCAACTTGAGGCCCAAACCCGGAAGCCCATACGCAAGCGTAGGGAGCGCGCATGCGCCAAAAATGCGGTTTTGGAGCACAGATAGAGGGCAAGTTTGCTCAGTGACATGAGTTGAGATGTGGCATATATATGGAATTGAGCAGGTGTGAGGATGTGTTATAGAATAATTTGACCGTACGTCGATTTACTGCATTTTGTCTCTGCCTCAAAGTCTCACCGCGCATGGCCTCAAAGTGCGCCCGTCTTGGTCTGACACTCCCCTAGTGCTAGTGCTCCCCTTCGTCCGGTGCGGCGCCGCACCGGAC
>DXIF01000138.1 GCA_019113025.1 Candidatus Anaerobiospirillum stercoravium | reverse complement strand
GGCATAAAGGTTAGCAAAGAGCAGCTGGAATCGATTGACATGGAAGGGCTTGGCGAGTTTCCAAATTGGAATTACATTATTCGCGGCTTTAAAAAATAATAACAAAAAGGTTTTATTTTCTTACAAAGCCTAAGGAGCAGATTCTCAGGCTGCTCCCACTTTTGTTTCCGGCCTATCTGATGCGCGCCTTTAGTCAAGGCATCTTCAAGCAGTATCTGCGCTTTGAGCATAATGATAGCCGTCCCAAAGGTACCATCAACCTTGCACGTCATGTGCGGCTCAATCTGCCCTTTGCGGGCAAAATTGCCTACAGCACGCGCGAGTTTAGCTGTGATAACCCGGTCACGGAGCTCATCCGTCACACCTACGAGGTGCTCAAACAACAGCCGCTGATGCGCTCCATGCTCAGCCAAAATCCTGCGGTGGTGACAGCAATAAAACAGTTGACGCAGGCTACACCAAACTATCGGCCGCAAGATCGTCGCGCCGTCATCAACGCCAATGTGCGCCCGTGCCATCATCCGCTGTTTACCGCCTATCGCCCGCTCCAGCAGCTGTGTTTGCTCATCCTGCGTAACGAAGGGGGCCTCAACTTTGCGCCGCAACAGAACAAGGTATTTGGTGTTCTCTTCGACATCTCGTATTTATGGGAAGAGTACTTGGCGACCTTACCTGCGTTCCAAGACTTCATACACCCTAAAAACAACGATCTTGATCCCAGCACCAAGCTTTATCTGGCTCATCCTAATGCGCTACGCTATTACCCCGACTTTTACCTTAAGCGCGAGCCATTTTCCAAGGATGAACCGTGCGCAAGCTTGGTGGTGGATGCCAAGTACAAGAATTACGCGAAAACCGCGCTGCAGCGCCCTGATGTTTACCAACTGATGGGCTATATGTATGTGCTCAAGGCGCAGCATGCGCTCATGCTCAGCCCGCTCAAGCAAGGGGAGGAGGCGCAAGAGCATTGCTACCAGCTCAAAGGCTATGGTGGCACCATCCGGGTAGCCTACTTGCCCATACCTCAAGCTGCATCCTCTTATGAGGACTTCAGCGCTGCGATGCAGCGCTCAGAAGAGCAGCTGAATCAGCAAATGACCACGGTGCGCGCGGACATTTCTTCCCCAGCGCTTAACGCTTAACACAACAAGGAGTCATCTCATGGCAGAAACAGGGACTGAGCTTACCCTTGAGCAAAAGCTCAAGCAGTTTAAGAGCTTGCTGGAGTACTTTGTGAGTCACCTTGAGTGGGAAGCTACTCATGACCGTGCCATCAAGGGCTTTCACCAGTATATTGAGCCCAATCTGGAACCCGATGGTTTGCTACCGGTAGGGTACCGCCGCGGCAACGGCAATCATGGTGCTAGCCTGCAACAGTGGATTAGTCGCTGGTCCGATTTTGGTCCAGGCCAATCGGTCTGCATTGCGGTAGTGCCGCACGGGGCTCCTAATGAAAAGCCCGGGGGCTGTTTCATTAACTGGAGCATGACCGGCCATAACATCAAAGCCGTGTGGGGCAAGAAGCGTCCCGATCGCGTGATTTGGCTCTATGTCTGCGAGTACGATGGCTACGATTTCGATAAGTCCCCGGAGGTAAGCCGCCAGCAGCTGGGGCTGTTTGATGGGCAGGAACCGAATGAAGAGCTCAAGAAGTTTTGGCTCGAGTTTGAGTCACGACTCCTCGGAGATCTACCTAACAACCATACCCAGCAAACTAATCAATCTCAGGCGCACGATGAGCTTGAGCCTTTGCTCAAACTGCTTGACTCCAACAAAAACCTAATTTTGACTGGTGCGCCGGGCACCGGCAAGACTTACTTGGCCAAAAAGCTGGCGCAGCGCTTAGTTGAGGCTGATCGTTCCGGCGACCAAAAGCTCACTGATGCTGAGGTCAAGGCGCATATTAAGCTGGTGCAGTTTCATCCTTCCTACGACTACACCGACTTTGTTGAGGGCTTGCGCCCGGTGACGCTCAATGGCCAGCCGAGCTTTGAGCATCGGGATGGCTCCTTCAAGAAGCTGTGCAAGGCCGCCTTGCAGCAGCCTGATGACAAGTTTGTCATGATCATCGATGAGATCAACCGCGGCGAGGCCAGCAAGATCTTCGGTGAACTCTTCTTTGCCATAGATCCGGACTACCGTGGCTCTGGGGACGTGGTTGAGACCCAGTACCAAAACCTAATTGAGGAAGGCGATCCTTTCGCCCAAGGCTTCTACGTGCCAAAAAACGTCTACGTCATTGGCACCATGAACGATATCGACCGTAGCGTTGAGAGCATCGACTTTGCCTTTAGACGGCGTTTTGCCTGGCATGAGGTCGATGCAGCAAGCCGCTTCCACCACATGTTCGCTGAAGCCGAGCCATTTAAGAGCGCGCCCAACTTCGTGCAGCAAGTTGAGGCATACTTTACTGCTCTCAACGACGCCATTGAGCATGAGGCGCTGCTGGGCGCGGCCTATCAGATCGGCCCAGCCTACTTCCTCAAGCTCAAGAACTTTGTGGGCGACGCTGATTTAGCCAATGCCTCCGAGGACTTTAACTACGACGTGATGGTTCAGCTGTGGGATAACCACTTGGAGCCAGTGCTCAAGGAGTACGTGCGCGGTAACAGCGAAGAGAGCGCTATTCTCAATCGGCTTAAGACGGCTTTCTTTGCCCATGGCGCCACGTCCGTTGCACTAGATGCTGCACCTGATGGCGAATAAGGGCGCATCCGTATAGTTGCAACACCCCAGCTCTAAAAGCACAAGCCCCACGCCACAAAGGGCGCGGGGCTTGTGTCAATCAGGTGTTAGATCTTTTTGTAGTGGGCTAGCCCCAAGACTGGGGCAAGTGATTGTGAGTTTTGTGCCCAGCCGCCCAGATTTCAACACTCAAGGAGGTCCACCATTAATGCCAAGTGAGCTTAAGGCGCATTTAGAGCCGATCTTTATCACTGGTACCGGCACTGATATCGGCAAGACCTATATCACGGCTTTGCTGTGCCGTGCTCTCAACGATTGGCTCAAGTACGAGCGCGCGCTCAGTACGCCAGAGACCTCGCAGCAAGCCGCGGTGCGCTACTACAAGGCTGCTATCAGCGGCGCCGACAGCATTGCGGCCTCTGATGCAGGTTATGTCATCACGGAAGCGGGCTTAAACCAAGACTTGGCCACCGCCACGACTTATCTTTATAGGGAGGCGGTGTCGCCGCACCTTGCCTACTGCAACGAGGTCGCCGCAGGTAAGTCCCCGCAGATCCCGGCGCTTGATCAAGTGCGCGCTGACTTTGAGGCGGTGTACTCCAGCTGCGCACTCACCGTGCTTGAAGGCAGTGGTGGCATTTATTGCCCGCTTTGGAGTGATCCTGTGACTCTATCTGCGGCTTTGGCTCATCCGTGGCCTTCGGGGGCGGGCGCCTTGGTCCGTGGGGTTGCTGCCGATTGCTACACCATTTGCGACTTGATGCGTGAGATAAGCGCCAGCTACGGCCTTAAGCTGGTGATCGTGGCTAATTCTAAGCTGGGCTGCATCAACGACGTCTTGACCACGGTCCAAAGCCTCAAGCATGAGGGTTTTGACTTAAGCCGCGCCGTCATCATCCTTAATCACTACGATGGCAGCAGCCTGATGCAGCGCAATAATGTCGGCATGATCGAGGCGCTTACGCGCATCCCAGTGGTAGCCACCGTGAGCGCGGACCAAGCGCACTTGGAGCTTACTCCCGCGCTCAAGCAGTTCATTAGGGGGGAAACCCTTGATGACGCTGCGCGGCGCTCCTTGTTCCAGTCAGCGCAGGGCCTGAACTGGTGGCCAGAAACAGTCACACGTTAGCGGGCTAAAATCGTGGCAAGCGTGCGCCTAAATGGCGGCAGGCTAGAGCTGGTGGGAGCTGGCGCCAAACTTGGTGCCAAATTGAGGTCATGTCCCGTTTTTAGTCAATGCTAATTCATGAAAGCTGATAAAAGGCTTAAATATCGGCTTTAATCGTGTTCTGGTTGCGAAATGTGAACTTTATGTAAAAAAGGTGTTGCAAGTGTGATGTAGCTCCCATATAATGTGCGCCGTCGGTGATTAGCGCAGTCCGGTAGCGCAACTGGTTTGGGACCAGTGGGTCGGGGGTTCGAATCCCTCATCACC
>DXIF01000137.1 GCA_019113025.1 Candidatus Anaerobiospirillum stercoravium | reverse complement strand
GCGGCGCCCATGAAAAAAGCGCCATCAGGCGCTTTTTTCATGGGCCCCACGCCCAAGGCCTCAGGCCTGGGCGTAGGCGCCGTGATGGCGGTTGTAGCTGATGCTACGCTGTTGCTACGCTGCTGCTACTTAGCCACCTTCTTGAACTTCATGCGGTGGGGTTGGGCCTCTTCGCCTAACTCCTTCTTCTTCCAGGCTTCGTACTCAGTGTAGTTGCCCTCAAAGAAGCGGACCTTGCCCTCATCACCGTAGTCTAAGATGTGGGTGGCGATACGGTCTAAGAACCAGCGATCGTGCGAGATCACCATGGCCGAGCCCGGGAACTCCAAGAGGGCGTTTTCTAAGGCACGTAAGGTCTCAACGTCTAAGTCGTTGGTTGGCTCGTCCAATAACAGGAGGTTGCCACCGACCTGTAACAGCTTAGCCAGCTGCAAACGACCGCGCTCACCGCCAGAGAGGTCACCCACCCGCTTTTGCTGGTCGGTGCTCTTGAAGTTGAAGCGACCGATGTAGGCGCGCGATGGAATCTCGTAGTTGCCGATGCGCAGAATGTCTTGACCGTGGGCGATTTCCTCGAAGACGGTATTGTCATCCTTCATATCGTCACGGAACTGCTCGACATAGGCGGTGACTACGGTGTCGCCTAACTTAATCGTGCCGGAGTCCGGCTGCTCTAAGCCCGTGATCATGCGGAATAAGGTCGACTTACCGGCACCGTTAGGACCGATGATGCCCACAATGGCACCCTTAGGCAGGGTGAACGAGAGGTCGTCGATTAAGACCTGATCGTCATAGGACTTGCACAGGTTCGTGACCTCTAAGACCGAGTCACCTAAACGTGGCCCCGGCGGAATGTAGAGCTCATTGGTTTCGTTACGGCGCTGGTACTCAACCGAGGAGAGCTCCTCAAAGCGGTTTAAGCGTGCCTTGGACTTAGCCTGACGGCCGCGGGCACCTTGGCGCACCCACTCTAACTCGCGCTCAATCGAGCGGCGGCGGGCACTCTCGGTGTTTTCCTCAATTTGCAGGCGCTGATCTTTTTGCTCCAGCCAGCTGGAGTAGTTGCCCTGCCATGGGATACCCTCGCCGCGGTCTAACTCTAAGATCCAACCGGCGACGTTATCCAAGAAGTAGCGATCGTGGGTAACGGCAACAACGGTGCCCGGGTACTGATGTAAGAACTGCTCTAACCAGTCCACCGACTCAGCGTCTAAGTGGTTGGTCGGCTCGTCTAACAGCAGCATGTCAGGGCGCTCTAAGAGCAGACGGCATAAGGCGACGCGGCGGCGCTCACCACCTGAGAGCACCTTGATTGGGCGCTCGAAGTTGGGCAGACGCAGGGCGTCGGCGGCGCGCTCAATCTGGCTATCTAAATTGTGGCCATCGTGGGCTTGGATAATGGCTTCGAGCTTGGCTTGCTCCTTGGCTAAGGCATCGAAGTCCGCATTTTCGTCGGCGTAGGCGGCATAGACCTCGTCTAAGCGCTTTAACGCGGCAGTGACTTCGCCGAAGGCCTCTTCGATGACCTCTTTAACGGTCTTCTCAGGGTCAAGCTTAGGCTCCTGGGGCAGGTAGCCAATCTTGATGCCCGGTTGGGGCCGAGCTTCGCCTTCGTATTCTTGATCCACACCGGCCATGATCTTGATCAGGGTGGACTTACCGGCACCATTTAAACCTAAAACACCGATCTTGGCCCCTGGGAAAAAGGACAAAGAGATGTTGTTTAAGATTTGTCGCTTCGGTGGGACAACCTTGCCCACGCGATTCATAGTAAAGATGAATTGAGCCATGCAACCCTCAACAAAAGAAGCTGCGGCAATTCTAGCAATTTTGCCCCACTAAAGCTATGACAAAGCCTAAAGCTACGCCTCAAATCCGCGTTTTTTAGCCACGGGCGCGGGCCTGCCCGCCGCCCCGCGCGCCTGGCGCAAGCTACCCCTCGGCCTGCCGCGCGCCTGTCCGCACCGTCATAAGCGGCAGGCGCGATCTTGCCGCTTGGGCCCGGCCTTAGTTCCTGACCATAGCTCCCGGCAAGCGCTCCTGGCAAGCGCTCCCGGCTGCCTGACGTCCCGCCTCAGGCGCGGCGCGACAGGCAACGGCGCCGCGCCGGGGCGCGGGCCGACGCGCCCGGGAGTGCTTGGCATGATCTTCGCTTTCCCCTTGCCGTCAGTCTGCTGAGGCTTGCCCTCAAGAGATTGACAGCTTGCACTTAGGCGTAGGGGGCTTAAGTGCGAGTTTGCTCTGAGCCTGAGCCGTCTAACTAAGATGACCAGATTTTTTTTACCGGATGGCAGGTGCCTTCATTTTTTTATGCAAACTTGGGCCTTGTCAGAGCATTGTGACCGAGCGTGGGCGGGCGTTTTGACTATGAGAGAAATCAAAGCGCGGCGCCTTGGCGCTAGCACACGTGACGTCCTAAAGCTCTCGACAAGAGGGCTAGAGTCGTCCTTTATAGGATTTATCCTGTAAAGGCGACTCGACCTCCCCGTACCTGAGGGTATCCCCTTAGGTTCACCTAAGATCACGCTTGAGTCGTGTCAGCACCTCAAGTCCCATATCGTCTTAGGTTCACCCACCTTGGGAGTTTGAACATGTCGCTATTTATCAACACTAACATTTCTTCGCTCACGGCGCAGCGTGCCGCTCAGCGTGCCAACGATAAGTTAGATGCGATTTTTGAGCGCTTAGCCTCCGGTCAACGCATTAACTCGGCCAAGGATGATGCCGCCGGGATTCAAGTAGCCAATAATCTCACCACCCAGTTAAATGGCTTAAACCAAGGTAACCGCAATGCCCAAGATGCGATTGCCTTTGCTCAGACGGTGGAAGGTGCGCTCGATGAAGTCACCAACATGCTCCAGCGCATCCGTACCTTAGCTATTCAGGCGGCCACCGCCACCACTACCGATACCGACCGCGGTAGTATCCAAGCTGAGGTCGATCAGCTCACCGACGAAATCTGCCGTATCTCCAATGAGACCACCTTTGGCGGTGCCGACATCTTAAATGGCAATGCCAGCATCGTGCGCTTCCAATGCGGTCCTGACCCATCGTCGATCATCGAGTTTGACTTAAGCTCCCATTACGATGTCACTGGTATCGCTGCCTTAGCCGCCGATTTCTTACCCAGCATCACCTTGACTGCTGCCACCGACATTGATGGTACCCACTACTTATCAGGCTCTAAGATTGAGGGCTATATCAAGGGCGCTGATGGCAAGTATTACGCTTTTGAAGACCTGTTCCACAACCGTGGTGCTAAATCGGGTATTAGCTTAACCAGTGCTGAGAACGCTGAGCTGGTCTTAGGCGGTATCGACTACATGATTCAGGCGATCGACAGCACCCGTGCCAACTTAGGTGCGATGCAAAACCGTCTTGAGGCTACGGTGCGCAACCAAGACTCGATCAAGGAAAACGTCATGGACTCGCGCTCGCGCATCCAAGACACCGACTTTGCTGACGATACTGCGAACTTAACCCAGCAGCAGATTATTCAGCAGGCTACGGCCACCATTTTGACTCAGGCCAACCAACGTCCTCAGATTGCCCTGTCCTTAATCAGTGGCAATTAAGCACTACCGCAGTTAGTTTGAGGACTGCCTAAGAAGGTAACTTAGGAACGAGCCGCGGCGGGCTCAACAAACTACCCGCCGGTCATTTCAAACTCCTTTATGTGCACAAAACCATCACTGGGGAGCAATTCGCAGTGATGGTTTTTTTGTGCCTCTAAGGAGCAGGTACGGGCCACGGGATCAAGACCAGCCGCGGCTTAAGCCGGGGCGACTTGGCGCTCATTGGTGGGCGCTTGAACCCAAGCTGCCGCTTGAGCGGCAGCTGG
>DXIF01000136.1 GCA_019113025.1 Candidatus Anaerobiospirillum stercoravium | reverse complement strand
AGCGGGATTAATCAGCATTACCGCTGGGAACAGGATCAGCAAGCGGTCGAGTGCGATGATGAAACGACCATGCCGCCGGTCAAATTGCTGCAAAACTTCGCCTCCGGCGCCGATCTCTATGAGAGTATGGAGCCTGCCGAGCTCAAAGCTCTGTGGCCCCAAGCGCACAGCGGCAGCTTAATCGTAGTCCCAGTGCGCAATATGGTCGAAGGTAACTTAAGTGGCATGATCGCAGTCCAGATCTTGCGTCCTGATGCGCTCAACGTGCCGCTGCTCAAGGCCATGAGCTTTAGCTTTGGCATGTTCTGCCACAACCTCAAGAACCGCAACGACTTGCAAGAGCAGGGCGATCGCGACCAGCTTACCGGTCTTTATAACCGCAATCGCTATGAGCGCGACCTCCCGCAGCTCTTTGAGCAGCATCACCAAGCCCTGAGCTGCGTCTACATCGACGTCAATGGCTTGCGCGAGCTCAACAATACCAAGGGTCACGACTTAGGCGACATAATGCTGCGCACGGTGGCTCAGGCGGTCAACCAATACTTTCCGGGCCCTTACCAGTACCGCGTGGGCGGCGATGAGTTTGTGCTCTTTGTGCCCGGCACCGACAAGGCGCAGCTTACCAAGTGCAGTGCGGACATTGCCGCTCACCTCTTGGAGTACGACTACCATATCTCAGTGGGCATCGAGAGCAAGGAAAACATCCAATCCATCTCCCACTTGATCAAGGCCGCGGAGCAAAAGATGTACGCTCAAAAGCGTGAGTTCTACCGCGGGCGCGAGCGCCGCCAAATGCATGTGGCCTAACGCCTGCGGCCTAATGCGCTGTCGCCAGTGAGCTGGATGGGGGCCTTGTCAGGAGCAGGGCGTTGCGCGCTCGCGCTACATCCAGTGCATCATAGGCACAGTTGCACTGGGCGCCACAGGTTTAGGAGCGCTTTTTGTGGCCTTCGCGGCGCAGCTGCTCGACCTGTTTTTGGGTCGCATGAGTGATCTCAAATTCTCGATCATTATAGAAACAGTAGTCACCTGAGCCATCGCGAGCTACTAGCATATATTGAGGGTAACCTGTGAGCGGGGTGAGCCCTTCGAGCAAAGGGGATCTAAAGCGACCGCAGATACGATACGCATCCCAGTTTTTGTAGATCCCGTAATATTCGACGTCGCTGTTACACTTGCTTGCGACAATTTCAGGGATATCGTCGTCGTAGTCAACACCGTGATACTGAACCATTGGCTTGCTCCAATCATGAGTAAGAGCTTGCTTAGTTGTGACCGCTGGAGAACCAGCCTTGGTTAGAACTAAGTTTGCAAAATTGGTGATAATTTCGCAGTTGTCAACCCGGTAAGTCCGTAAGCTCCGGAGTGTTATATCTCTTGCTTGAGGATTACGCTTGGGTGAAAAGTAAGCAGAAACGGAGCCGTGTAGACCTGTTTGCGGATCATAAAGGAAAAGCTTGCCATCAGCCCCTTTCTCTATTGTTACAACATGGCCACCGCTTCCTTTCCATTGGAAAGCTAGGTGAAAGCGTTGGCCCGGCTTGATCATGGCGCCCAGTTGAATCTCTAGCTCACTAGGCAAGTTGCTCTGGCTTAACTTCGAGTTTTGTTCAGCCAAGTAGGTAACATCAGGGACGGAGCCAGTTGCTGGGTTGTACCAGATGCTTTGGCTACAAGCAGCAAGCCTAAGCATAGGATGCAACTCTTGTAATCTTTTGTTGTATGCAGCGTTGTCTAATTCTGGGTACGGACGAGCTTCAACATCAAATCCGCGCCGACGAACTTCGTAAGCCACAACACTTGCTTGGCAGTTGGTGTTATATGGGTAATCTTGGATAGGGGCGCCTTTTGGTAGACGTTCCTCATAGTGTGGGTTAGGGCGCTTCTGATCTGCCTGCTTAAAGGTCATGTCAGAACCAGACGGAGCGTCGCTAATGGCCTCGGGTTTGAGCGCATGATTTTCCATGAGGGGATCGGTGCGCAAGTAGTGACGATGGAACTCGCGATCAAGGGCGGCATTTAGGGAGCATCCCTCCTTGATTTCGACCATTTGCTGAGCTTGTCTTAGCCGTTGCGTGGCTGAGTTAACTGCATCTTGATAGGCCTGGGCCCCCAACTTTGCCCGCAAACCGTCCTTGTGGGTTGCAAGCATTGCTTGCACAGTGGCGGCCTGGAGCCAAGCCTCAATGTAGCGATTGCTGCAGGTGAAGTTGGGCTGAGTTAAGACAAATCTGATCCAAGGGTAAGCAATTTGCTTGCCGCTTTGGTACTTGGCTACCAAACTCTGCGCAACCAGCTGGGCACCTTGAGCAAGTAGCTCTTGGCGCGTAAGGCCAAGCTTTGCTTGCACTTGGGCTAGGCCGTTGGTTAAATCATGCGTAAGTTGGGGATAAGTATGCCGCACATAGAGCTGCTGGGCATGGTGCAGCTGGCGCTCGAGCTGAGCAATGAGCAGGAGTTTGCGTTCAGACAAATGCAACTCTCCTGCTTGGTGCAACTTGAGCAGCGCACGGCCTGCCGTCACTTCTGCATCAAGCCGATTAAAAGCAGCCTGAGCCTTGGGCTCCGAGAACTCAATACGGGGCCGGTTTTTGAGATCGGAGTTGGCATAGCTTTGAGGGCCGAGAACTAGGGCTCTTAGCTCCTCTGGGGTGCAATTGCCAGCAATCGGCTGCCCTGAGCGATAAAGCCCCTTGATATGACTTAGATCAAGCCCAGCGATGATTGAGTCCTGTGGTAAAGCGCAAGCTTGCGCCATTGCTTGGATTAAGTCTTGGCTTACCTGAGTGCGGGCGCTTAAGCCTTGCTTTAAGGCAGTGGTGCGGGGGTGGGGTTGAGCGCTGGCTTTAGCTCTGGTGACGCGCTGTGGATAGGATGATTGAGCTTGCGGTGTTGTTATCGGGTCACGGTTGACCTTCAACTCTTGTGGGAGTTGGTGCTCAGTTACACGGGCACCCTTGGCTCTATTAGCGTTGATCATCTCTGGGATGGTCATGCCATTGAACTTGTCGCCCAGGCCCTTAATGATTTTCTTGGTGTCAGGATCAATCAGGACACGCTGAGCCTCGTTATCTGGGCCATGAGGATGGAGCGTGATCCATACGCCCTTAAGTTTGGTCCCCGCTTGATCAAAGACCAGCGCGTCATCAAAATTTGTAGCGGCGTTAACGTGCTCAAGTCGGCCCAGATCTATCGTTACCGCAACTTGGAGTAACGCAAGTTCAGCTTGAGCTTGCAGGTGATTCGGATGCTTCCGCAGCTTTCGGAAAAGTCGCAGTGCAGTGAGGTTACCACCCAGCCAGCAGATTGGGGCTAGCTCGCGCGCAGCTATGGCTTTTTTGCGTTGCTGCGCAAGAAGTTGTACCTCAGCCAAAGCAGACTCAAGCTCATCAATGCTTGGTTCCGTGCGAACCCAAGCCAGTGCATCCTTGAGCACTTGCTTGAGCACTTTGGGGGTAGCTTTTGCTGCGCAAGGAGACTGGGATTGCGCGGATCCTCTTGGTAGGGCCAGATGACGTGCCGCGGCAATCGCCCCCTTAAGGGTATAGATGGGCTTACGCAACTCGTGCTCGACTTGCTCCTGCTGTTGCTTAACCTTAGCGAGGTAGCCGCTCAGCACAGAGATGATCTTGCGCGCCTCAAGGTTAGAGTCAATGTTTGGGAGCTGTTGGCGCTGCTCGGCCTGATGCCGAATTGAGGCGATTTGCCCCTGATACCAATAGACTTTCGGTTTGATCTTACGATCAATGGCATCAAGGCGCTTTTGGGCCTGATGTTGCACGGCGGCAATTTGATCATTCAAGCAAGAGATTTGCCCTACATAACGCTTGGCAATCTTCTTGTTACGCTTATCGATATCACAGCGCAATCTCTCAATGCCGTCTTTGTAAAGGTTTATTTTCAAGTCAAAGAGGGGCGGTGTGTATCCTTTAGACGCGCTCGATTGTAAGAGCTGATCAATTGAGTCTTGCAACTCCTGGATATCTTGGCGGAGATTACGCGTAGCATCCTGTTGTCGCTGCTCTAATTGCTCTTGGGTGAGAATTATTTTCACTTTGAGCTCAGAGATTTCGGCTTGAGCCTTACGCTCGATTTTCTTCTTGTGCTTGTTCGCAGGAATTTGCACTGCATCTATTCTTTTCTGGAGCCGTACGATTTCACGGCGCTCCTGACGGTTAAGAGCATACGGGCTCTTAGCATCAGCACCGGAGTCAGGTTGCATGCCGTCTGCGGCAGCTTCGTTGTGGTCCAGTTGCAATGGCAGAGTTGGTGGAAATGGGCTCGACACGTACTGAGCCGTATCCATGGCCAGCTGCGTTTTGCGCATCGTTGGGCGAGGTGAAGCTTGCTCGGCATCTGGCATTGCGCTCGATGTAACTGCATTGTTCGGATCGAACAATGCAGCCTGAGCGCAGCCAGTAAGCTCATTGCTAAATGAGCTTACGCTAAAATTATTGGGCATAGTTGCTCCTATTGAAAATTCAGCGAATCACGACTGAAGAAGTGATGGCTGCTGAGGTTATTGGTTATCTTGGTCTTGGTACAAGCTGCAGTAAGTGACCTGAGTGACATGATGGTCTTGCAGGAATGGCCTCTTGCGTGCTTGACCTTTGCTATTAATTTATGGTAGCTAATTTTAATAGCGATGTCAAATCTTTTTGATATCTCCTGTATGGATCGCCGCTTAAAGTACTAGTTTTGAGGATGACTTGAAGCGGTCGGCTCTTTCTCGGAAAGCACACACGAATATGGGACATGGTAAGCTCCGTGGTATGTGCCTAAGTCATCTTACACCGTGCTACAAGGTGTGGGCGCTTTTGTGGCGCTGTTGGGCGCAAAAATGACGCAAAAAAGGCCGAGCTGGGGCGTACGCCCTGAGCGCTTGCGCGTCCGAGGCGTGCCGCCTTCGCTCGACCTTAGTCGACTTCAATCAGAAGACTTTACTAGGTTTGTGTTGTTGTCCTAAGCTTAGGCACTGCGTTGGCAGGGCAGCGCCATCAGGTGCTGGTACACGCTTTGGGCACAGGCGCGCCCTTCGGCGAGCGCATAAACCACTAAGGACTGGCCCTTGCGGCAGTCGCCTGCGACAAAGACCTTAGGGTCGCTGCTGTGGAATGCAGCGGCGCCTTGGGTTGCGGCCGCAAAGTTCCCGCGCTCATCCTGATTTAAATGGCTTTGCGCAAAGGCCTGTTGGCTGGGGTGCTGATAACCCATGGCAATCAACACGACGTCCGCATCAATGATGCTCTCGGTGCCCTTGATTGGGGTGATCTTGCGCTTCGGGCCCCACTTGACCTGGACTGTGGTGACGCTGCCCACCTGAGGCTTAGCTCCTGGGCTGTCCTTTTTGGCCACAAAGGACGTGGTGTTGGTGGCAAAGAGGCGGGTGCAGCCTTCCTCTTGCGAGGTCGAGGTGTGCTTGATGTGACGGGCATTAGGCCAGACCTCGCGCACATCGACGGTGCTAGGTAGCTCTTCGTGGTAATCAAGCTGGATTACTTGCGCCGCGCCCTTGCGCTTGGCCACACCGATGCAGTCGGAGGCTGTTTCACCGCCGCCGATCACGACCACCGTCTTGCCCTTGACCTCGATTGGGTTTAAGGCTTGGCCTTGGTTCTCCTTGTTTTGGGCAATGAGAAAATCAAGAGCAAAGTGGATGCCTTCAAGCTCGCGGCCCGGGAGCTTGAGGTCGCGTGGGGTCTCGGAGCCTACCGCTAAGACCACGGCATCGTATTGGGCTTTGAGCTCATTGAGACTTACTACGGTGCGGTGATCGCTGTGGATGCCCGGCTCTAAGGTTGGGGCGGTATCGTGGCTGGCTAAGACCAGGGTCGAGGTCTTAAACTCAACCCCGTCGCTCATCATCTGCTTGATCTTGCGGTCGAGGACTTCCTTGGAGAGCTTGAAGTCCGGGATCCCATAGCGCAAGAGGCCGCCAATTTTGTCCATCTTCTCATAAACGCAGACCTTGACCCCTAAGCGATTGAGGCTTAAGGCGCAGGCTAGGGCTGCCGGACCTGAACCGACAATTGCGACTTTTTTGCCCGTGTCGTGGTGCGACGGCAGGGTCTTGACCAAGCCATTGGCGTAGGCGTATTCGATGATCTTACGTTCAATGCTCTTGATGCCGACTTCCTTATCTTGGTACAGGCCCAAGCAGCAGCTTTCTTGGCACAGCGCCGGGCAAATGCGGCCCGTGATCTCGGGGAAGTCATTAGTGGCAATTAAGGCTTCATAAGCCTCAGCCCAGCGCCCTTGCGCCACCATGCGGTTAAAGTCGGGCATGTCGTTGTGCAGGGGGCAGCGGTGCTGGCAAAACGGAATGCCGCAGTCCATGCAGCGCGACGCCTGTTGCTTAGCCTCGTCATCGCTTAAGGTCGCGATGAACTCGTTGAAGTGGGTGATGCGCGAAGCGACACTTTCATGGGCTTCGGCGACAAAAGGAAGTTCGATAAATCCTCGTTCGTTAGCCATGACCTTCTCCTAGTGGGCTTGAGCGGGCTGGTGGTTGCAGGGAGTTTTTGCTTGCTGCGCTTTGAGCGCTTGAGCGTACTCGTGCGGCATGATCTTGAGGAACTGACCGCGGCACTCGTCAAAGTGCTCCAAGAGGTATTGGCCTAGGCTCGAGCCGGTGCGGGTGACATGCTCGGCGATGAGATCATGGAGCAAGGTCTCATCATGCTGCCCTTGATGCAGCGGCAGGTCGAGGCTGTCCTCGCTTTGCGGCTGAACATAGCTTAGGATAAAGTTACCGGCGGCAAGACGCTGCTTAGCGGTGCCGTGCGGGTCATAGAGGTAGGCGACACCGCCGGACATACCGGCGGCGAAGTTTGAGCCAATCTGACCTAATACTACCACCGTGCCGTTAGTCATGTACTCACAACCATGCTCGCCTGTGCCCTCGACCACGCAGCTGGCGCCTGAATTGCGCACCGCAAAACGCTCTCCCACGCAGCCGTTGAAGAATGCCTTACCGGAGGTTGCGCCATACAGGCAGGTATTACCCGCGATGATGTTGTGCTCGGCCTTGCCATCAAAGGCGCGATCTTTCTTGATCGCGATAACGCCGCCGGACAAACCCTTACCGACATAATCGTTGCCCTCGCCCTCAAGCTCCAAGGTGATGCCTTGGGTTAAGAAGGCGCCTAAGCTTTGACCGGCGGTGCCATGCAGCTGCAAGGTCACGAAGTTATCGGCCACCGCTTGCTTGTGTTGCTGCTTGAGCTGAGTTAAGTGCGCGCCCAATAAGGTGCCGACCGCGCGGTTGATATTGCATACCGTGCTCTCGATCTTAAGCGGCTGCTGGGCGTTAAAGGCGCGGTTTAATTCGTCTAAGTAGGCAAAGTCAAAGCTATGCTCCAGCTCGTGGTCTTGAGCGGTGCTGTGGTGGCGCGCACTGGCGCACTCGACCGGCTCTTGGAAGAAAATCGGGGTCAAGCTTAAGGTGCGGGCCTTGTCAAAGTGGGCACTAAGCTCAGCAGGGTCACGTTGCTGTAAGTACTCGCTGTGACCGATCAAGTCCTCAAACTGGGCTACGCCTAATTGGGCCATGATGGTACGCACTTCTTCGGCCACAAAGTAGAAGAAGTTGATGAGCTTTTCTGGGGTGCCGACAAAGTTCTTGCGCAGCTCGGGATCTTGGGTCGCGATACCGGCCGGACAAGTGTTCTTTTGGCACTTGCGCATGATAGTGCAGCCTAAGCACACCAAGGCGGTGGTACCAAAGGCAAACTCGTCCGCGCCTAATAAAGCGCCGATCACGACGTCGCGGCCGGTCTTGATTTGACCGTCGACTTGGAGGCGGACGCGCGAGCGCAGCTTGTTGCGCACTAAGGTCTGTTGGACCTCAGACAAGCCCAATTCCCAGGCTGAGCCCGTATTCTTAATGGAGGAGGCAGGAGCAGCGCCGGTACCACCGTCGTGACCAGAGATCACGATATGGTCGGCCTTACACTTGGCCACACCGGCCGCGACCGTGCCCACGCCCACTTCGGCCACTAACTTAACCGAGATGCGGGCCCGCTCGTTGGCGCGCTTTAAGTCGTAGATCAGCTGGGCTAAGTCTTCAATTGAGTAGATGTCATGGTGGGGCGGCGGCGAAATTAAGCCTACGCCCTCGGGGCTGTGGCGCAGCTTGCCAATATAGGCCGAGACCTTGTGGCCCGGGAGCTGACCGCCTTCGCCAGGTTTTGCCCCTTGCGCCATCTTAATTTGGATTAAGTCGGCTGATTGTAAGTACTCGGAGGTGACGCCAAAGCGGCCTGAGGCTACTTGCTTGGTGCGCGAGCGCAGGCTATCGCCGCGCTTGAGCGCAATTGGGACCACGGCATCAGCGCCTAAGACCTCAACTAAGGTGCAATCGTGGTCGATGGGGGCAAAGCGGCGCTCATCCTCACCGCCTTCACCGCTATTGGACATAGCGCCAATGCGGTTCATGGCTAAGGCCATGGTGGCGTGAGCTTCGGTGGAAATCGAACCCATCGACATGGCAGCCGTGGCAAAGCGCTTGACGATGCTATCGGCGCTCTCAACCTCGCTCAGGGCAAGAGGGGCCCGGGTACTCTTAAACTCAAACAGGCTGCGCAGGGTCATCAAGCGGCTTGAGTTGTCGTTGATGATCTCCGCGTAGCGTTGGTACGCGGCCGGATCTTTCTTGGTGACCGCCTGTTGCAGCGCAACTACCGCTTCGGGCGTCCACATATGGTCCTCGCCCTGGCTGCGCACTGCTAAGTCACCGCCTACCGGCAATGGGGCTAAGCTGTGGTGCAGTCTAAAGAAGGCATCTTGGTGCATCTGGACTGCTTCGGCCGCGATATCAAACAGGCCCACACCTTCAATTGGGCTTGGAGTATTGGTGAAGTAGTGTTCGACAAAGGCGGATTTGAGGCCAATGGCTTCAAAGATCTGAGCGCCAATATAGGACATATAGGTGCAAATGCCCATCTTGGCCATGATCTTAAGTAAGCCCTTATCAACCGCCTTGATATAGGCTTTCTCGGCGGCGGCCGCGGAGTTCGGTACTGCCCGGCCCGCTAAGCTGCGTACTAGGTCTAAGGCCAGATATGGGTAGATCGCCTCGGCACCATAGCCGCCCAACAGGGCAAAGTGGTGAATAGTGCGCGCTGAGCCGGTCTCAACCACTAAACCAGTCGAGGTGCGCAGGCCCTTTTCCACCAAGCACAGGTGAATGGCGGAGGTGGCGAGCAGGGCTGGAATCGCTACGCGGTCGGCACTGACCGCGCGATCGGAGATGATGAGGATATTGACACCTGCAGCCACCGCGTCAACCGCAGCGGCCTTGATGCTGGCAAGACGAGCCTCAATGCCGTTCTTGCCCCAAGCGAGCGGATAGGTAATGTCGATGCAGCGCGAGACAAACTTACCCGAGGTCAGCTGATCGATGTTATAGATGCGGGCCATGTCCTCAGAGGTTAAGATCGGCTGCTCGACCTCTAATCTAACTGGCGGATTGGTCGCCATGATATTGAGCAGATCTGGGCGGGGACCGATAAAGGACATAAGCGAGGTGACCGCTTCCTCGCGAATGGGGTCAATCGGGGGATTAGTGACCTGAGCAAAAAGCTGACGGAAGTAGTCATAGAGCACGCGCTGCTTTTGCGACAGCACCGCAAAGGGGGCATCATTACCCATCGACAAGACCGGATCGCCGCCGCCTTGCACCATGGGCACGATTAAACGCTCGATTTCTTCGGTGCTATAGCCAAAGACGCCTAAGCCTTGCTCCAAAGTCAAAGCGCCCGTAGTGCCCGCAATTTCAACCGGACGGTTAAATTGAGCGGACGCAGACTGGGCAGGCGCCGACTGGGCGGAAGCGGTGAGGGCTGGGGCGGTGGGGTGCAGATCCGTAAGTTTGATGCGGATCTTCTCAATCCACTCGCGGTATGGCTTGGCGGTAGCAAGGGAGTTCTTGAGCTCAGCATCGGTGATGATGCGGCCTTGCTCTAAGTCAATTAAGAGCATACGCCCTGGCTCTAAGCGCCACTTTTGCTTGATATTGTGCTGCGGGATGTTGAGCACGCCGCTTTCGGAGGCAAGCACGATGTAGTCATCGTGGGTGATGACGTACTTAGCCGGGCGCAGTCCATTGCGATCTAAGGTGGCGCCAATTTGGCGACCATCGGTAAAGGCTACTGCCGCTGGGCCATCCCACGGCTCCATCATCGCGGCATGGTACTCGTAGAAGGCCTTGAGGTTCGGATCCATCAAGGCATTTTTCTCCCACGCCGCCGGAATCATCATCATGGCCGCTTGCGCAAGGGAGTAGCCTGACATGGTTAAAAGCTCAAAGGCGTTATCAAAGGAGGCTGAGTCCGATTGCCCATGGAAGATGAGGGGCCAGAGCTTGTCTAAATCTGAGCCGAAAATCGGCGAGGAGATGTTCTTTTCGCGCGCCAAAATCCAGTTGAAGTTGCCGCGCAGGGTGTTGATTTCGCCATTGTGGGCGATCATGCGGAACGGATGGGCCAGCGACCACTGCGGGAAAGTATTGGTCGAGAAGCGCTGGTGGATTAAGGCCAAGGCCGAGACGGTGCGGCTATCTTGCAGGTCAAGGTAGTACTGTCCTACCTGTGAGGCTAAAAGCTGGCCCTTATAGACCACGGTGCGGGCGCTAAAGGACGGGATGTAAAACTCCTTGCAGTGATGGAGCTTTAAGTTATCGATGGCAATGGAGCAGCGCTTGCGGATGACATAGAGCTTGCGCTCTAAGGCATCAGTGACCAAGATGTCCTTGGACGGGCCGATGAAGATTTGGCGGATGATCGGTTCTTTGTCCCGTACCGCGGCGCTCATGGGCATAGTGTGGTCAACTGGGACATCACGCCAGCCTAAGATGGTCTGGCCTTCGGCCAAGACCGCACGCTCGATTTCCTCTTGGCAGGCATGGCGCGAGGCCGATTCTTGGGGCAGGAAAATCATACCCACGCCGTACTCGCCCTCAGGCGGCAGCGTCACGCCTTGGGCTTGCATATCGTCACGATAGAGCTGATCTGGGATCTGAATTAAGATACCGGCACCATCGCCTTGCAGGGGATCAGCTCCGACCGCACCGCGGTGGGTGAGGTTGGTTAAGATCTCCAGACCCTGAGCCACGATCTTGTGGCTCTTAACCCCTTTGAGGTGGGCGATAAAGCCCACGCCGCAGGCGTCATGTTCAAAATTCTTCTGATAGAGGCCGTTGGTCATCGTTATGGTCTCGCGGTTCCAAGGGCTAACCGCCGCGCTGAGGTCACATCACCCCCCATCATGGTATGGGGTCGCGGTTAGCGCGGGCGCGGTTAAGGCTCAGTTGAACCTTATGCCGCGCCCGTAAGCAGGTGGTACTCCCGCATGGGAGAGAGCCGTTATGGTGCACCCTGGGCTGGCCACCTAGTTGCACTTAGTGGCGCCTAGTGGCACCTGTGGCACTTGTGGCGCCTTAGAGGCTGTAGTAGAGCTCAAACTCAGCTGGGTGCGGGATGGAGTTGACCTTGGTGCACTCCTCAAGCTTGAGGTTGATGTAGGCGTTGATGCTGTCCTCAGAGAAGACGCCGCCCTTGAGCAAGAACTCCTTGTCCTCATCTAAGGCCTGTAAGGCTTCCTCCAGCGAGGCGGCGACCTGTGGTACTGCCATGGCCTCCTCAGGCGGTAAGTCATAGAGGTTCTTATCCATTGGATCGCCCGGCTCGATCTTGTTTAAGATGCCGTCAATACCGGCCATTAACATGGCGGTGAAGGCAAGATATGGGTTTGCGGTGCAATCTGGGAAGCGCACCTCGATGTGGGCGGTCTTAGGGTTTAAGGCTGCTGGAATACGAATCGAGGCGGAGCGGTTGGAGGCAGAGTAGGCGAGCATGATTGGCGCCTCAAAGCCTGGAACCAAGCGCTTGTAGGAATTGGTCGAAGGGTTGGTAAAGGCGTTTAAGGCCTTGGCGTGCTTGATGATGCCGCCGATGTACCACAGCGCCTCTTGCGACAGCCCGCCATAGAGGTTACCGGCGAAGATATTGCGGCCGTTTTGCGAGATCGACTGGTGGCAGTGCATACCCGAGCCATTATCCCCGGCCATCGGCTTAGGCATAAAGGTCGCGGTCTTGCCAAACTGGGCGGCGACGTTTTGGACTACGTACTTGTAGATTAAGACTTCATCGGCCTTCTTGGTCAAAGTATTGAAGCGGGTAGCGATTTCGTTTTGACCGGCGGTAGCAACCTCATGGTGGTGCGCCTCGATCACCAAGCCTAACTGCTTCATCTTCAGGCACATCTGCGAGCGCATCTCTTGGGCGGAGTCAACCGGAGGTACAGGGAAGTAGCCGCCCTTAACGCCCGGACGGTGGCCCTTATTGCCCTCGGCATAGACCTTATCAGAGTTCCAAGCCGCCTCGACATCGTCAATTGCGACCATCGAGCCCGACATCCCGGTCTTAAAGCGGATATCGTCGAAGACAAAGAACTCAGGCTCTGGGCCAAAGCAGGCAGCGTCACCGATGCCGGTTGAGCGCAGATACTGCTCGGCGCGCTTGGCGATCGAGCGTGGGTCGCGGTCATAGCCGTTTAAGGTGCTTGGATCCAAGATGTCGCAGCGGATGGCAACAGTCGGAGTCTCAAAGAAGGGATCTAAGAAGACGGTATCAAGATCGGCCATCAAGAGCATGTCGGACTTATCGATGCCGCGCCAGCCGCCGATGGACGAGCCATCAAAGAGCTTGCCTTCTTTTACGAAGTCCTCGTCAATCGCGTCGACTGGCAGCGAGATGTGCTGCTCCTTGCCCTTGGTATCGACAAAGCGCAGGTCGACAAACTCGACGTGGTTACGGGCAATTAAGTCTTGTAATTCTTGGTAAGTCATAACAACCACTTCCTCTGGGCTCGCGCCCTCACTCTCGGGCTATCCGGCCCCATGCGATCAACATCGCTCATTCTGAACTAGGTGGCACTAACTGTTTGCGCCCAAATACACCCAAATGCACCAAAATAGACATGTTTTTGGAAATTCATTTGGGCAACCAAAGTCACGTTTTAGGCGCTCAAGTTGTGCTGTTGGCGCCAATTTTTGGCCAATTACGGCCTAATATCAACCAAACCCCCTCGTGATTTACCCTCATGGCGCAGCGTTGCACCTTTTTTGAAATTCCAAAATAGCGTACTAAAATAGTGCAATAGGTACAACGTGCCGCCCCAGCAGCGCACAGCGCGCAACCATCAGGGGCAGTTATAAGCCGCCTAAGGCTGCACCAACATCGCGTGCCAACTTTTAGTCCCTGCCAACCGGGCGCAAAATGCAGAGGGTAAGTCGCAGTGCCACGCTTAAAAGCGGTGCATTCTCAGCTCGTAGGGCGTCCGTAACGCCCCCCGTAACGCACCGCGCAACGCAACCTAAATCGTGCCCGGTCTGCGCCCCTGGGTGGCATGGCGCGCCCTAGGGGGCGC
>DXIF01000135.1 GCA_019113025.1 Candidatus Anaerobiospirillum stercoravium | reverse complement strand
GAGCTGGGGCGGGGACAAGGTGGCTTGGAGCGCCCTGTGATTGGGAAAAAGAGCGCGCAGATCGGGGCCTAGGTTGGGCGGTGCTAAGATGGATTTAGTGGGGCACAGCGTGCCCGCAGTTCTGGCTTGTTTTGGGGAGGTGTCCTTGATGGTTGATGTGGCGTCATTGCTCAATAAGAAGTTGCCTCAAGTGGCTAATCGGCGTGAGCATCAAGCCTCGCGCCTCTTTCGCATTGAGACCATGGATCTAACCTTCTCCAATGGCACTCAGGCGACTTATGAGCGGATCTGCGGCGGACGGGGGGCGGTGATGGCGGTGCCCTTTGATGGCACTTCGTTTTATCTGACCGTCGAGTACTGCGGCGGCACCATGAACTATGGTTTGGGGCTGGTCAAGGGCAAGATTGACGCCGGTGAGACCCCTGAGCAAGCAGTGGGGCGCGAACTAGAGGAAGAAATAGGCTTCGGCACGCGCAAGGTGACCCTGCTCAAGCATGAGATGACGGTGGCCCCGGGGATGCTGTCCCTTAAGATGTACCCGTTCTTGTGCGAAGAGCTCTTTGAGTGCGTGCAAGAGGGTGATGAGCCCGAGCCGATCGATTTGGTTAAGCTCTCCATCTCCGAGGTTAAAGACCTGATCTTTGCCCCCGACTCGGTGCTGGTTGAGGGGCGAACTATCGCCGCCTTGAGCTTGGCGTTGCACAAACTTGGTGCTCTAAATTAAGGCTTGCTCTAAATCTGCGCACCCATTCTGAGCTTAGTGCAATCATTAGATAATAAGCTCTGTTTCGAAAATAGCGGGAGAAATCGGGTTTTGCTCGCGCTGAGTACGGCAAACGTGCGGGCTTGAGCCGTGATTTTTCTGGGCTACAACTGTCCTGAGGCTGGATGAAAACAGTGCAGCTGCGTGAGCAGGGGCACGGCCAAGGCGACCGCCACAGAAGAAGATGTTCTTTGGTTTTTGTGTACTAAGGTCGCGGCCCCAGTCTGAGGCCTCCTAGTTCAACCTTTGTTAGGTGAGCTGCTGCCCGCAAGTTTTAGCTTGGAGTAAGGGCGGAGCATAAGGAATAGTTCGCGATGGAGCATTTGTTAACTGGTTTTGAGCTCAATCAAGATGGGTACGTCAAGTTAATCGAATTGGCACAAGCCATGAAGGCTGATCCTAAGGCCTATCGACGTACCTTAGATGGTATGAGCGCGGCTTTAATGTTTGAGAAGCCATCGTTGCGTACTCGTACCACCTTTGAGCTGGCCATGTTCAACTTAGGCGGCCATGGCGTGTACTTAGATTTAGGCAAGGGTGACTTAGGCGTGCGCGAAACCGTGCCTGATTACGCCCGTAACCTCTCGCGCTGGGTTGATTGCTTGGTCGGCCGCGTCTACAAGCAGACTACCTTAGAGGAGCTGGCGGCCACGGGCTCGGTGCCGGTAGTTAACGCCTTATCGGATCTGTACCACCCAGCTCAGGTCATGGCCGACTTCATGACCATCAAGGAGCATCTGGGCAAGATGGATAAGGTCAAGGTCGCCTACTTAGGCGATGGCAACAATGTCGCCAACTCCTTATTGGTCGCAGGCGCGATCTTAGGGGCAAACGTCACCTGCTTTTGCCCATTAAATTGCGGCCCTGATGTCCAGGTCTTCAATCTGGCCGCCGAGCAGGCCAAGATCTACGGCGGCTCGGTCAACGTCACCTCCGATCTCTCGACCTTAAAGGACTACGACGTCCTGTACACCGATACTTGGGTCTCGATGGGCGATGACACCCCATTAGAGCAGGTCAAGAAGCGCTATCTGCCATACCAAATCAACGAGGCCTTAGTCGCTTCGTCGGGGGCAAAGCTAGTCATGCACTGCCTGCCGGCTCACCGCGGCTATGAGATCACCGATGAGGTCATGGATGGCCCATTGAGCGTGGTCTTTGATGAGGCTGAGAATCGCCTGCACATCCACATGGCCTTACTGGCAACCTTGTTGAATCCCAGCGCGGTTTAATCAGCTAGTTTAAGCAACTGGTTTAAGTAACTGGTTTAAGTTTAAGCAGCTAGCTTAAGCTGCGAGGCTTGAGCACATCGTTTAACGGGCCGCGGCGGCATGCCGCTTGCGGCCCAACCAATTTTTTGCACGGGCAAGGACGAGCCGGTTTTTGTTGTTGGTGGTCCTGCCCACGGTGCCACTCATTTGGTCATTTGGAGCTTGAGTTGGCATTATGAATAAGCGCCTGGCGCTTATATTGAGGGTAAACACATGCAACCAAAGAAGCAGTACAAGAAGGTTCTGTTGGCTTACTCCGGTGGCCTTGATACCTCGACCATCGTGCCATGGTTAAAGGAAAATTACGGCTGCGAGGTCGTCTGCTTTGTCGCTGACGTCGGCCAAGAGCGCGAGGATTTAGAGGGCATCGAAGAGAAGGCTAAGAACTCCGGCGCCTCCAAGTGCATCGTCCAAGACCTGCGCGAAGAGTTTGTCCGCGATTACGTCTTTGAGACCTATAAGACCGGTGCTTTGTACGAGGAGTCCTACCTGTTAGGTACCGCCATTGCCCGCCCAGTTATCGGCAAGGCCATGGTTGAGGCGGCCTTAGCAGAAGGCTGCGATGCTATCTCCCACGGTGCGACCGGTAAGGGCAACGATCAGGTCCGCTTTGAGAGTGCGGTTGCGGCCTTAGCCCCACACTTAGACGTCATCGTGCCATGGCGTGAGTGGGATTTACGCAGCCGTGAGGACTGCTTAGCTTACTTAGCTGAGCGCAACATCCCTTGCAAGGCTACCTTAAAGAAGATCTACAGCCGCGACGCCAACGCCCTGCACATCTCAACTGAGGGCGGTGAGTTAGAGCACACCTGGAACCCAGCCTCCGACGCCGTTTGGACTTGGACTGTGGACCCACAAAAGGCCCCTGATACTCCAGAGACCTTTGAGCTGACCATCGAGAACGGTGTCGTCACCGAGATCGACGGCAAGAAGGTTTCGGCCTTTGAGTGCTTAAACGAGTTAAACGAGCGCGGTGCCCGCAACGGTGTCGGCCGGATCGACATCGTTGAGAACCGCTTAGTGGGCATGAAGTCCCGTGGCTGCTATGAGACCCCAGGCGGCACCATCATCCACAAGGCTTTACGTGCGATCGAGCAATTAGTCTTAGACAAGACCACCCGCATTTGGCGTGACCACCTTGCCATCGAGTTTGCTCAGTTAGTCTACGATGGCCGCTGGTTCACCCGCTTACGCGAGGTCTTACAGGCCGCTGCCGATGAGGTTGCTAAGGACGTCAATGGTAAGGTCGTAGTTCGTCTGTACAAGGGCAACTGCGACATCATCCAAAAGGACAGCCCAAATAGCCTCTTCAACTTCGACTTCGTAACCTTCGGTGCTGATAACGTCTACCACCAGGCTGACGGCAAGGGCTTCATCCAGCTCTACTCGTTACCAGCACGTATCCGTGCGTTAAACGCTGAGCACCGCAAGCAGCAAGAGCAGGGCAAGTAATTGCACTAAGCTCTCCTTGGCCTAAGCCGTGGGCTTAGGCCCCCCAGCCCGAGCGCTCACCTTGGCAGCATCAGCTGACTAGGTGGACGCGCGGGCTTGTCATTTTGGGCAGCACTGCCCACAGGTTTTACTAAGCCCAAGGGCGCCCAAAAAACAGTGGGGCGGCCTGGGCGTAGGGGCACAGGCCCCAGCATTTGAGGTGGGGAACCCACCAAAGGACAGCATTATGGCGTTATGGGGCGGCAGATTTACCCAAGATAGCGATGAGCGTTTCAAGCATTTCAATGACTCGCTGCGCTTTGATTACCGACTGTTTCATGAGGACGTTGAGGGCTCGCGCGCTTGGGCTCAGGCCTTAGCTCAGGTCAAGGTCTTAAGCGAGCAAGAGTGCGCTAGCTTAATCCAAGCCTTAAATGAGCTCGAGCAAGAGATGAGCGGGCGTGAGCTTGAGATTGCCGCCGCCGGTGACGAGGATATTCACTCCTATGTCGAGCGCCGCTTGATTGAAAAGGTCGGCGCCCTGGGCAAGAAGCTGCACACCGGCCGCTCACGCAATGACCAAGTAGCGCTTGATTTAAAGCTCTTCTGCCGCGGGGCCTGTGATGAGCTGTTAAAGGCGATTCGCCACTTACAGCGCCAGCTGCTCAAGGTTGCAGACGAAAACCAAGGCATCATCTTCCCGGGCTACACCCACTTACAGCGCGCCCAGCCCGTCACTTTCTCCCACTTCTGCCTTGCTTACTTACAGATGTTAGATCGCGACTTTGTACGCTTAAACAACGTGCGCGACTTGCTCAACATCTGCCCATTAGGCAGCGCCGCCCTTGCCGGTACCGCCTACCCCATTGATCGCGAGGCCTTAGCCAAGAGCTTGGGCTTTAAGGGCGCCACTCACAATAGCTTAGATGCCGTGTCCGACCGCGACCATGTGATGGAGCTGTTAAGCTGCGCGTCGATCAGCATGGTGCACTTATCGCGCTTAGCTGAAGACCTCATCATCTACAACTCGGGCGAAGCCAACTTCATTGAGCTCTCGGACAAGGTCACCTCGGGCTCGTCCTTGATGCCACAAAAGAAAAATCCTGATGCCTGCGAGTTAATCCGCGGCAAGGCCGGGCGCGTGGTGGGGGCCTTAATGGGTATCTTAACCACGGTTAAGGCGCTGCCTTTGGCCTACGACAAGGACTTACAAGAGGACAAGGAAGGCTTATTTGACGCCTTAGACACCTGGCATGAGTGCCTTGACATGATGGCCCTGGTCTTTGAGGGCATCAAGCTCAATCTGCCTAAGATTGAGGCCGCGGCCAAGGGCGGCTACTCCAATGCCACCGAGCTGGCCGACTACTTAGTCTCCAAGGGCGTGCCGTTCCGTGAGGCCCACGACATCGTAGGTCAGGTTGTGCTCTATGCCATTGATCAAAATAAGGCCTTAGAGGAGCTCTCGGTTGAGGAGTTTAAGCGCTTCAAGGATGTCATCGCTGAAGACGTCTACCCAATCCTGTCCTTAGACAGCATCTTAGCCAAGCGCGACGTCTTAGGCGGTGTCGCGGTCAACCAGACCAAGGCCGAAATCGAGGCCTTAAAGCAGCAGCTGATGGCCTAAGGCCTCAGCTGTGGCCGATGGCCATATGAGATGACCTTGGACTCATGCTAAGCTGAGCCCCAAGGCCTAAAACGAGCCCCGCAGGGGGCCGCCGAGCTGGCGGTCTCAAGCGGGGCTTATGCTATGGGGAGGGAGTATGGCTCAGTCTGAGAAGTCGTTAGTTGAGGATAAGCCCGGTCAGGTCTGTGGCCACTTTCATTGCACGCAATGCGGCGCCTGTTGCTCGCATTTGGAGGCCTTTGGTGGGGTGTACGCCGACCTTGATAACGGCCAAGGCGTGTGCCGCTACTACGACCCGATCACTCGACTGTGCACCTGCTATGAGAAGCGTCCGCTCAAGTGCCGCGTCGACGATAGCTACGAGCAGATTTTTAAGTCCCAGATGAGCTACGACGAGTTTATTCAGCTCACGGTTGAGGGCTGTGAGCGCCTACAGCAGCTGCCTGATAAGTTTAAGGCTAAGCAGTCTAAGGACAAGCAGTCCAAGCAGCCGTAGCCGCCGCGACAACTCAGATCTCATATGACCACAAGGCCGCACTCCCACAAAGGAGCGTGCGGCCTTGTTGGCTTAGGGGGCGGCATTTTCCGAAAACTGGAGCTTATGGCGCGGCGGAAGCTAAATTTTCTGAGAGTGGCGCTCAAAGGTGACCCAAGGGGCGGTAGATGGGAGCTTCGCAGACGGGGCGCGCGTGACGGAAGGTGGCCGCTGCGGCCTGGATAAATCAGCATGCCGCTTAGGTTGGCGCCGCAATTGGCACGGTGCGGAGCGCTGTAGTTGGAGGCAGCGCCGCGCTTCCGGCGGAGCTGGGCCGCAGTGCGTTTTTTAGTGTTCTTTTGTCGGGGAACGCTTTGGATTCCTGATACTGGAAAAGTGCTCAGTTACTATGCTTTCAGTTTCTGGTAACAACTGAGGACTTGGTTTATGCCCATCTTCATCTGTCCGCAGTGCGGCTCACCCAACGTTACCGTGACCGGTGGGCTCAATGGTCCTAATGGCTGGCTGGGACGTTGGCTTTGGTGCTTTAGGTGGCGTGGGCGGCGGACAAGAGAGCTCGGCTGCGTGCTGCTGAAATGCCGCGATTGTGGCTATCACTGCTTGATATGCCTCGATTAGCGTCGGCGGCAGAGCAATGCGCTGGGGGCTGAGCACCGCGCTGGCAGCGGTGGTGCGTTGTGTCATATTGGGGCACCGGCCCCCGGTCCCCGGCGCTCGGGGCTGGTTGGGTGCCTTGTTTTGTGACCAAAACTAGGT
>DXIF01000134.1 GCA_019113025.1 Candidatus Anaerobiospirillum stercoravium | reverse complement strand
CGGGCCGGGGGCCTGGGCGCGGTGGGCGCACCGAGGGCGCTCGCGCCGGGGCTCGTCCTAATAACAACAATCGCCCGCAGCGGCGCTACACTCCAGCCAAGGAAAGCGATATTCGCGTCGGACGCCGCGTTTTTGTCTCCACTAACCGCAATTACGTGCAGGCCACGGTCTCCGAGGCCTTACGCGGCAACGGTAACGTCAACGTTACCCTCTCAAACGGCTTACCGGTTAACATCCCATTAAGCCAAGTCTTCTTGAGCGAGGGGGGCAACAACCGTGGGGGTCAGGGCCGTCGCTCCTTTAACGGCCGTCCTGGTCAAAGCCGCGGGCCGCGCCGCGAGGGGGGCCGCGATGGCGCCCGTGACGGGCGCGATAATCGCGGGGCTCAGCGCAGCCACGGCCCACGTCAAGGCGGTCAGGGCCATGGGGGCGCAAACCAAGGTTCAGGCCCAAACTCGGGGGCAGCCCCGCAGGCCTAAGGCCGCACTAGCCTAGGTCTAGGATCTTGGCCCGGCATTAACTTAAGCAACTAAGGCGTTGTCGGACTAAGCGCACTGCGCTTGGGCTGGTAACGCCTTAGGCGTGTTTAGCGCGGGGGCTGGGACGCGGTGGTATTCGGTGGACCGAGCGGGCGTGGCGGTTTTCAGGTGGGCATGGCGGTGCCGGGTTCGGCGCCGTAGGCGGCGCGGCAAATCCGCGCACTTTTGTGCTAAGCGTGCGCTAAGTAGGGCGCGCTAAGCTTATAATTACAGATTCAAGTGCATAGCTTAAGGCGTGCCGCGAGCTTAAGGCGCGCGCTTGCTATGTGCGCACGCAGTGCCAACAGCGGGGCTGTTTGGTTACTCGTGGTCGTGCGTCCGCGGGAAGTGGCTAGTGTGGTGCTGCTTACAGCGCGGGCTTCATTGACTTTCTGACAGAAGTCAGAACAGGGGAAGCGTTAGCTGTGCTTAAATTTTCTCACCTTGCGCTGGGACTGGCAGCGGCACTGATGGCAGTGAGCGCGCAGGCCAAATTGTCGATTCCAACTTACGAAGAGCTCCCGGAGCTTGAGCCAGAGGGAATCCACCAGACGTCTTGTACTCGTACGGCTAATAGCTTCTTCCGCGCGCACTATAAGGCGATTGAGGTCAACAATGACTTTGCCGACAAAGTCATCAAGCAATACCTCTATCTCATCGATTACAACAAGAGCCTCTTTACCAAGGGCGAGGTTGACACCATTTACCAAAATCGCGACCGTATGATTCGCGCCTTGGTGCTGTGCGACTTGAGCTACCCGTATGAGATCTTCAACACCTCGATCAAGAAGCGCTTTAACAAGTACTCCTTTTTCGTCGACCAGATCCAAAACGACAAGCTCGACTTAACGGCGCATGACTTTGTTGAGTTTGATCGCAAGGATGCCGACTTCCTGCCCGATGAGGCGGCTTTAGAGCATCAGTGGTTGGTTGAGCTCAAGAACGATTACATCTTGCAGCTGCTCTCAGATAAGACCCCCGATGAGGCCAAGGCGCGCCTGTTGCGCCGCTATAACGCCGCTCTAGGGCGCTTGGCGCAAACCACATCTGAAGACGTGTTCTCGGTCTTTGAGAACAGTTTTGCTACCGCGATCGATCCGCATACCTCGTATTTAAGCCCGGATGACTCCGAGAGCTTCAATGACAATCTCAATTTGTCCTTGGAGGGGATCGGCGCGGTCTTAACGAGCGAAGATGAGTACACCGTCATCAACTCGATTTTGCCGGGCTCACCGGCCGAGCGCAGCAAGAAGCTCAAGGCCAAGGATAAGATCGTGGGCGTGCGTCAAGCTGACGGTACCTATGAGGACATCATTGGCTGGCGCCTCAATGATGTCGTCAAGAAGATCAAGGGGCCCAAGGGCACCAAGGTCACCTTGGACATCGAGCGCGGTGAAGGCTCGCAGATGACCACCTTTAGCGTCGATATCATCCGCGATAAGGTACGCCTGCAAGACTCTGAGGCCAAGATTGAGCTTAAGTTCTTAGGCGCCGATGGCACCATCATCACGGTTCCCGACAAGTCCAAGCATAAGGACGGAGCTGACCAGGAGAGCTCGGACGGAGCCGACACGGCGGCTGGAGCCGGTTTAAGCGAGGCGCACCAGGCTGCCGCTGAGGCGGCCCAAGAGAAGGCTGAAGCCGAGGCTAAGGCCGCAGCGATGGCGCAGCTCGGGCCTGATTGCAAGAAGATTGGTGTCTTGCGCATCAAATCCTTCTACACCAATTTGCACCAAGACATTAAGCGTGAACTGAGCCGGGTGCAAAAAGACGGTACCAAGCTGGACGCCTTAATCATCGATTTGCGCAATAACGGCGGTGGTCTATTACCAGAGGCGACCTTGTCCTCAGGCCTGTTTATCAAGCAAGGCCCGATCGTGCTGGTGCGCGATGCCCGCGGTAATGTCATCCCGCAATTTGACACCGATCCGGGCGTGGCCTACGACGGTCCATTGGTAGTGCTGATCAACCGCCTCTCGGCCTCGAGCTCGGAGATTATGGCCGCCGCCTTACGCGACTATGGCCGCGCTTTAGTGGTCGGCGATACCTCCTTTGGTAAGGGCACGGTGCAGCAGTCCAAGCCCCTGGCGCGCGTCTACGACTTCAATGACGCCGAATTTGGCTCGATTCACTACACCATCGCCAAGTTCTACCGCATCAACGGCGGTTCGACCCAGTTAAAGGGCGTCTCCCCGGATATCTTCCTGCCGACCAATGTTGACAGCACTGAGTTTGGTGAGTCGAGCGAGCCGAACGCCTTGCCGTGGGACAAGATCAGCGCGGTACCATATGAGGGCTATCTCAATATCGCCGCTTACGTGCCGGAGTTGACCCGTCTGTCGCAGCAGCGCAGTGCCGATAACGTCTTCTTTAAGGTCATGAAGTCCGACTTAGAGCGCTACTATGAGCTCAAGAACAAGAAAGTACTATCGGTCAATTTAGCAGAGCGCGAGGCGATGAAGGAGGATGACGACGCCTACCGCTTAGAGACCATCAACCAGCGCTTAGAGGTGATGGGTGAGGCGCCGATTGCCAAGCTTAAGGACTTAGATGAGGACTTTGAGTTTGATGACGCGATTTTAGATGAGACCGTCGCCATCGCGAGCGATTTTGCTGCCGCCCAAAAGCAGAAGCTGTACGAGGATAAGAACACTCCGGTCTTAACCCGCTATCAGGTGCAGCAAGATGAGATCTCCAAGGGCACGGGCTTAAGCTCGCCTCCGGGGGCCGCGGCGATGCCTGCGCGCCCCATGGTCAAACGCGCCGCTGAGTCGGTGCCAAGCAGCGCAACTAACGGTGCTGCAATTGGGGCGGGGCAAGCCTTAGAGCGCAACCTAGAAGCGTCGCAGCCGCGCGTGAGCGCCGTAACTGCGGCGCAAGCCGTGGCTGATGCCGCAAGCGCCCCGAGTATGACCGTAACAGAGCCCCAAGAGCGTAAGGGCTTGAGCGCCCAGGAGACGGACCAAAATAGCGGCGCAGCGGGCAGCGCGACGGGCGGTGTGGCGGCAGGCGCAGCAGGCAGCGCGGCAGGCAGTGCCGATGCTGGGGCGGATGTCGTCCGCACGTTAGCTCAAGGCGCGACGAACCAATCTCAGGGCGATGCTACCATTGCCGCGGAGGTGCGGGCCTCGGCGCCGAGCGCCGCGGCCATGGAGCAAGATGTAGTGCCAGAGGCGCCGCTTTATCAAGAGATGGATAATGTGGCCGAGGATGGCGCCTTATTGGGGCCATGGCGCACGGTCAATGAGGATGACACCTTCTTGCGCTTGAGCGACCAAGATTTTCAAGACTTGGTGCGGGAGAGCACGCACAGCTCGATGAGCAAGCATTTAGAGGATAGCCGTTATCCTTCGGTACTGCGTCCCAGCAAGGGCGCGGTGGCCCAAGACCACGGCACCATTGTGCTGCAAGCTGAGTAATATGGCAGCTAATGCTAGGTTGCAGCAGCGCAGATCCAATAGATTTTAGGCAGAGTCGGGGCCCAGGCCCCCGGCTTGAGAAAAGGCAGGACCAAAGCTGGGAGCTGGGGCACCAGCGCTGACAGCGGCACCTGCCTTTTTTGGTATGGTTCACGATGATGAGGGGACGACATGGCATCAAACTCGTTTCAGGTAAAGCGGCGCTTAGACTACAAGAAGCCAGATTTTACTGCCGTTGACATCGATTTGACCTTTACCTTGTCCGATGAGGCGACGGTGGTCCGTTCTAGCGCCCACTATGAGCGTTTGACCTCTGACAGTCGCGCCCCGCTGCGCCTTGATGGCGAAGATTTGACCTTAAACGAGGTGCTGTTAAACGGCCAGCCGTGTAAGTACCAAGAAGTCGAAGGCGGCTTAGTCATCCCCGAGGTTCCTAACGAGTTTGAGCTCACCACCGAAGTGGTGATCAATCCTGTGGCCAATACCTCGCTGATGGGCCTGTACAAGAGCTGTGGCTGCTTTTGCACCCAGTGTGAGCCCGAGGGCTTTCGCCGCATCACTTACTTCTTAGATCGCCCGGATGTCCTTGCTAAGTACCGTGTCACCATCATTGGCCCAGAGTATGGCTGCGGCGTGCTCTTATCCAATGGCAACTTAGTTGATTCGGGCACCAAGAACGGTCGTAACTATACCGTCTGGGAAGATCCATTCCCTAAGCCATCCTATCTTTTTGCCTTAGTCGCAGGCACCTTTGATATCATCGAGGACAAGTTTGTCACCAAGTCCGGGCGCGAGGTTGAGTTGGCGCTGTACGTCGATCGCGGTGCGTACCAGCGCGGCCTGTTTGCGATGCAGGCGATCAAGGACGCGATGGCCTGGGATGAGAAGCGCTTTAACCTCGAGTATGACTTGGACAACTTCAAGGTGGTCGCAGTTGACTTCTTCAACTTCGGCGCGATGGAGAACAAGTCGCTCAACATCTTCAATTCCAGCTGCGTCTTAGTGGACGAAGAGACCGCCACCGATAGCAATTACTATCGGGTTCAAGGTGTGATTGGTCACGAGTATTTTCACAACTACACCGGCGATCGCGTCACCTTACGCGACTGGTTCCAGCTGAGCTTAAAGGAGAGCTTGACCGTCTTCCGTGACCAAGAGTTCTCCTCGGACGTCTACAGCCGCGTCTTGACCCGCCTTGATGCCATCAACTTAATTCGCTCCAAGCAATTTGCCGAGGACGCAGGCCCAATGGCCCACCCAGTGCGCCCCGAGCAAGTGATGGAGATGAACAATTTCTACACCGTCACCATCTACGACAAGGGGGCGGAAGTCATCCGTATGATTCACACCATCTTGGGTGAGGAATTGTTCCAAAAGGGCGTTGCCCAGTACTTAGAGCGCTTTGACGGTTCGGCCGCCACCATCGAAGACTTCATCTTAACCATGGAAAGTGCCTCGATGCGCGACTTAGCCCAATTCCGGCGCTGGTACTCGCAGGCAGGTACCCCCGAGGTCTACGCCAAGTGGATTTATGAGCCGGGTGCAGCCGCAGAGCAGCCTGCAGCTGTCCCAACGGATGCCGCAGTGCAGCCTGCTGCGGCACCAACTGAGTCCGTGGCTGTCGCAGATGGCGCGGCCGCAGGCTGCGGCGGTTTAGGCAAGCTGACCTTGACCTTAACCCAGTCGACCCCGCCAACTCCAGGGCAAAAGAACAAGGAGCCGTTCTTAATTCCAGTACGCACCTCCTTTATGGCCCCGGATGGCACGGTGGTTACCCCACCGCAGTTGCCTCAGTCGGGAGTCTTGATCTTCAATGATAAAGAGCAGTCCTTTGAGTTCACTGGGGTACCTGAAGGCACCATTCCGGTAGTGTTCCGCGACTTCTCGGCCCCGGTTAAGCTCTCCTCGATTTACACCGAGCAAGACTACCTCAATCTGTTAGAGCACTGCGACGATCCGTTTATTCGGGTGGACGCACAGCGCTCCTTGGTTACCGCCTATATCCATCAGCACCTAGATAAGGCTGACTTAGGCGAGTTGCCACAGCCTGAGGCCATCATCAACGCTACGCGCTATGTCATCAATGACCCAGACTTAGATTTGCAGCTTAAGGCCTTGCTGATTGTGCTGCCGGGCTTTGATTCGATTCTTGAGACCTTCAAGAAGGTCAGCCTCGACTCACTGACCGCGATTTACCGCAAGTTACGGCGCATGCTCGCGGTGGCCTTACACGAAGAGTACCAGGCCTTAGAACACGCCACCTGCAGCAGCGGTAAGTATCAGTATGACGCCCAAAGCGCGGCTAAGCGTGCCGTGCATGGCGCGGCGCAGTACATGGTGGCCTTGGGCTACTTAGCGCAAAGCGATGAGCTGGGCGCTGAGGATGCGGCAGCGGACACCTCAGGCGAGGCGACCATGAAGGCAGATGACCTCATTTCGCGCGCCTACTACGATGCCAACAATATGACGGATCGCTACAGCGCGATCAGCACCGCCGTGCGCCTTGACCTGCCGTGCAAGGCAGCTTTGCTCGAGCGTTTTGAGGACAGCTACGGCTCCGATCCGCTCACTTTTGACAAATTCTTTGCCATGCAGGCGGCGGTGCGCAAGGAAGATACGGTCAAGACCGTGCGCAAGCTCTTAGAGCACCCACGCTTTGACATCACCAATCCAAACCGCGTCCGCGCTTTGGTAGGCACCTTAGCCTACAACAATCCAGTAGCGCTGCACCGCAAGGACGGCACGGGCTATCTCTTGATTTACGATGTAGTCAAGCAGCTTAACTCCATCAACCCAGCGGTGGCTTCGCGCATCTTAGATGGCATGATGGGCTATCGCCGCTTTGATGCGGTTCGTCAAGCTAAGGCCGAGGAATACTTAAATAAGATCCGCAATATCGATGGCCTCAACCGCGCGGTATTTGAAAAGGTCAATGCGGCCTTAACCCAAGAGAAAGCGTAAGCGCGTAGTTGAGAACAAGTGTAGTCACCGGCGCGTGTAGTTACCCTCGTGCGTCAGCACGCGGTTGCACCCACCAAAGCAGGAGTAGGAGATGGCAGGGGAGCGTTACTTTCATTTCCACTTGAACATCGATCCCGATGAGCTGATGCGGGTTTACCGCGGCGCCGCGCATCGCCTGCGGGTGCGCTCCGTCGAGGGCCCGGTGGTCGATCTCGATGCCAATCATCTGCGCCGCTACACCACGCGCAGCGGGGTGCAGGGTGACTTTCGCTTAGTGATTAGCGCGCAAAACAAATTTCTGCGCCTCGAGCGCCTCTGAGGGCGTCTCGTCCTTAAACTGGGCCGTGCTCCCACCTTTGGGGCCTGCTCTCAGTGTGGGGGCAGTCCGGTTTGAGCATGGTTTGGTTGAGGGGCGGGCGCCTCCGATCTTGTTATAGGATCTTTTTACAGGATTACGACATGTCGTTATATGGCTTATATCCCAGCTTGATGCGTCCTTTGATTTTCTGCTTAGACCCAGAAAACGCTCATGGTCTGACCATCAAGCTCGGCGGCTTATTAGGCAAGGAGCCGCTCATCAAGCTGTTTGCACAACAGGTCGCAGCTAAGCCCGTTGAGGTCATGGGATTGAAGTTTCAAAATCCCTTAGGCCTTGCCGCGGGCATGGACAAAAATGGCGATGCCATCGACTACTTGGGCGCCTTAGGCTTTGGCCACTTGGAGCTGGGCACCGTGACCCCTAAGCCGCAAAAGGGCAACCCACGGCCGCGCATGTTCCGCATTAAGTCGGCCCAAGGCATCATCAACCGGATGGGCTTTAACAATGCCGGCGTTGACTATCTGGTCAAGAACCTGCAGCAACGCCACTACCAAGGCATTATCGGCGTTTCCATCGGTAAGAATGAGACCACCAAGCTTGAAAATGCGGTGGATGATTACCTCATCTGCATGAACAAGGTCTACCACTACTGCGACTACATCGCGGTCAATATTTCGTGCCCCAACACCAAGGACTTAACCGCGCTGCAAGAGGCCGAGCCCTTGGTCAAGCTCTTATCGCGCTTAAAAGAAGAGCAGGGCAAGCTCGCCTCGGGCGGGCGCTATGTGCCCCTCGTGGTCAAGATTGCGCCGGATCTTACGGTAACTCAGCTTGAGGCCATTTGCGATGCTTGCTTGCGCCTTAAGATCGACGGCATCACTGCAACCAATACCACTACCTCGCGTGACGCCATTTACGGTCTGCCGCATGCCAGCGAGTGGGGCGGACTCTCCGGTGAGCCGCTGCGCGCGCAGGCAACCAAGGTGTTAGCACAGGTTCATGAGCAGGTAGGCGATCGCATTCCGCTCATCGGTGTGGGCGGTGTGAACGGCATTATTGCCGCGCGCGAGAAGCTGGCAGCCGGTGCGTCTTTATTGCAGCTGTACTCGGCCTTTATCTACCAAGGCCCAGCCTTGATTAAGGACATTGTCGATAATCTGTAGGGCCAAGGGTAGGCACGGTAAGGCACGGCGCTGGCGGTAGCCGGGCGTGCGGCCAAAAATTTGCATCGCGGGGTAATCCACGGTGCTTGTCAATTTTTTTTTTCGGGCTGACGTTCCTTGCAGCGCGCAAGTGGTGAGCATTTGTCTCATTGCGTCACGTTGCGTCACGTTGCGTCACGTTGCGTCGCAATCAGACTCAACTTGGTGCAAAGCGCACGATTTGTCCTAGATGCTACCAAATTTTGTGAGGCAACTTGAATCTTGCATGCCTAGGGCTTTGCTAAGATGACTGATAATGCTTAGGCCGAGGGAGCGTTTGCGGCATAAGACAGCGCATTTGTTTTTTGTGGTGAGAAAGCGGCCCAGCACTAAGCTCGTTAGTTTGAGCTTAGGCTGCGGCATTGGGGCCTTAACGGGCATGGGCGAATGCTCTAAGGTATGGTGTCATGAGGATAGCTCCAGGTGAGTCTGGAACTTGGTCTTATCAAAGCGTCAACGGTCAGGATTACCTGGGCCTGCACATCACGCTCGATAACGGGGTGCGCTACTTTTTTAAGACTAATTTCAAGGTTGAGCACTTAGCGGTATTCCCCGAATACGGCATGCCGTTTTGTGTCCTCGACGGCCAGCTCTTGTCCGATTATATGGAGGGTCTCAGCGCCATTGGCGTGCGTGACGACGCCACCGATAACGAGATCTCCATTAACGTCGAACTCGCCTTAAACGCTGTGGCCTGCTATCGCTTTGTGCGTCCGCCCAAGCGGGTGATTGCACACGCCTTCTTGCCTTACCCGGGCAATCCATATCCCATCAAGCGCGGCATGGTGGCCTCGCTCTACGCGCGTGACCACAAAGTCAGTGACTATATTGTGTTAGACGATGAGTCGGAAGCGCCCGAGGGCATCTTTCGCTTGATGTTCTTAAATCGCGACTATCGCATCGGTAACCGCGTGCTCTCCGTGGGCGCGGTCATCAAGGTGCCGCGCAGCGTGATCTGCCCATTTAGATACTTAAGTCGCAACCGCACCGCCACCAATTACGCTTGAGGCGGGCCATGCGCTTAAGGGCCTTACGTTGTAGGCCTAACGCCCTACGGGGCGCCTATCTGCTGCCAACTGATACCCACCCCCAAAATCCCTAACCTCAGATACTCAACCATTGTGACTTGAACTGCGCGGCCGCAGGCCGCATATATACCTTATACCCTCTAACTTCCTTGTGCTAACTTCGTTAGATGACTGGTTCTAACTTCGTTAGACTTAGTACTCATCTTCACTTGTGCAGCATCTGCTCCTTAGGCCGCGCCTTACTTAATGAAAACGGCGGCATCAAATCAGCTCTCAGCTTATGGGCTCCAAGTGAAGGTGGCGCGTCAAAAAGCCCATATTTGTGGGCGCGCTGACGCATTGATCATGACCTAGTAGCTTGTTTAGCTGCGCTAGAATTGCTAAAATGCTCGTTTGAGCCTTTCTTAGCTAGTCTAGTTTTCGTGGGAACATGTTTGATGGACAATTCCGCAAGCACCGAGTTTAAGCAACTGATTGCCCGTGGTAAGGAGCAGGGCTACCTCACCATCGAAGAAATCAATGACCTGATTCCGCCTGATATCATCTCAGGCGATCAGCTCTCGGTCTTCATTCAGACCTTTATTGATATGGGCATCAGAGTCTGTGAAACCCCACCAGATCCTGATGAGCTCTTAATCAATGAAAACTCGCAGTCGGTTGACTCCGAGGACGTTGAGACGGTAGCTTCGCAGTTAGACAGCTCGGTTGATATTGGTCGTACCACCGATCCTGTGCGTATGTATATGCGCGAGATGGGTAATGTCTCGCTGCTAACGCGCAAGGATGAGATTGAGATCTCCAAGCGTATCGAGCGCGGTACCAACGATGTACAAAAGTGCATCGTCGAGTACCCAATGGCGATGCGCGAGCTCTTTGCCCGCTTTGACGAGGCCTGCGATCCTGAGACGGAATTACGCTTTAGTGACATCATTGTCGGCTTTACCGATCCGTACGTCGAAGATGATGCCCAGCTTGAGAAGGCGATCGCTCAAGTCGCCAGCTCGCGCGCGGCAGCAAACGCCGCCGCTGAAAAGGCTAAGGCGGCTAAGTCCAAGGCGCTGACGGTTGAAGAGCCAGAAATCATCGATGATGAAGAGCTTGAGGCGCTAGGCGATGATATCGACGCTGACATCGATGCCGATATGGTCGATGACGAAGACTTAGGCTTAGAGGGCGAAGACGAGGAGACGGGCAAGGCTGCGACCAAGAAGGCTCCGGCTAAGCGCAAGAGCCGTAAGGGCAAGGCCGCGGAGGCCGAAGTTGAGGTCGCCGATGAGGACGAGGGCGAGGGCGAGAGCGCGGGCTCCTCGAACGATTCTGGTCCAGATCCTGAGACCATCAAGCAGAAATTCTCGGAGTTGCGGGTTCAATTTGATAAGGTGCAAGCCCTGCGCGACAAGACGGGTGCTGCTAACAAGCGTAAGTACGATGATGAGCTCAAGCGCTTAACTGAGCTGTTCTCGACCTTCCGCTTAGTGCCTCAGCAGCTTGAGGCCTTGTTAAACCACATGCGCGATATGATGGAGCGCGTTAAGGCGCAAGACCGTCGCATCCGTGAGATTGCGGTTACCCGCTGCGGTATGAAGGTCGATGACCTGCGCACCTACTACACTGACTCGGCCAAGGAGTCGAGCATGGAGTGGTACGAAAAGGCGATCAAGCCTCGTCGTGCCTACGCAACGCGCTTAAAGGAGTACCGTGCGCAAATTGAGAAGTGCGTTGAGGCGCTGCAAGACATCGAGCAGGAAGCCGGCATTTCGATTGCGCGTTTACGTGAGCTCTCGCGCCGCGTCATGATGGGCGATGCCATGGCCAAGAAGGCCAAGAAGGAGATGGTCGAGGCCAACTTGCGTCTGGTCATCTCGATTGCCAAAAAGTACACCAATCGTGGTCTCTTATTCCTCGACTTAATTCAAGAAGGCAATATCGGCCTGATGAAGGCGGTTGATAAGTTCGAGTACCGTCGTGGCTACAAGTTCTCGACCTACGCCACCTGGTGGATTCGTCAGGCGATCACCCGCTCCATTGCTGACCAAGCTCGTACCATCCGCATCCCGGTTCATATGATTGAGACCATCAACAAGCTCAATCGTATCTCCCGTCAGATGCTCCAAGAAAAGGGCCGCGAGCCAACACCGGAGGAACTGGCCTCGAAGATGGGGCTGCCTGAGGAGAAGATCCGCAAGGTCATGAAGATCGCCAAGGAGCCAATTTCCTTGGAAACCCCGGTCGGTGACGACGATGATTCGCACTTAGGCGACTTCATTGAGGATAGCTCGATTGAGGTGCCATCGGAGGCTGCAACCTCCGAGTCGTTAAAGGCCGCGATCAACACGGTCTTAGACGAGATGCCGCCAAGGGAAGCTCAGGTCCTGCGTATGCGCTTTGGCATTGGCATGACCTCGGATCACACCTTAGAAGAGGTGGGCCGTCAGTTTGGCGTAACTCGTGAGCGTATCCGCCAGATTGAGGCTAAGGCCTTGCGCAAGCTGCGTCACCCATGCCGCTCGGCTGGTCTCAAGGGCTTCTTGGATTAACCAGATAAGCCCGGTTTGCCCGCATGCCCGGCCGGAGCGCCGGGCTGCCTAAAAAGCTTCCGTAGTTGTAACTGATGTTAACTGAGGTAACTTAAGTTGCAACTTTGGAAGCTTTTTTGCTTTTGCGTTATGATGATCAAATGCGGCCATTGGCCGTACGGCGCGGCGTGCGCTAGGCACTGAGCGCCTCAAGTAGTAAAGGAATTCATCATGACTGAAGCTGAAATTTTCGACAAGTTGGTCGAAATCATCGATCCGCTCGACCCGATCACCCTTGAGACCGTGGTCAAGGACTGTGTCGATATTGACTCGCTGGCTCTGTTCAACATCGTCTTCTTCTACAAGCAGGAGAAGGGCTTAGCCTTAGCCTTAAATGACTTCATGCCATGCACCACCGTAGGCGACATGGTCAAGTTGATTGCCTCTAAGCAATAAAGCCCGCTTAAGAGCGCGCTAAAGAGCCCGCTTAAACCAGCTCATCTCAGCTCAAAGCGCCCTGACCGTGCTTTGGGTGCTGCATCTGACCTTAAGATGCTTCGTCTTCCCAGCGAAGCTTTAGTCTAGGGGCTGATCCCCCCAAAAAGGAAAACGGCCGCTTTGCGGCCGTTTTCCTTTGGGGGAACGGCAGCTCTTACGGGCGGCCGTTGCGCGCAGCCACCTACGGGCGGCGCTTAGTGTTCGTTGGGCTCGGCGTAGACGCGCTCGATTTCGGCCCAAACTTCATCTGGGTTGTGCTGCCATAAGATGCCGTGGATGCCCAGCTTGTTGGCCATCTCGATGTTCTTAGGGCTATCGTCGATAAAGACGCACTCAGTGGCCTTTAAATGGTAGCGCTCAAGCAGGGTGTAGTAGATACGCTTATCAGGCTTCTTCATCAGCTCTTCGCCTGAGACGACGATGCCCTCAAAGTCGTCTAAGAAGCGGTATTTGTTAAAGGCGTACGGGAAGGTTTCGGCCGACCAATTGGTCAGGCCATAGACGGTAAAGCGTGGGTCGGCTTTGACTTTCTTGAGTAAAGCCACGCCATCTGCAAGCTCGCTTTTGAGCATCTGCTCCCAGCCGCTGTGGTAGAGCTCAATTTCCTTTTTCCACTCTGGGTGCTGAGCTACGAGCTCCGCGACGCCTTGGGCAAAGGGCTTGCCCGCGTCCATCTGGGAGTTCCATTCTCCGGTGCAGATTTCAGCCAAGAACTGTTCCATCTTAGCGTCATCGTTGAAGTATGGACGATACAAGTAGCGTGGATCCCAATCCAATAAGACCCCACCAAAGTCGAAAATTACATTTTTTCTCACAGCTTTAACTCCTTCTCGCGACGAACTGTGCTCCGCAGCGGCTTGGCTGGACGCAGCGGGGGAGTCCGTCTTCGTTGCTGTGGCTCAAGCATAGCGCACCTTGCTTAAGTTGAGAATAGAACTGGGAACAAGTCCCATCCAAGTCATAGCCTTGCCCACCCAAGTCATAGCCTTGAGGGGGCACGTAAACCTTGAAGGCAAACTTGGTATTAAGGGGATTGTGCCTCAAAAACGTGCAAGCTGGGCGTCAACTTCGCGTTGCGGGCGCAAATTTGGTGCGAGTGCGCGTATTTTGTGTGAGCTGAGTATCATGCTGTCCACAGCGCTGCCGCGCGTCGTTTAGCGCCTTAATCTGCGCTCAGGGGCAAATCAGGGATGAGCGCCCTTAAGAGCCCTGAGGGGCTGTGAGCTGTTTTTTGGTTTGAGAGGAGATAGACGTGATGTCCCATTTCAGTCGTAATTTGCTAGGCTCGGTAGTGTTAGCTGGTGCGGCCTTTATGGCGCAAAGCTCCAGCGCGTGGGCGCAAGACGCCAACCGAGGCCCGTTACGCGTGGGCACTGAGTCGTCTTATGCTCCATTTGAGTTTACGCAAGACGGCAAGCTGGTCGGTTTTGATATCGACTTAGCCGAGGCAGTGGCCCAAGAGCTGGGCTATGAGATCGAGTGGGTTCAGATGCCATTTGATGGCTTAATCCCAGCGATGCTGACCTCGCAGGTGGATATGGCGGTAGCTTCCTTTACGGTCACGGAAGAGCGCGCCAAGCGTGTGAACTTCTCGGCTCCATACTATCGCTCGGGCATTACCTTTGTCGTCCGCAGCAGCGATGCCACCAAGTACCAAGCCGGGGCTGACGCCTTAAAGGGCCAGCAGCTGTGCGCTCAGTTAGGCTCGGTCTCGGCGATGAAGGCTGAGACCTTAAGCCCGGGCAAGGTCACCACCTTTAACGATGCCTATGCCGGTTATTTGGAGTTAAAGCAGGGCGGCTGCGAGGCCATGGTCAATGACCGTCCAGTTAACCAGTACTTTATGAAGACCTCCAAGGGCGCTGAGGGTTTAGTTGAGTTAACTCAGGTCTTGGACGCTGAGGATATGGCCATGGTTATCCCAAAGAGCAATGAAGAGCTCTTAGCTCAGGTCAATCAGGCCTTAGAGTCGTTAAAGGCTAAGGGTATCTACGACGAGCTATACACCAAGTGGTTTGGTGAGGCTCCGGCCGACAATAAGTAACTGCCCAATAAGCGGCGGCGCCACCAGACAGCGCTGACAGGCAGCGTCGCTAGGCAGCGCCGCCGCCCAACGGCACGTTCAGCCAACGCAGCTGGGGCTCAAGACCTAAGTCTTGGGGCCCAGCTGCGTTGTCGTATCTGCGTGGTCGTATTTGCGTGATCGTAGCGGCATTTGGGGCGCAGCCTGGTGGTAGCAGTGAGGTGGTAGCAGCGAGGACGTAGCTGTGAGGTGGGAGCAGCGCGGTGGCTGCGCGGGGGCGTGGGCCAAAATAGGGCAAGGGAAGGCCGCTTATGGGGCAGCGCTGCGAGGGGATGGTGCACCATTTTGGAAAATGTGATCATACGCTATTTTTGCGTGAGCCCGCGCAAAGCTTAACCGTGGATCGTATAATACGCGCTTAGCTTTGCCTTAGAATAGGTTGGAGCGTGGCTTAAAGCAGGGCATGAAGCGTAACTGTTAGCGTGGCACTGCCCCATAGCTCGAATTGGTTCACGGCAGGACGGGTCAGAAAGTAGGTTGGTGCCTTGCTTTTCTGGAGCTGCTTTGGTTCTTGCCTTTTCTCAGTTGCGTCGTTGCGCGCTTGAGCGTAGCGGTGGGAGATATGATATGTCGTTTACTTTAAGTAGTGCCCTGAAGTCCTTGGCTTGTGCTGCTGCTTTCTCGTGCTGTGCGGTGTCCTTAGCTCAAGCTGAGACTTTGCGCGTCGGCACTGAGGCCACCTATGCTCCATTTGAGTTTGCCGCTGAAGACGGCTCGCTCACGGGCTTTGATGTGGAATTAATGCAGGCCATCGGCAAAGAGATTGGCTATGACGTTGAGATCGTCAATATGCCCTTTGACGGCTTAATCCCGGCCCTCATGACCTCGCAGATTGATGCCATTATCGCCGCCATGTCGATTACCCCAGAGCGCGCTAAGCGCGTTGCTTTCTCCGACCCTTACTACACTTCCGGTTTATCGGTCTTAATCCGTGAGGAGAACGCTGAGAAGTATCCTAAGGTCTCGGACTTAAAGGGACAGTCCCTGTGTGTACAAATTGGCACCACCGGCGCGATGGCCGCTGAGAAGTTATCTCCCGGCAATGTTAAGGCCTTCAACACTGAGCCCGAGGCTTTCATGGAGTTAAAGGCTAAGGGCTGTGAGGCGGTAGTTAACGACCGTCCGATCAACCTTTACTTCCTCGCTCAGTCCAATGCCTCGGAGGGCATCACCGAGATCCCTGAGATCTTAAGCGCTGAGAAGTATGGCATTGCCGTGCGCTTAGATAACACCGAGCTGCAAACCAAGATCAATGAGGGCTTAAAGACGCTGCGTGCCAACGGCACCTACGATCAGATTTACCAAAAGTGGTTTAAGTTAGCTCCTACTGACAAGGAGTAACTTAACCCTTTGTTCTCTGCCAAAGCCGAGAGGCTTTAGCAGCACAGCCGCAGAGGGCCTTAAAGCTGTAAGGTCGCTGCGGCTGTGTGCCCTATGGGCTGGATGGGGCGCCTAGGCTCCCATCTAGCAGGTCATCGCTTGTAAGCATTTGGCGCTTGCAGACGTTTATGAGAGTTATGCCTCGTGTCGATTCCATTTGACTTGTCCTTAATCTTTGACAGCTTACCGCTGCTGGGTATTGGTGCCTTAGTGACCATTGAGATCACGGCGGTATCGGTGTTCTTAGGTACCTGTATTGGTTTAATGGTGGGTATTGCGGAGCTGGCCCGCTACCCTTGGATTCGGATTCCGGCCAAGATCTACGTGGACTTCATTCGTGGCACCCCACTATTAGTCCAGATCTTCATCATCTACTTTGCCCTGCCGATTATCTTGGGCACCCGCATTGAGCCGTTTGTGGCCGCAGTTGCCGCCTGCTCGATTAACTCGGGCGCTTACGTCGCTGAGATTTTCCGTGCTGGTATCCAATCGATTGATAAGGGCCAGATGGAAGCAGGTCGCTCCTTGGGCATGAGCTGGACTCAGACCATGCGTCTCATCGTCATCCCGCAGGCCTTCCGTCGCACCATCCCGCAGCTGGGCAATGAGTTCATTGCTATGTTGAAGGATTCGTCCTTGGTCTCGGTCATCGGCTTTGAGGAATTAACCCGCAAGGGCCAGCTGGTCATTGCCTCGACCTACGGATCGCTTGAGATTTGGACCGCGGTTGCAATCATCTACCTCATCATGACCTTGTCCATCACCCGTTTTGTCGCCTTCTTAGAGAAGCGCTTCAAGTAGTAGCGCCGAAGTAGTGGAGCAGTTTTCAGCAGGGGGTACTTGCTTGAACCTTGTTCGCACCTGCTTGAGCCTTGCTTGAGCCTTGCTCCGTGCCGCAACCGATTTTTTTCAGGTAGAACCATGTCAGACGCTATTATCAAGATTCGTAATCTGCACAAGAAATTTGGCAACAATGAGATTTTGCGGGGCATCGATTTAGACGTCCAAAAGTCCGAGGTCGTGGTTATCATCGGCCCATCGGGCTCAGGCAAGAGTACCTTGCTGCGCTGCGTCAACTTCCTTGAGGTGCCAACTGACGGCATGATCACAATTGACGGTCAGGACATCACTCGTGACGTCAATATCAACACCATTCGCGCTGAAGTGGGCATGGTGTTCCAGCACTTCAATCTCTTCCCGCACATGAGTGTGCTCAAGAACATCACCTTGGCCCCAATGATGGTGCGCAAGAAGAGCGAGGAGGAGGCCAAGCAAATCGCCTTAGAGCTGTTAGAGCGTGTGGGCTTAAAGGAAAAGGCCGATAGCTTCCCGAGCCAATTGTCCGGCGGTCAGCAGCAGCGTGTCGCCATTGCGCGCGCCTTAGCGATGCAGCCTAAGATCATGCTCTTTGATGAGCCGACCTCAGCCTTAGATCCAGAGATGGTTAAGGAAGTATTAGACGTAATGCAGCGTCTGGCCGAGTCGGGCATGACCATGATGATCGTGACCCACGAAATGGGCTTTGCCCGTGAGGTGGCCGATCGCGTCATCTTCGTGGACGGGGGCAAGATCTTAGAGATGGGCACTCCAGAGGAAGTGTTTGAGCATCCAAAGGAAGCTCGCACCCAAGAGTTCTTAAACAAGATCTTATAAGACGAGCGTTCAAAACGCGCTGCTTTATTCTGCCCAGGGCCGTCAGTGACGGCCCTTGAGCGTTTGAGAGCAACGAAGCAGGATGCCGCGCCCTCGGAGCGGCCCCGGAGCGGGGGTATCGCGATGGGAACAGTCGGGGCGATTTGGGGATTGTGCCCTAAAATGGGGGGAATTGGGGAGCACTGGGCTTAATCTTGGCTTAAAGTTTCCTATAATGGGCTGATTTTTCCTTTTTCTCCTGTTCTGCGTAGGAGCAAACATGCGCATTATTCTGTTAGGACCACCAGGTGCTGGTAAGGGCACTCAAGCTCAGACCTTAACCAAGGCTTTCTCTATTCCTCAGATTTCCACCGGCGACATGCTGCGTGCCGCCATCAAGGCTGGTACTCCCTTAGGCCTGCAAGCCAAGGCCGTCATGGACGCCGGTAAGTTAGTCTCCGATGACATCATCTTAGGCTTGGTTAAGGAGCGTATTGCCGCTGACGACTGCGCTAATGGCTTCCTCTTTGACGGCTTTCCACGCACCATTCCTCAGGCTGAGGCTTTAGTTGAGGCGGGCATTGCGATCGATGCGGTAGTTGAGTTAAAGGTGCCGGATGAGAAGATCGTCAAGCGCATGTCGGGCCGTCGCGTCCACTTAGCCTCGGGTCGTACCTACCACATCGTCTACAACCCACCAAAGGTTGAGGGCAAGGATGACGTAACCGGTGAGGACTTGGTAATCCGCGCTGATGACCAAGAAGAGACCGTGCGCAGCCGCCTTGAGGTCTACCACCAGCAAACTGAGCCCTTAGTAGCTTTCTACAAGGACTTAGCGGGCAAGGGCCAGACCTACTATTTAGAGCTCGACGGTGATCGTCCGGTTGAGACCATCGCCGAGGAAATGGTTTCTGCCTTAAAGGCCAACTGCAAGTAAGAGCAAGGCTTAATCCTGCGCTGAGCTTAAGCCCGCGCTGAGCTTAAGTCAGGTTTTGCTTCACCAAAAAGCCCTAACGTCCCGGATGCTATCCGGATGCTGGGGCTTTTGTCATGGGGACAAAGCATCTACAATACAGTTCAAGAGATTTGATGGCGGTGCCGCGGCACCTTATAAGGAGCTTTGTTGTGAAAAATCGTTGCTGTGCGTTCGGCTTAGCGCTGAGCTTGGCCTTTAGTGCTACCGCTTGGTCAGCGGAGGCTCCTAACACCACGGCCGCTATGAATGCCGCCCCCGGCGTCAATGACAACTTAGCGTTAAGCACCGGACCTGAGCTGCCTTGCCCTTCGTTTTGGTCGGTCCAGCCTAATCCGAGCGTAGAAAACTCGCTCTCATATGTCCATGATTCCGGTGATATTGCAGTGAGCGTTACCTATATTGCCGATCAAAGCGGCTCTGAGGTCAGCTCCGAGACCTTTGCGCGCGTAGCCGCGGAGCAGATGAACTGCACCCTGCCGATTCGCTCCAATTTAATCGGTCACGCCTGGTCCTTTACCTGTGATGATGGCACCTTAGAGGCCATTGTCTATGGCGATGAGGGCGACTTGGTGCTGCTCAGCATTGCCGGGCGCAATGAAAAGACCGAGAGCTACTTAGACGGCTTTATCTCCTTCTTGTCCTACCAAGCAAGCCGTCGCTAAGCTAAGCTAAGCGCTCTCTCACCCCTTCGGGGCTGTGACCAAAAAGTCAGCACCAAAAAGTTGGCACAAAAAAGCCTGTGTGCTGCTCCTAGGTAAGGAAGCAGGGACACAGGCTTTGTTTGTTTTGAGTTGAAGACTGTGACTCTTTAGACGCCGCCTAAGAGCTGCAAGATTAAGTTGCCTTGCTGGTTGGACATCATCAGCATTTGCAGCGAGACTTGCTGGCGAATTTGAGCGGAGATCATGTTGGAGACTTCCGCGGCGTAGTCGGTGTCGCGGATGCGCGAGCGGGCGTCGGCGACATTAGCTTGCATCGTGCTGTTGAGGCGCATGGTGGACTCTAAGCGCACTTGCAAGGCACCGGCTTGGCCGCGCTGGCCGTCGACCACGCCAATCATGTCGTCGATGGCGCCGATCAGATTGTTGGCGTCATCTTGGCTATTGAGCACGAAGTGGCCGTTGGCATCAACTACCGTGTTGGCGACGCCTGCGGCATCGGCGATGTCCTTGAGCTTCATGCTCTGGGAGAAGTCAGTGGTGATGGTATTGCCGGTGTTAGGCCCGACCTGTAAGGTGAGCATGCCCTTGTCGAACATGGTGCTGTCTTCGCCCAGCAAAATGGTTTCACCGGCAAAGGTGGTGTCCTCGGCAATACGGGTGATTTCGTCGGCCAAGGAGTTCATCTCTTGGGCGATGGCATCACGCTCAGATTGGCCATAGGTGCCGTTGGCCGCTTGCACCGCTAAAGTACGGATGCGTTGGAGCATATTGACCGTTTCGTCCAAGGCGCCTTCGTAGGTCGCAGCTAAGGCACTACCGTCGGCGGCATTGCGATTGGCTTGGCCTAGACCATTGATCTCGCTGGTCATACGATTGGAGATCATAAGTCCGGCCGGATCATCCTTGGCTGAGTTGATGCGATAACCCGAGGCCAAACGCTGCATGGAAGTATTGAGATCGCTCGTGGCTAGACCCAAATAGTATTGGGACCGCATCGAGGCGATATTAGTCAGATACAGTGCCACTTCTTCTCTCCTTGCTCTCAGCCGGGCCCCCACTTAGGACTTAGGGACGAACGCGCCATGAGCCACTTACTGTCACAGTCTATACCCAATTTATCGGAAGATTAGAGCTAAAACTTTAGCATGGCGCCTGTAATAGGCATCCTTGGCGGTGCCCAAAATGGCGCTTTTTCTCAGTTTATGCGCTAGTTAACTACATGCAAACCCTATGAGGGCGCATGCATGGAGCTATAGGTGCGCCTTTGTTACACTGAGTTAAGTGCCCTAAGCCCCTAGCTTGTACGGGCTGCCCCAACAATGCCGTTGCTGATTGCATTGGTGGACAGGGGCTTCTGCCATAGTGTGGGTGGCAGGATGAGACAAGGAAAGGAAGAGTTATGAGTTCGCTGTTATTTGAAGCAGAGTCGCCGGTCGACCTGCATTATTTGGAGTTACTGGCCCAGTCGTACCCCAATAAGGTGGCGGCTTTCTCCGAGATTATCAATTTGCAGGCGATTTTGAACCTGCCCAAGGGTACTGAGCACTTTGTTAGTGACTTACATGGTGAGTATGAAGCCTTTTGCCATATCCTCAATAGCTGCTCCGGTGTAATTCACGACAAGGTCGATGAGCTCTTTGCCACCATGAGTGCGCAGGACAAGGCCGAGCTGTGTGCCTTAATCTACTACCCCGAAGAGGTGATGAACCTTACCGCTCAGCAGGGCGAGCTTAACGATGCGTGGTATCACAAGAAGCTGACCGCCCTTATCACCCTATGTAAGTACTTGTCCTCCAAGTACACGCGCTCCAAGGTTCGCAAGGCCATCAATCAAAACTACAGCTACATCATCGATGAGCTCTTGCACGCCCAAGAAGGTGAGAGCAATAGCCGCGCGCAGTACCATGCCGCGATTATCGCCACCATCTTGCGTACCAATGCCGCGTCGCACTTTTTAACCTCGTTGTGCGCCCTGGCTAAGCGCTTGGCGGTAGACCACTTACATGTGGTGGGTGACGTCTACGACCGTGGGCCCCACCCAGACAAGATCATGGCCCTGTTGATGGACTACCACAGCATTGACCTGCAATGGGGTAACCACGATATTTTGTGGATGGGCGCGGCGTTGGGCTCTGAGGCCTGCATTGCTACGGTGCTGCGCAACAACATCAACTACTTCAATTGCTCGCTCTTAGAGAGCGCTTACGGCATTTCGCTGCGTAAGCTCAACGACTTTGCCCAAAAGACCTACACTTCTCCGGCAAAGCCCCATGAGGACAGTGTTAAGCCGCAGGTAAGTAGCGCTTTTGCCCTCAATCACACCAGTGCAGAGTGCGTGGTGGGGGATGAGCTTGTCGTGGGTGATGAGCGTGCCGTGGGGGATGAACGCGCCTATGAGCAGATGATGCATGCCTACGCCGATGACAATCGCGCCAAGATGGTCAAGGCCATTACCGTGATTGCGCTCAAGCTGCAAGGGCAGCTCATCAAGCGCAATCCGGAGTTTGGCATGGATGATCGCCTGCTGCTCGATAAGATTGACCTCGCGCGGGGCACGGTAATGCTGGGGGATAGGGAGTATCAGCTCAATACCACGGACTTGCCGACGATTGATCCTGATGATCCCTTTGCCCTGAGCCGCGATGAGGCTTATATCATGAAGTGCCTCAAGGAGTCGTTTTTACAGTCGCGCCAGCTCCAGCGCGAGGTTGCGTTCTTATTTAGCCATGGCTCAATCTACAAGATCTTCAACGGCAATCTGCTCTATCACGGTTGCGTGCCGCTGACTGAGACGGGCGAGCTGCGCGCCGTCAATTGTCATGGGCAAGTACTACGCGGGCGGAAGTATCTTGATTACTGCGAGCAGGTGGCGCGGCAAGCCTACTTCCAGCGCGATGAGCGCAGCTTAGATTTCATGTACTTTTTGTGGTGCGGGTTGTTAAGCCCGCTAGCCGGGCGCGTGATGAAGCCGTTTGAGCGCTACTTCATCGACGACCAGGCGACGCACCACGAGCCGCGCGACCCGTACTATGAGCACTATTACCGCGAAGACGTGTGCCGCATGATTTTGCGCGAGTTTGGCCTCAATGAGGACACGGGCCATATTATCAACGGTCACACCCCAATCAAGGTACGCGAAGGCGAGAGCCCGGTGCGCGGCAAAGGCAAGCTCTTTGTGATTGATGGCGGTTTATGTCAGGCCTACCACAAGACCACGGGCATTGCCGGTTACACCCTGATTTGCTCGAGCCATGGTATGGTGCTCAAGGCGCACCGCGCCTTTGACAGCATCCATAAGGCCATTTACGACCATGTCGATCTTGAGTCGGAGGCCACCGAGGTTGAGCATTATCAAAGCCGCTTAAAGGTCGCCGCCACCGACAATGGGCGCAAGATCAAGCGCACTATCGCTGAGCTCGAGGCTTTACTGCACGCCTACCAAAACGGCTTAATTGCTGAGCGCGCCTAAATCTTACCGCCGCACTCACTTTTGAGTCGGTAGGGCTGATCTCAAGGCGTCTTTGGCGCTCTTCACAAGGCTCACGCCTATAAGGGACGTGGGCCTTTTACATGGGCGGGCGCCGCATGCGCTGGAGTCTGCTCTGCTCTGCCCTGTCCTGCCATGCATGCCTTGCTCTGCTTGGTCCTGCTCTGCTCGGCCCAGCGCCGTTGCGCGAAGTCTTGCGTGAAATCTTGCGCGAGGTCGCAAGCGCCGCGCCGCCCCTAAGCGTCGCCGCTTAGCCGGGATCCTTGGGCTGGGCTGAGCAGGAGCCAGCTCGGTGGGCTCCTGCCCTGGGGGCTCCTGCTTGTACTGAGGGGCATGGGGTCAGGAG
>DXIF01000133.1 GCA_019113025.1 Candidatus Anaerobiospirillum stercoravium | reverse complement strand
AACTGCCATAGTCGTGTCCCAATTTCACAATTGTTCATTGCGTTGCAAGGGCAGCAACCCATTCGGATATATCGCTGCGGTGCCAGAAACAGCAATAGGGTCAAACGCTCGCAACGTCGTCTGCCTTGATTAAGGGGAATGGGGGGCACTTGGTTGATGCTAGATCGAAATTGACTAGCAAAAGCTGCAAAAAAGCGCAAATAAGCCAGTTTGTGCAAAATGTTGGCACGCAATTCGCCCTGCCTGCCTACATGTCTAGATTTTACTCGCTTTAAACAAGTTAACAGCCGTGTTTATGGCCGGATAGGAAAAGGGAGCGTTGGGCTTGGGTGTGCTGTCATACCGTGCATGCGGCAGGTGTGTTCAGCGCGATGGGGCGCGACGTAGGCGCAAAGCGGCCTGAAAGCACCAAGGCTCAACCTCCAAAAGGAGGTTGAGCCTTAGTGGGGCGATTCAGCACAGCTGCGGGGTTCTCGCTAGGGCGGAGAGCGCGGTGACAATCAGCTGTGTTCAGTTGCTGCTTAGCCCAGCATCGAGAGAGCCAGCTGAGGACGAGTGTTGGCCTGCATCAGCATCGAGGTGGCGGCTTGCTGGATGATGCTCTGCTGCGAGAGGTTGGCGGACTCTTCGGCAAAGTCCGCGTCGCGGATACGCGAGCGAGCATCGGCAGAGTTAGCCGAGACGTTCGATTGGTTGCGAATCGAAGACTCTAAGCGGTTTTGGATCGCGCCTAAGTCGGCTCGCTGCTCATCGACGACCTTAATGAAGTCGTCAATGAAGCCAATGGATGCGTTAGCCGCATCTTGGGTGCTCAGATAGAACGTCTTGTCATCGCCATTGTAGCCTGTTGATACACCACCGGCACCTGCGTTTGCTGCTGCTGCCGTAGCTACACCGGCAGCACTGGCTAGGCGTGAGAACTGGAAGTTGTAAACATTTAGATCTATGGTGTTGTCGGTGTTAGCACCAACGTGTAACGTCAGGGTGGCACGGCAGCCTACTCCATTTTCCTCAAGTTCTTGGCGGTAGATTGAGTCACCGTCGTTGTGGCCCATTAGGATCTTCTTGCCGCCAAAAGTAGTCTCGGTGGCAATACGGCTGATTTCTTCGGTTAAGGCATTAGCCTCGCCTTGAATCGCCTTGCGGTCATCGTCGCCTAAGGTGCCGTTAGCCGACTGCACGGCTAAGGTACGGATGCGCTGAAGCATGTTGGAGATTTCATCGAGGCCGCCCTCGATGGTCTGCGCGAGAGCGATGCCGTCGTTGGCGTTGCGGTTACCCTGATTTAAGCCGTTGATCTGGGAGGTTAAGCGGTCGGCGATTTGTAAGCCCGCAGCGTCGTCCTTGGCCGAGTTGATGCGCAGGCCCGAGGAGAGGCGAGTGTAGGTGGTGTTGAGGCTGTTCTGAACGTTAGTCAGGTAGCGCTGGCCGTTAAGCGAGCTGAAGTTAGTATTGACGTAAACTGCCATAGTCGTATCCCAATTTCACAATTGTTCATTGCGTTGCAAGGGCAGCAACCCATTCGGATACATCGCTGCGGTGCCAGAAACAGCAACAGGGTGAGATGCTCGCAACGTCGTCTGCCTTGGTTAAGGGGGTTGCACGCTCTTGGTTGATACTGGGGTATAGTTGACTAGCTAATATTGTGAAAAAAGCATAAATAAGCAGTTTTATGTGAAAGTTGGCACGTTTGTTGCTCTGTCTGTCTGTCTGTCTGTCTGTCTGTCTGTCTGTCTGACTAATTATAAAACTGGTTTTTTGAGACGTGGGGCGCTTGGGCGCGGGCAATAAAAAGCCGCCGCGAGCGAGCGCTCGCGGCGGCTTTAAGCGCGGCGCCACCTGGTCGGGGCGCCGCGCGCTGGCGTTTTTAGCTTGTTTTTGTCTTGTTGTTAGCGGGTGCTTTAGTTCAAGATGGCCTTTTCGGTGGTGTTGTCGAAGAGGTAGATGCGCTTAAGATCGATCTTAAGGGCGGTCTTCTGCCCTTCCTCGAAGCCGGTGATTGGCGGGAGCTTGGCGCACAGCTTGTTCTGGGCGACGTTGACGAAGAGGTAGACCTCCGAGCCAATCGGCTCAACTAAGTCGATCTCGGCGTTTAAGTCGGCGGTGTCACGCTCACCTGGGATGGTGCGACCGGCGTAGATATGCTCTGGGCGAATACCTAAGGTGACCTTCTTGCCATCATATGGGGTGAAGTCAGGCATGTTCTCGCGCGGCAGAATGTCGAAGTGGTGCGCGGCATCTAAGACGCAGGTAAAGCCGGTTGGACTGCTGGCGTTGCGCTCAATCGTGACCTCCATGAAGTTCATCTGCGGCGAGCCAATGAAACCGGCAACAAACTTCGAGTTCGGGTGCTCATAGAGCATCTGTGGGGTGTCAACCTGCATGATGTCTCCATCCTTCATCACGACAATGCGGTCACCCATGGTCATCGCTTCGATCTGATCGTGGGTAACGTAGATGAAGGTGGTACCAAGGCGCTTGTGCAGCTTGGAGATCTCCGAGCGCATGGTGGTACGCAGCTTGGCATCGAGGTTGGATAGTGGCTCGTCTAACAAGAAGACATCAGGGTCACGTACCATGGCTCGGCCCAAGGCCACACGCTGACGCTGACCGCCGGATAAGGCCTTAGGCTTGCGCTCTAAGTATTGGGTGATGCCCAACACCTCTGAGGCTTCGCGGATGCGACGGTCGATTTCATCGGCGGGCATCTTGCGCTGAATTAAGCCGTAGGCCATGTTCTTGTAGACAGTCATGTGCGGGTAGAGCGCATAGTTCTGGAACACCATGGCGATGTTGCGATCTTTCGGCGCGACATCGTTGACTAAGCGATCGCCGATGTAGAGCTCGCCGCCTGAGATGTCCTCTAAGCCTGCAATCATGCGCAAGGTCGTCGACTTACCGCAGCCCGATGGACCGACGAAGACCACGAACTCCTTGTCCTTGATCTCGAGGTTGAAGTCTTTGACGACTTGAATGTCACCCGGGTAAACCTTTGCAATGTGCTTAAGTGAGATGCTTGCCATGTTTTAAGTCTCAAATCTGCTCACCTCCGCCGCCGTTTGCTGTTTGCTTGTGTGTTGGGCGGCGCAGGCGTTGTGGAATTAGTTGATTGCCTGAATGTGGCTGGACGCTACTACTTGACGGCGCCGACCATACCGGCCACGAAATATTTCTGCATCAGGAAGAAGATGGCGGCAGTTGGCAAGGTCGCAATCACAATGCCGCACATGATCATGCCGTAGTCAGGCGTGTAGGACGAACCCATGTTCGAGAGCACCAGCGGAACGGTGCGCATCTCGGGGGTCTGTAAGGCAACTAATGGCCACAAGAAATTGTTCCAGCTGCCCATGAAGGTGATGATGGCGGCCGCCGCATAGGTCGGGCGCATTACCGGGAAGTAGACCTTAAAGAAGATCGCAATCTCCGATAAGCCGTCGATACGAGCAGCCTCCAAAATGTCCTTAGGGAAGGATTTGGTGTTTTGACGGAATAAGAAGATGAGGAAGGCGGTCGCGACCAGCGGCATGATGACCGAGAAGTAGGTATCAAGACCTAACCATTTCCACGGCGCGGCCGGATTGCCCGCATCATCAAAGCCCATCGAACCAAAGGTACCAAATAAGCGATACAGTGGAATCATCAGGGCGCAGAACGGCACCATCATCGAGACTAATAAGATGCCAAAGACCAGATCGCGCTTCTTGCTGCGGAAGATCTCAAAGCCGTAGCCAGCCGCCGACGAAATGGTCAGCGCTAAGACCGTGGTAATGAGGGCGATCCAAGCGGAGTTGACAATGGCCTTGGTAAAGCCCAGCTCCGGGTTAAAGAGGTTGGTGAGGTTGACCATTAACTGGTCGCCTGGGGTCATGGAACCGGCGTTGATGGCGACGTTGGAGTTAGTGGCCGCGATTAACATCCACACAAAGGGGAAGAGCGAGACGAATGCCGCGATAATCAAGATGGTGTAACGCAGCACCGACATCGAGGTATTTACTTGCGATTGTCTCATCAGAGTATCCTACCTTGAAGTATCCTACCTTGAGGTTTACTACCTTGAAGGTTGGTTTAGTCCTTATCGCGGGCTAAGCGGAATTGGATCAGCGATAAGAGCACGATCAGCACTACGACTACGAACGCTACCGCGCAAGCATAGCCAAAGTTTGGCGTGAACTTAAAGCACAGGTTGTAGATGTACTGCGAAATCGTGATGGTGCCGTTGGCTGGGCCACCTTGGGTGATGTTCTGCACCTCATCGAACAGCTGGAGGGTACCAATGGTCGAGGTGATGGTGGTGAACAGAATAATGGGCTTCAAGAGCGGAATGGTGATGGTAAAGAAGCGCTTGATTGGACCGGCTCCATCAATATCGGCCGCCTCATAAACCGATGGCTCGATGTTCTGCAGGCCTGCCAGATAGAACACCATGTTGTAGCCAATCCAGCGCCACGTGATCGAGATAATGATCAAGACCTTGGCCCAGAATTGGTCCGTGACCCACATAATCGGTTCATCTAAGATGCCCCATTCCATCATGACCGCGTTGAACATACCTTGGTTGGCGAAAATCGCCTTCATGATCAAGGAGTAGGAAACCAAGGAGGTCACGCATGGTAAGAAGATGGCCACGCGGAAGAAGCTCTTGAATTTGAGCTTGTTGTTGTTGAGCATCACCGCGACCACCAAGGCGATAAAGAGCATTACCGGCACTTGGATGATGAGGTAGATGAAGGTATTGAATAGCGCCTTCTTAAAGGTCGAGTCCACCAGCATGCGCTGGTAGTTGTAGATGCCCACAAAGTGCGTATTGTTACCGGTGCCGCCGTATAAGGACATGATAAAGGCTTGCACCATCGGGTAGAAGACGAACTCGATAATGAGAATGGTGGCAAGGCCCACAAAGCACCATCCCCAGATATCATTGCGCTTCTCGAGTACGCCGCGGGTGTATTTGAGTGGTTGATCCGACATACTGCTCTCTTCCAACTAAAAGCGCCGTTTCCGGCGCTGCTAGGTGAGATGGGCGCCCCTGAGGCTCGCTGTTATTTTTGGTTGTTAGCGGCCGGGGGCGCGCGGGAGGTAGGGGGCTTTTATGCTTGTGTGCCCCTGCCTCAGATTTGCTGCTACATGATCTGCATCTGTGCCATTTCTTGGGCGTCAGATAAGACCGTGTCCATGTCCTCGCCGGCTAAGTAGCGCTGCAGGGCCTCTTGGACAATGCTCTCAACGGCCTTGGTGTGCATACCGTAGTTGACCGGAGGGATCTGAGCGTTCCACTCAATGAAGTGCTTAGCTACCAGCTGATTGCCGAAGTAGGCATTTGGCTTTTGGTAGTTAGGTAAGTTCTCAACCTCCTTCATGGTCGAGATGAGGCCGATCTTTGGTACGAGCTCATTGATGAGCTCAGTATCCGAGCCAAAGGTCTCAGCTAAGAACTGAGCGGCGAGATCGGCATTGGCCGAGTGGGCGTTGACGTACCATTGTGAGCCACCCTGGTTCGAGTAGTTGGTGGCATTTGGTACATTGTCTAGGCGTGGGATGTTAACTACGCGCCACTTACCGGCGTCGGCGGTGTTGGACTCAAAGGAAGGCACGAGCCAGCACGAGGAGAGCACGGCGGCGACCTTGCCCGACTGGAAGGTCGATAAGAATTGGTTCCAGCCTGAGTATGGCAGCACTAAGGCCTCGTCGTTTAACTTCTTGTAGACTTCAAAGCCGGCCTTTAAGACTTGGTTGTCCTTTAAGGTGACCTTGTTGACGTCTTGTGAGTCCGTGTACCAAGCGCCCGCTGATTGCAGCATGGTACGCATTTCCATCAAGTCGCTTGGGTCGTAAGGGAGCAGTGGGGTGCCGGTCATGGCCTTGACGCGCTTACCCATCTCAATGAACTTGCTCCAAGTGAGGTCGTTGAAGTCGCTGAGCTTATAACCGGCCTTCTCAAACAGATCCATGCGGATGAATAAGGCGGTGACGCCCGAGTCAAATGGGACGCCATAGGTCTTGTCGCCCACCGAGGAGGCGGCAACCTTGTAGTCTACGAACTTGCTGTGGTCGACAATGCCCTTTAAGTCCTTTAAGAAGTCTGGGTAGCCGATGGCGAAGTTCTTGGAGCGATAGTCTTCGATTAAGACGATATCAGGCAGACCGCGTAAGTTGTTGGCACCTAACGCGGCATTGAGCTTTTGAATGGTGTTGTCTTGGGCAATGGATTCAACCTTGACCGTGACATCAGGGTGCTTTTGCGCAAAGCGCTCACCTGCCAGGCGGGCGGCCGGAACGTTGAAGTGATCATCCCAGCACCAAATCTTAAGCTCAGTGGCCGCATAAGAGGCGGAGGCAGCACCTAAGGCCGCTACGCCCATTAAGGCTAAAGCAATCTGCTTGATCTTCATTGTTTAAAAACTCCCTAATAAGGCTGATAGCGCCTAGGTCAGGCGCATTGCCACACACAACAGTGCCGCCCGTTCTGGTCTAGGTTAGCGCTGGCAGCGCTCCTATACAGAGCGAACGCTGTGAGGCTCACTGCGCTCAATGCTGAGTGCTGGGGCCAGTGGTAGCGTTTACAAGCGCGCCAGAATGGCACTTGTCCACTATAGCCGCTATGGGCTCTCGATGGCTCAAACCAGTATGGATAATGCGGGATTTGTCACAGAAAAGTACTAGCTTGCGTCACTTTGATCCATATTGGCTTATTTACCGCGGTGTGAGCGGTTCGTAAGCTAGGTCATTAGCATGAGAAAGGCTTATTTTGGGGCTTGCGCGCTCGCTCCTAGATGGTGACGGTCGGTGGTGTCAATTTGGTATCCAGGTGGGATTTAGGTGGTAGCTCTCGCTCTTAGCT
>DXIF01000132.1 GCA_019113025.1 Candidatus Anaerobiospirillum stercoravium | reverse complement strand
GGCATAAAGGTTAGCAAAGAGCAGCTGGAATCGATTGACATGGAAGGGCTTGGCGAGTTTCCAAATTGGAATTACATTATTCGCGGCTTTAAAAAATAATAACAAAAAGGTTTTATTTTCTTACAAAGCCTTAGTGGCGGCACTGGGGGTCGCGACCTGGGAGCTGGCTGGGGCTTCAGTGCTGGCAGCAGCAGCCGCGGTGCTGGCAGCTTGAGCGCCCGCTTGCGCGTCGGTTGGAGCCGCGTTTGATTGGCTGGTGGTAGTTTTGGCAGTGGCTTTAGGCGCAATGGTTTGGCTGAGGATGGTGGCGCCTAAGCGGCGGCGGCGCTTTTTGACATCAAAGGTGGTGGGTTCGTTGTTTTGGGGCAAAAAGGCCTGCAAATAGCAACGCCCTTGGCTTATCACCACAAGCACGCGATCGCCTGGTTGCGGGTAGTGCAAGAGCTGGGCACTGCCCCCTAAGGGCAGGGTAAAGCGCACCGGTACCGGGGCGCTGCTGTGATCAAGTAAGACCCAAAACAGCTGGGGCAGCGCGGTGTCGGCCTCGGCCGCCCAAGCATCTCCACTAGTGGTGTTGCCCTCGGCGGTGCATACCGTGCCCTCGCACAGCTCGGGCACCGCCTGCGGCGGCAGGACGGGGGCGGCTGAGGCGGCGGTGGCGTCAGGGCTGTTGGGGTTTGGTTGCTGGGGCTTGGGACCTAAGAAGCCGGGTAGGCGGGTGCGCGCTACGATTTGGCCGGACCACGTGATTTGGAGCATTTCCTCGGGCGAGAGCTGGGACGGAATTGCCCAGTCGGCCGGGAAGGGATCGCGCAAGACTAAAGCGCTGGTGGTAACCAAGAGCTGCGCGCTGCTACCGTAGAAGTCAGCAACGGAGAGCAAGTGCCCCGCGCATAGCCGCAGATCGGTGCCCGTGGCGCTCACTGTGCTTAAGGCGCTGCGCGCGCTTTGGGCAAAGTTGCCGCTGAGGCGATGCTCTTGGCGTAGCTGTGGCAGGTCTTGGAATAGGCGCTGATACTCGCCCCAAGCGCGCCCTTCGGCGCGTTGCAGCACCGGAGTGCTGCTGCTTGCGGGGTCATAGCACAGCTGCTCTAAGCCCAGGCTTTGGGCGTAATGCAGCGCCTCTAAGGTGGTACAGCCCTCTTGGGGCACTAGGGACGCCGGGAGCGCACCATAAAAGGGGGTGACGCTCTCGTTGTGGACAATCAAGGCTAAGGCGCCGTGATGCAGCTGCCAGCCGCGGCTGAAATAAAGCTGGCTTTCGCTTTGGGCGTTGGGGAATGCGGCGCAGTAATTGAGGCCTGATTGGGCGCACAGGCGTTGCCATAAGGTAAAGTCGCTCTCGGCGCGCTGCACTATGATTTGCAGGGAGTCAAAGTAGCTTAAGTCAACCGCCGCAAAATCAAGCTTGAGCTCAGGATAGTCCGCGGCGATGTGCTGCAAGGCCTCCGGGACGCTCAAGGAGCTAAAAGTGCGGGTGCGCTGGTTGAGGCTTAAGAGCACGAGCGGGGAACTTAAGGTGAGACGATAGCGGCAAATGCTGTGCTTGAGGCTGGTGCCTGCGGGCGTGAGCACCATGCCCTCGGAGCTGACTTTAGTGATGATGCCGCTAAACTGGCGCTTAAGCTGCTGGTGCGCAGTTAAGCCTTGGACCATGGTGAGGCGCGCCCGCCCTTGGAGCAAGGAGCTGAGCGCCTCCGCGCTTAAGGCTTGGTCGACTATGAGCTCGACCTCAGCGTCCCAAGGCGCCGAGACCTGTTCGTGCAAGTACACGCTGCAGCAAAAGTAGTGGCAGCTGCTAAAGACAGCGGCCGCGTTGCCTAAAAACTCAAGCGTTAAGCGACTTGCCATAATTGCTCCTTGCGCAATTGCTTTTTGCGCAATTGCTTCTTGCAGAATTGCTCCTTGCGTCACATCGTGTATTGCTCGTTACCAAGGAGGGGGGACTTGCCTGCGACTAGAGCGGCAGGGCATTAAGCTGGGGCCAAGTGCGGCGATCGGGCCACTCATCAGGCGGCGGCAGGCTCTGGTTAAACTTGACCTTAAGATAGAGCACGCTCTTTTGCCCTAAGCGGTCGCTCACGGTAAAAGGCACATAGACGCAATCTTGCTGCGCGTCATAGTGGCTGCTCGGGTGCAAATAAAGACGCAGCGGCAGCCAAGGACCTTGCAGCAGGCCGTGGGCGGCGGGCTTTTGGGCATTGCTGTCGGAGTACTCATAGAGGTTGAGCGTAAGCTGTTCGGCGCTGACCTGCAGGGTCAAGAGCTTTTGCTCTTGGGAGGAAGCGCTGGAGACGCGCCGCCCCGGGCTGCGGCCGGAGTTTGCCTCTAAGTAGCGCATCAAGGCTAAGGTCGAGCGCTGGTTGTGAGCGGCGACCAGCTCTTGCTGCTTGCTCGCAGATGGCAGCGTAATCTCGGCGGTGAGCGGCTGCTCTTTATTGGTCAGAAGCTGCAAGAGCTTGGTTTCAGTCTTAAGCCAAGTCTCAAAGTGCTGCTGCGTTAAGTCCGGGGTCGGGGCCGCCGTTTGGCCTTGGAGTAAGGCTAGAATCTGCTCGCGGCTTGAGGTCGGCTGAGGCGGCTGCTCCTTAGGCGGCAGCAAATAGGCACTGAGGTCGGTTTGCGCGAGCAATTGCGCCAAAACCGCCACGCGCTCGGGGGTTAAGGTCGCGCCATCGCTTTGGCGTACCAGCGGAAAGGCCTGCAAGGCATTAAGGAGCGCACTTGATACCTCGCTCGTGGCCGCCTCAGAGGCCGTGCCTAATAACGCGGTGGCGCGCGCGGTGAAATGATGCCACCACGGGATGCTGAGCGCATTTTCGGCGCTTACGGCCGTCAGGCCTGCGCGCAGCTCTTCTTCTGAGAGCGCTTGTAAGTAGCGCCCGGCGCTATAAGGGTCAGCTGGGAGCGCAGCCCACGCGGCCAAAGTCGTGGTGCCAATCTGGGTAAACTCGGGGGTGAGCACCTTAAGGCGTGTTTGCAGCAGCTGCTGGGCGCTGTGCTTTAAGCTTTGGCCGCGCGCGTTGAGCAAATTGTCCGGGGCGGAACTGACCGCATCCTCAGCGGCATCATACAAGGCCAGCAATTGGGCATTGATGATGTAGGCCGGGGTTTGGCGCGCAAACTGACGCAGTTGGGCAAAGTCCATGAGCTCAGGCTGCACGTTCTCGGGGAGCTGCCGCCACCACAGCAAATACTGGTTGAGGTACTGGCTGCACAGCGCCATGAGCTCGTGATAGCGCGGCTGTGTTTGCAAGAGGGCTTTAAGCTTTGGGTCTTGGGCCGCCGCGGCGTTGAGGGCGGTGAGCGGCGCTAAGATCGCTTGGGCGTTGGGGCGCAGATAGGATGCATCCAAATAGAACGGCCCTAAGGCCCGGCGTGCCAGGCGCGCATCAAAGCCATAGCCTAGCTCCTGCGTCACCGCTGGCAGGAAATCGCCCTCAAAGGTGATGGCGGCGGAGGCGGGAGCATTGTTAGGGGCTTTCTGCGTTGGGGCCGCGCTAGCATCTGCGGTGGCTTCTTGGGGGAAGCCGCGCGCGACCAGCTCGGTGAAGCCTTGCAGGGCGCGCACATCACTGCCTGCAGGGTAATAGGCCCAGAGCTGAGTTAAGAGCTGCTCTAAGCACTGCTCCCAATGGGCCTCGTACATGCGCTGGATCAGGGGCAGGGTGCGGCGCACCCAATGGTCGGGCTCTAGGTGCGCGGCATATTGGCGCAAGTGGGCGTGCACTTGGGCGCTTTGCGCTTGTAGCTGCTGCAAGGCCTCAGGGAAGTTTTGCGCATGGACCAAGGTCGGGTGCTGCAAGTCGTCAAGTTGCTGCAGTAAGACGCTTAAGTCCTGATAGAGGTATTGATTGGCGCCCTCTGTCAATGGGGTAAAGAGTACATGAGGCTGCACTTGCAGCATGAGCTCATTGAGGGCTGCAATTTCGGCGCGCAGTTGAGCTTGCGCTTGGTTTTGCTCTTGCTTGAGGTCGATCAAGTTCTGGTCTTGGATCAAGAAGCGGCGCTGGGCGGCGCTGACGCCTTCAAGCGCGCGCTGGATGCGCGCAAAGTCGTGGTTTAAGCGCTCAAGGTACTGTGCAGCCGCGCGATTTAACTCAACTAAGCCCGGGGCGGCCGCAGCCGCGGCGTGGGCTGATGGGAGGGGCGCGTCGGCGGTGCTGGTGCTGGCGCTAGTGCTGGCGCTAGTGCTGGTGCGGGCCCCTACGTAGGCTGCGGTTTTAGTGGCGAGCGTGGCAGCGCTGTCCGGCAGGGGCTCAAGGAAGCTTAAATCGGCGCCGTTTAAGGCCTGCGCGGTAGTCTGGAAACGGTGCACGGTGGTATGGAAGGTCTCTAAGTCGGGGGCGCTGAGCTCACTTTTGCTGTTGAGCTGCTCGAAGACTTGAGCGCATTGGATGAGTTGCGCGCATAAGCGCAACACCTTGCGCAGCTGACTAAAGCGCAGCTCAGGATAGAGACTCAGGTCGCGCGCGGCCTGCGTAAAGTCGCTCAAACCGCGGTTGACGCCCATGATGTAGTGGGGATTGCTGCTGGAGCTGACATTGAGCGCCAGCGCGTACTCTGGCATGAGCGGACTGTAGCTGCTAAAGAGCTCGTGCAGGCGCGGATCTAAATTAGGGTAAAGGTAGCTCAGGGCCGCATCAGTGAGCTCGGACATCATCGCGATGCTCGCCTCAGGCCGGCTGGCATTGTTAAAGGCGTTGATCAGCGCCCCTAAGGCTTGAGCCTTGGCTTGGGTAAAGGGCTGGCCGCGCTCTTGAAACTCAAAGCTTAAGACGTGACACAGGGGCGCGAGCACCTGCTGGACGTGGATGAAGTTGAACAGGTCGCGCCGTTCTTGGGAGTTTAAGTTTGAGTCAAAGCCGTGCACCAAGAGCGAGGCTGGGAAGTAATTGAGCGGCAGGGCGCGGCCTTGGCTGATGCGCTCGCGGGCATTTAAGAAAAAGCCTAAGCGCGTTAAGTTGGGATCGTCGGGCATGCCCTCGTTAAAAGCAGTTTGGGCTTGGGAGTTGCGGTACTCAAATAAAGCCGCGTGGCCGATACTGCCGGTGGTAAAACGCGTGGCGAGGCCTTGGTAGAAGGCGGCATCTTGCTGCAGCGGCTGAAAGATTTGCTCCGAGCTCAATAAGGCGGTGGCAAGATAGTTCAGGCCCAGTGCCGCCAACAGCACCGCTCCGGCTAAGGCCGGAAGGGTGCGCTTGAAGCGCTGACGCGCCTGCCATTGGGCACCGGCACTAAGGGCGCTCAGTTGCTCTGGGCTTAAGGCTCCCAGCAAGAGGGGGCTCTTGCTGGCTTGGACAAAAGGCAAAAGGAGCTGTGCCGGGTCTTGGCCCAGTTCGCGCGCATACTCAGGACTGATGATCTGATCTTGGGGCGCGGCGGCAATAAAGCACAGGCGCTGGGTGGGCAGATGGGCCGTGAGCTCAGGTAAGGTGCCCAAGGCTTGCAGATAGGTCAGAAGATTGGGGCTCAGGGCCGCAAACTGGGTGGGTAAGGAGTACAGGGCGGCTTGAGCGGCGAACGCTGCAGTCGTGGGCTGAGCCGTGGGTTGAGGCGTGGGGGTGGTGCGCAGCGCCAAGAGCGCGGCGCGGCTTAGCTCCTGGAGCGTGGCGTTCAATGCGTCCAACTTAGCTTGAGCGTCGGCGGCGGCACTAAAGTCAAAGCCCATGCTGGGGGTGGCACCTTGCCCTTGGGCTGCAGCTATAAGGTGGGTCAAGCCACCCATCAGGTCGCACTTGCTGATAACTACCTGCAGGGGCAGCTCTTGGCCGGTGGCGGTTACGAGCGTTTCCAGGGCGGTTGCGAGAATCTGACTTTTTTGGGCAGTCAGCTCGGGCCGATCGGTTAAGAGCGCGTCGCACGGCAGCAGGACTAAGGCGGCGCCGACGGGCAGGGGACGAAGCTTACTGAGCTCAGCACAGACCACTTGCCACAGAGCGCTGGCGCCATTGAGCCAGTGGTCAAATAAGACCTTGCCGGAGATCTCAAGATAGAGCCGGTCGGGGCCGCGATAGAGCTGGTAGTACGGGCTATTAGTCGCGACCGCCGTAAGGCCCGGCAGCGCCTGACACAAGGCGCTTTTGCCGCTGCTGCTCTCGCCTAACACTAAGATCAGCGGTGCGCGCGCGCTGACAGCGGCGCTGCGGCGCAGCGTGGCAAGATCGCGGTGCAGCTTAGCTTTGAGCTCCTGTGACCGGTGCGAGTGCTCTTGTTTATAGCGCTCGCTCTTACCCCCTAACAGCGTGCTGAGCTGCTGCCACAGGGCCAGATCTTGTTTGACCTCATGCTGCTCCTTACGGCGCTTGAGGGCAGCACGCAGCTTAAAGCCCAGCAGCACGAGCACGATAAGCCCCAAGATGAGGGCCAGCAGCGGCAGCAGGGGCGTGAGCGTGGTGATAACTGCGTCCATGTCGTGAGCTTCCTGAAAGCGATGAGGTCAAGGGTTGGTTACGGTGGTTAATTGGTTAAATGGTTAGGTGTTTATGGCAACTATGGTTGCTGTGGCGGCTCCGCCTCCTGCGGGAGCAAACCGACGTTTTGCAAGGCCGCTTGCGCGGCGGCCTCGACAGAGGAGCTAAATTGCTTGGTGTTAAGGTACAGCTGGGTGAGGCACGCGCCAAAACTGACGATGAGCAGCACGATGAGCCCGACATAGAGCCGCTTTAAGCGCGCGTTACAGCGCCGCCCCTGAGGAGACGGGGTGAGCGGGCTAAAGTGCGTCAGCTCTGAGGTGTTAAGTTCCGGCAGCGCAATGAGAGGCGCGATCTTACCCATGAGCTCGGCGCAATACTGCGGCTCGCGCTGATAGGCACCGTTAAAGCCTAAGCCCAGGAGCTCATAGTACACCCGCAAGACCTCAGGATTAGGTGGGGTGCGGTTAAGCTCGAGCTCCAGCAAGTCAAAGAACTTGTCATCGCCGGAGAGCTCATTGACGAAGCGGGCCATGGGCTGGTACTGCTGCGAGAAGCTGTAGCCGCCTTCTTTGATCATATAGTCGATAAAGAAGATAACCGGCTTTTTGATTTCCTCCCAGCGCGTCTTTAAGCCCACGTCGGCATTGACCTGGGTCGTGATGGCCGAAAAGTGCTCATCTAACCGCGAGATCACCTCATCTAGCGGCGGCTCAAAGTCCGCCGCCTTAAACTGCGCTAATTGCCCGACATAGGTTATAAGTGGCGCAATCAGCTGGCTTAGGCTCAGAGCCCCGGGAGACGCGCTCTGGGGCGTGCCTAAGGGCGCGCTTTGGGGCGCGGCAAAGCTAGCGCTGGGGGCAGCGGCGCTCGCGCCGAGCGCCGCTGAGGTCGCAGAGTTCACGATGTAGGTCCTTAAGGTGCAGTGGGGGCTAGGTCCCGGCGCCCGGCCGGGGGCGGGCCGGGAGCCGGGCGTGGGGTTAGGTGTCGATCACGGCAATAAAGAGTTTAGCGCTCAGCTGGGAGAAGATCTCCGGGGCATAGTCAATAATGACGCATTTGTCCTCGGTGATGTAGCGCCACATGCGCGCTGACTCCTCACGCCTCAGCTTAAACCACAGCCCGCCGTCGCCTTGGGTGGGCAGATAGCGCGGTGGGTAGCGCAGATGCTGGAGCTTGACCCCACGCACGCGGCTCTCTTGCGACTTTAAGTCCAAGACGCGCAAATGGTCGCCTGCCTCAATGAGCTCAATGGTGCGTGCCTCCTCGCTCCCTACATTGAGGTAGAGGAAGTAATCGCGGCCCTTAATGAGGTGCTCCTCTTGCAGTTGTGCCACCAAGGTGTGCGGCCCGAGCACCTTGAACGCGACCTCAAGGCACGAGGCCGCGCCTTGGGTGCTCAAAAAGGCGCGGATGCTGGTAGCAAGGTGCGTAAAGAGCGGCGCGAGGTTGTAGTGGTCGTAAGGGGGAATGGCGTTTTGCTCGCGCTCAGGGGCCGTGCCCAAGAGCCCGGCCAAGAGCTCAGCTAAGCCCTGATAGAGCATAAAGGGGGTGACGCGCTCGGGGACCATAAGCGCACTTAAGTGCTGCAAGGCGCGATTGAAGTGCTGCAAGCGCATTAAGGACAAGAGCTGGGCGCCCCCGGGCATGCTCAGATCACAGCGCTGCGCTTCCAGATCGGTGATGATCTTGTCGCGCGCGGCCTTAATTTCATAGCTTAATTCGCCCACGAGCCTCAGCAGCGGGCAGTTTGATGGGAGGACGATGTACGGGGGCAGATAGCTTTCATCTAAGGCAAGGATGGGGGCGCTGCCGACCATACTCTCAAAGCGCAGCTGCATCAGGGGCAACAGGCTACAACCTGCGCCCTCTTGCGGGTCGGTGATGAGTTTGGCACAGATGCGCTGGGTGATGAGCACGGTCTCATTGCCGCCGCTATTGGCGTCGGCGCGCTCTTCCTCATGGAGGCTAAAGCGGCGCTGCATTGAGCCCGGCTCATTTAAGTTGCCCTCTTGGGTGCTGTAGCTGGGCACGGCCAAGTACACCGTGATAGGGCCATCAGGACGCAGGCTCTCGGGGCTGAGGGTTAAGGGCTTAAGCTCGCAATTGCCCGGCAGGCTCAGCGTAAGTCCGTCGTCCATTAAGGCGCTCAATTCCTCGATGACGACGCGCCGGGCGCGCAAGGCATCGTAATTGAGCTTGAGGCTCATTAAGCCCTCAGGGTAGAACAGGTAAAAGCCGCGCTCCGCTGCTTGCTGTAAGAAGGCGATGCGATCCTGCTCTTGGAAGTGATGCTGCTGCATGAATTGGCCTTCGGCCCAATGAAGGCGCGCCGGGAATCGCATAGTTACTCCTCCTGAGGTTCGCCGTCAGCGTCAGCGGCAGCGGCATCGCTTAAGGTGAAGTGGCAGGTAAATTGGCCGTCACGGTAGTCGGCCTCAACCGCGCTAAAACTCTGCCCCTCTAAGGCCAGCTCCAAGAAGCGCGAGGAGATAATCGGCAAAAGATCGTTGTTGACGATGGCGTCGATCAGGCGCGCGCCGGAGTTGATGTTGTTGCAGCGGGCGATGATTTCATCTTGAACCGCGGCGGTAAAGGTCAAGCTCGCGTCGTAGTGCTCCTTGACACGCTGCACGATCTTATTGAGCTTGAGCGCAATGATGCGCTCAAGCGCCGTACGCCCTAATGGGTAATATGGGATGATCGACAAGCGCCCTAAGAGGGCGGCCGGGAAGACCTTGAGCATGGCCGGACGCACCGCGATTTCAAGCTCCGCGGCGGAGGGCAGGTGCGCTTCATCTGGGCATAAGTCCATAATTGCTTGGTCGCCGACATTGGTGGTGAGCAAGATGATGGTGTTCTTAAAGTCGATCAAGCGGCCGGTGCCATCTTCCATCTGGCCTTTATCGAAGATCTGGAAGAAGAGCTCGTGCACGTCCTTGTGCGCTTTCTCGATTTCATCGAGCAGCACTACGCTGTAAGGCTTGCGCCGTACCGCCTCGGTTAAAACGCCGCCCTCGCCATAGCCGACATAGCCTGGAGGCGCCCCCTTTAAGGTCGAGACGGTGTGAGCCTCTTGGAACTCACTCATATTGATCGTGATGATGTTGCGCTCAGTGCCATAGATTTGCTCGGCCAAGGCCAAGGCCGTTTCGGTCTTGCCCACGCCCGACGGGCCTGCGAGCATCAGTACCGCAATGGGGCGGTTCGGGTCAGCAAGATTGGCGCGCGAGGTGGTGATGCGCCGTGCGATCAAATCAAGGCTGTGGTCTTGGCCAATTACGCGCTGCTTCATGGCGGCGGCCAAATTGAGTACGGCCGAGATTTCGTCCTTGACCATGCGCCCCACCGGAATGCCGGTCCACTCCGCGACCACCGCCGAGACCGCTTGGGCGTCGACCTCCGGGAGGATGAGGGGCGCATCGCCTTGGAGTGCTGTGAGCTCAGCACGCAAGTGGGCAAGGCGCGCCTTGTCCTCAGCGCTGTTGTCGGGCCCCAGGGCCGCACGCTGCTCTAAGTAGGTGGTGCACAGCGCCTTGATCTCTTGGTAGTGGGCGTCAAGTTGCGTGATGGTCGCCTGCTGCGCGGCAATTTGGGCAGACAGCTCAGAAAGCTCCTTATTTCGGGTAAAGCCCTCGGCCTGCTCGCGCTGCAAAATTTGCTGCTCCAGCGCAAGCGCCTCTAATTTGCGCCGGGCGTACTCAAGGACCGCCGGTTCTGATTGTTGCGACAGCGCGGTCTTGGCGCAGGCGGTGTCGAGCACCGAGACCGCCTTATCCGGCAGCTGGCGTGAGGGCAGATAACGGCGTGATAAGGTGACCGCGGCCCGCAGCGCCTCATCTAAGATCTTGACCTGGTGGTGTTGCTCTAACGGCTGACAGATGCCGCGCAGCATTTGGGTTGCCTGATCGTCATTAGGCTCGTCGACTAAGATTTTCTCAAAGCGCCGGGTGAGCGCTGGATCTTTTTCAAAGTACTTGATGTACTCCTGATAGGTGGTGGCGGCAATGCAGCGCACTTGGCCGCGCGCCAGCGCGGGCTTGAGTAAGTTGGCCGCGTCGTTTTGCCCGGCGCTGCCCCCCGCGCCAATTAAGGTATGGGCCTCGTCGATAAAGAGGATGATGGGGTGATCGGCGGCCTTGACCTCTTCTAACACCTGCTTTAAGCGGTTCTCAAATTCGCCCTTCATCGAGGCGCCCGCTTGTAATAGACCCAGATCCAAGGATAACAGTGAGGTGCCGGCCAAGGCTTGCGGCACGTCCCCGCGCGCGAGGCGCAGGGCAAAGCCCTCGACTACCGCGGTTTTGCCTACGCCCGCCTCGCCCGTCAAAATCGGGTTATTTTGGCGGCGGCGCAGCAGAATATCGATGATGCGGCGAATTTCCGCATCACGCCCGACCACGGCGTCGATTTGGCCTGAGCGCGCTTGCTCGGTCAGGTCTTGGCAGTAAAGCGCAAGCGCCTGCCCTTGGCCTAGGGCCGCCGGGGCCATCATCTGTTGGGCTTGGCCGGTGGTGGCGGAGCTGCCTTGCGCGGCTTGGTCACTTTCCTCGGACTTTGCGACAATCTGTGCGAACTCATCCTCTAAGAGGTTGGCATTGATGAGCTTGAACTGGGCGCTGATAGCATAGAGCTTATGGGACAGCTCCGGGCTCTGGGTTAGGGCGAGCACGAGGTGGCCCGAGCGAATCGCGTTACTGTGAAAGCCCAAGGAGGAGTCCATCCACGCCTCTTTGATCATGGTCTCGAGCGTGGGGTCAAAGTCCTCAATGGAGAGCGCACCGCGCGGTAGCTTATCTAAGGCTGCAATTAAGTCTTGGGCGAGCTTACCGGCATCGAGCTTGAAGTGGGCAATGATGCACTTTAAGTCGTTGGGGGCGCTAGATAGGAGCAGCTGGTTTATCAGGTGCGCCAGGCTGACATAAGGATTAGTCCGGGTCTTGCACAAGACCGTGGCACTCTCTAAGGCCTGATAACAGACCGCATTGAGCTGAGAGAAGAGCTGGATGCGTTTTAACTTCATAAATAGTCTAAAGGGCAGTGGGCTGCTCTTCCTCCTTACGGTAGTGGTGGTGCTGCAAATTAAGCGTGAGCTGGATCCAGCGCACGCCCTCGGGCCCGCCCGCGGCGGCGCCCGGCGGCGCCTTTGCGCCAGCGGCCCCAGGCGCGTCCTGGCCTGCGGGCAAGAAAGTGGAGCGCGACAGCTTAAAGCGTCGCCCCAAACTCCAAGCCGGAATGGTGTCAGGCGTGATACCCAGGCGCAGCCTAACTTGCAGCGGCTTTACTAGGTACAGGCGCAATAGGGCGCAAAGCTCCTGCCCGCCTAAGCCGCCGGGCATGAAAGTGAGCGCGGCGCGGTAGCTTAAGTTCGTCAGTTCCACCGTGATGACTTGGGTACAAGTAAAGTAGTGGCGGCCCAGCTGACAATTGCGGTTTAAGCTACAGTTTTGGCGGCCTAGGCGCGCTTGGTACTGGGGGGCCATCTTTGGGCGGCTGGGCGCAAATTCCCTGACTTTGATCTCATGCTGGAAAAAGGCGCTGAGCATGAGCGCCAGGTTGGCGCCACTGCGCAGCGGATTCATCAAAAAGGCGCTTAAGGCTTGCGCCTTGACCGGCGTTAAGATGCGCTCCGGGGGCAGGGCGCCGGCAAGGGCCGCGAGAGCATGGCCAATCGGGTCATCGGCCCGATCAAAGCTCACCGGGAGCTCGTGATGCGCAAAGGCACGGTAAAACAGGGTCAGCAGGCGATGGTTGATCAGGTCTAAAAAGCAGCGCAGGGTGTGGTCGCCCTGGTTAAAGGCGCGTTGGTAGATGTATTGGTTCAGCTCTAAGGGCAGCGGTCCGTTGACGCCGCACAGGCCCAAGAAATAAACCAAGAGCTCGAGCTTGCCCCCGGCTGCTTGCCCCATGGGCTCCTGGAACTCCAAGGAATAGAGACTGCGCTCCGGGAAGTTAAGGTGCGGCATTTGTCCTAAATGCACCGCTTCTTGTTGGGGTGAGGGCGCTGAGCCCAGACGCGGCAGCTTTGGGTGCAGCGCCTCGATTAAGCGCATCAAGGCAAAGAAGTCGACTTCGCCGCGCGTTTGGCGCAAGCGCCGACTAAGCTTAGAGAGCAACGCGCCTTGCGGCGGCACCGCGTCTGGCGCGTGCGCCGCCTCTGGGGCCGGGGCTGTTAGGTTTGGGGCCGTTAGGTTGGGGGGCGTTAGCGGGTCAAACTGGTCCATGTCACCACCTTGCCCCGTTCGGGCGTGTTAAGTTCAATGCTCAGCGGCAGATTGACCGGCGCGAGACTCAACAGTAAGAGCGTGAGCAGGCGCGCCATGGTGTAAAAACCGCTGCCTTGCAGCGCATGCTCAGAGAGGGTGAGCTCTAAGGCAAAACCGTGCTCAAAGTAGACGCAGCCGTGCTCGATGAAGCGAAAGGCATGGGGCTGCGCTTGCAGCTTGAGGATGCTGGCGCTCAGCTGCTGCGTTTCCTTACTGCTGCGCACGCTGTAGTGGGCAATAAGCGCGCGCAAAAGCTCGGTGCCATTGCCCTTGGCATCGTATAAGAACGCCGTGAGATTAAACTTGGTAAACGCGAGCGCCGCAAAGTCGGCGCCGTTCGCGCCGTCTGGTCTACGCAGGCGCTCAATGAGGGGCGGCTGAGGGGCGCTGGGCACGCTGACCAAGGTCAGGCCAGTCAGCTTGGGCTGCTCCACACCCTCAAAGCGGGCATTGGGCTCCAGCAACAGCGGCAGATCGGCGTTGGTGCACCACGTGCTGCCGCCTAATTGCAGTTCTTGGCCTTGCAGCGCGCTAAAGTCGGGGCCTGAGAGCGCCACAAAGGTCTCGCTCTTGTGGTAGCCGCGGCGCAGCGCGCGCTCCGAGGAAATGAGGCGGGCGCGTTTGTGCTCGGCAAAGAAGTTGGCGCCCCAGCTGGCGCCCCAGCGGGCGTCCCGGTTGGCTTCCGGGTTGGTGCCCCGGTTGGCGTTAGCATCGGTGGTGGTGCCTCCAGCACCGGCGCTGATGCCTACGGCGCCAACGCTGGAGTGGGCGCGGCTGTGGGCGCTAAAGAAAGGGTAGAGCGTGAGCTTAGTTTGGTTGTTTTGGTCGATGAGCTCAAGCTCAATGGTGCGCACAATCTCGTAATCAAGCGGGGCGCTGTGATCGACGCTTAAGTGCTGCTCATAGTCAAAGCGCAGCGGACTGCGATCGATGCGCTGCACAAAGAGGTTGAGCAGAGGCAGCACATTGAGCTCCAGCGCGTGCGGGCCTAAGGCCGCGCTCAAATTAGGGGCGCTGTGCTTAAAGACCAAGTAGAGCTCGGCTTGGTGCCCCTCAAGCTGCGCGCGCTCCAGGCCGCTTAGGCGTAAGAATTTAAAGAGCTGCGGGTAGGCCGAGTAGAGAGTCAAGAGCGCCTGATAGCCCGGCGCCGCCTCCATTTGGGTGAAGAGATTGGTCGGCTCTTGGGCCATGAGGTAGTCGCAGTTAAGCTTAAGCGGGCGCAAGCTGCCATTTTGTTCTTTAACCAAGACCGCTTGCACTTGGTGGCACAACAGCTCGCTTAAGGCGGAGGCGTCGGCGTCGCTTAAGTTGAGATAGAGGTCGAGTGCGCTCAAGTCTAAGTCGCGCAAGGAGAGTGCGCCTTGGGCTTGTAAGGTCAAGACCAAGAGAGGCTGACCTTGGGCGCGCGGCACTTCGCGATTTTGTGCCTCAAACCGGCACTGACAAGTCAGGGCGCGCAGCGCGGTGGGGGTGACGGTCGAAAAGGTCAGGGGCTTAGTGCTATGCGCGCTTTTAGTTCGCAGACGCGTGCCGCAGGGGAGCTTAAGCTTGGGCGTACTGAGCTGATTGAGCAAGGGCTGCGGGGGCCGCACTAAGGCACACGAAGGCAGCGGAATGAGGGTGTAGGGCGCGGTTTGCTGCAACAGCGTTTGCAAGAGGCGGGGATAGCCTTCATCGAGCTTCTTTTCGACCCGCGCGCACAAAAAAGCGGTACCCTCGAGCACGCGCTCGACAAAGGGATCTTTGCAGTTGACGCCATCGAGCATGAGGCGGCGAGCGATTTTGGGAAACTGGGCCGCAAAGTCTTGCGCACTGTGCCGCAAGAACTGCAAATTGTCGCGGTAGTAATCTAAAAACTCGCGCGCCACGCTGTCACACTCCTTGATGGGCCTGAGAGGGATTGGTTGAAGTTCGGGTTAGTTGCAGGGGATTAGCTGTCCGAGCCTGGGGTGAAGCTCATCTTAATGTTGCCGTTCTCAAGATCGAGGCTTGAGATAAAGAAGAGCTGGTCGGTTAAGGGCGCAACCTTGATCGTGCAGCTAATGGCCAGCTTAAAGACGCTGCCGTGTACCGTGATTCCGTCAGAGGAGGTGCGCTGAGGCTTGAGGGCACTCTCAGCGCTTTCATCTGGGGTTAAGGCGCGCACTGTGATGCTGTTAGGATCAATGCGCGGCTCAAAGTGTCGCAGCGCTTGCTCGAGCTCATTTTGGATGCGCTCGAGCTGTTGCTCGGTATGGGGGCAACCACAAAAGTCGCCAATGCCAAAGTCGAGCACCGAAAAGCGCAAGTCAGTCGGCAAGTCGGTGCTGCGCACATGTGAGCGCGCATTGAGAATAAGGTCGATATTGGCCGCGATCTCTTGGCGCAGGGCCTGGGAATCTAACAGCGACGGGGCCTGATCCTCAGGCTCTTGCGGCGCCTCATCGGTCAAGCGCGAGAGCAAACACGGTAAGAAGAGATCGCTAGCCATCGTAAGCTCCAACAGCAGCTTGGTGGTGCAACGCTAAGGGGGAGCGGGCTTAGGAGTTTTCGACCTGATTGAACGAGGCCTCAACCGCACCGCCCTTGGTGTTATCAGGCTTAATCGAGGTGACCTTCCAGGTGATCTTGGCGGCTACGAGCTCAACGCGCTCAACTGGCAGCTGTTGAGATTGGCCCTCAGGGTCACTTTGGGCGCTGACCTCGGCCTTAGCGACCTTGATGTTTTCCATCGTGATCTCATAGACCGGCACCTGCGAGCCGCCAATGGCGCGGCAGACATGGAACTGCGCCTTGGTGATGTTCTTGCCCGACATGGTGTATTGCTGGATCTTCGGGGTAGCCTTATCGACTTGGTGGGTGAAGACAAATGGGGTGAACTGGCCGCGGCCGGTGACATCGGTCGAGCGACCGATGGTGATGGTCTGGGCACTGCCGTGGCTGAAGCTTAAGGCCTCAATCCAATTGGCGTGGGACTTGTCGGCCGACTCGCCGTCGATGCCTTCGAGCTTAATGTAGAAATCAGAAGCCATACTGGTACTCCTTAGGCTGGGGATGAGTAATTGGGGGCGGCGTCCCGCGTCGCCGCGCGGTTACGCTGTGGCGCAACGGTTGGCAGCGGTTTAGGACGCCGCAAGTAGGCGCGCTGAGCGGCGCCGGTTAGCTCCGGGCGGTTAGCTCCGGACGGTTAGTTCCGGGTGGTTCGCTCCGGGCGGTTCGCTCCGGATGGTTAGCTCCGGACGGTTAGCTCCGGGCGGTTAGCTCCGGGCGGTTAGCTCCGGATGGTTAGTGCCGGCGGTTATTTACCGGCGCTGGGTAGCTTGGTGGTCAAGCGCAGCGAGGTGGTCAGACCTTCTAATTGGTAGTGCGGACGCAAGTAGAACTTCGCGTTGTAGTAGCCGGGCTGACCTTCGATCTCTTCGACCACGACTTGAGCTTCAGCTAGTGGATACTTGGCCTTGACCTCTTCAGAGGCGTTAGGGTCTGACGTGACGTAATTGCTGATCCAATCGGACAACCAGCGCTGCATGTCCTCGCGCTCCTTAAAGGAGCCGATCTTGTCGCGCACAATGCACTTTAAGTAATGGGCAAAGCGGGCGGTGGCAAAGATGTACGGTAGGCGCGCCGAGAGGCTGGCATTGGCGGTGGCGTCGGGATTGTCGTACTCTTGCGGCTTGTTGACGGTTTGGCCGCCTAAGAACACCGCGTAGTCGGTATTCTTCCAATAGCACAGCGGCAAGAAGCCGTTTTTGGAGAGCTCGGCTTCGCGCCGATCGGTGATCGCTATTTCGGTCGGGCACTTGGTGGCAACGCCGCCGTCATCGGTCGGGAAGGAGTGGGTCGGTAGATTTTCCACCACACCGCCAGACTCAACGCCGCGGATGTGGGCGCACCAGCCAAAGTCGGCAAAGGAGCGATTGATGTTGGCGCCCATCGCGTAGGCAGCGTTCATCCAGTTGTAGCGCTCGGAGTTACCGGCGGCAGTATCTTCAACGAAGTCAAAGCCCTCGACGGGCTCAGTATCAGGGCCATACGGTTGACGGCTTAACACGCGCGGCAGGGTTAAGGCGACGTAGCGGCTGTCGTCGGCGTCTCTAAAGGAGCGCCATGCCGCGTACTCGGGGGTTGAGAACAGCTTGGTTAAATCGCGCGGATTGGCCAGCTCTTGCCAGCTGTCGAGGTTGAACATCGACGGATCGGCGGCGCTGATAAATGGGGCGTGGGCGGCAGCGGCAATTTGCGCCATGCCCCGCAGCATCTCGATATCGGGGGCGCTTTGATTGAAGTAGTAGTCGCCGATGATGGCGCCGTAAGGCTCGCCACCTGCGGTGCCGTACTCGTTCTCATAGAGCATCTTAAAGAGTGGGCTTTGGTCCCATGAGGTGCCCTTAAACTTCTTTAAGGTCTTTTGGATATCCTTCTTGCTGATGTTGAGCACGCGAATCTTGAGGGTGGAACTGGTCGCGGTGTTATTGACCAAGTAGGACAGGCCGCGCCACGCGCTCTCTAATTGCTCAAAGTTCGGGTGGTGGATGATCTCATTGACCTGTGCCGAGAGCTTCTTATCGAGCTCAGCGATCATGCCCTCAATGGTCTTGATGGCATTGTCCGAAATGAGGTTGGCATTGGATAGGGCTTGCTGCACTAAGGTCTGCACCGCGTCTTTGACCGCGGAGTCGGCCTCAGCGCTCTTTGGTTTGAACTCAGCGTTGAGCAGCTTCTCAAAATCAGAGACCTCAAGGCTGGCCGCTGCCCCTTGGTTTTCAGTTAAAGTTTCGCTCATGGTGGGGTCTCCTTATTGTGCCGCGTCGCTCTTAGGTTCTGCGCTCTCGGCGCTGTTCTTAGGCTTGCTGGCTAAGGCCTTAAGCAGGCTCTCATCTTCAAGCAGGCGCGTGATAAGGTCTTCCGCGCCGGTCTTGCCGTCCATATAGCTCAAGAGGTTGGAAAGTTGGCGGCGGGCCTCCAACAGCTCTTTGACGCCATCGACTTTTTCGGCGACCTTATCGGGCGCGAAGTCTTCCATGCTCTCAAAGTTGAGCTCAACTGAAAGGTTACCGCCCTCATCGTTCATGACGTTCGGCACTTGGAAGGTGACGCGCGGGGCCATGGTTTTTAAGCGCTCATCGAAGTTCTCGGCATCGATTTCCACAAAGTTGCGCTCCTCGACGCGTGGCAGCGGCTCTTTGCGATTACCGGAGAGATCTGACATCACTGCCATCACAAAGGGCAGGCTAACCTTCTTTTCGGCGCCGTAAAGTTCGACGTCGTACTCGACCTGAACGCGGGGCGCCCGGTTCTTGCTGATGAATTTCTGACCGCTATTGTTTGCCATGTTTGTGTCCCTGAGGTTGCGGGCTCAAGCGTGCGCTCAAGCCGGTAAAAGGTGCCAGGTGGGCCGGCATCGGGCCCAGGTTTTTGCAGCGAGCCCTAGGGCCAGCATCGGCCCCTGATAAAAGGCGCGGCGCCTAGGAGAAGTATTCGGTGTTGTCGTCACTGGAGCTTTGCTCGCGCACGCCCAATTGCTCGCGCCCGCGCTCTTGGGCGCTGCTGTCGATCTCGCCCAAGAGCTCAATGAAGTTCATATGAGCCATGCGTTGGGCGCGCTGGATTAAAAACGGAATCGGGCTATTAGGCTCAGCCTGAGTAAAGTAGTCGCAGACCGCTTGCAACAGTTGCAGCGCTTGGGTGCGATTGCTGGGCTTAATTTGAGCAAAGTCGGTAATAGGGCCCACGGCACCGGCGGCAGGGGCCACGGGCGCAGCGGGCGCGGCCGATGCGGCTGCGGCGCTTTCCGGGGCGGCGGCTACACTGGTCGCCGCGCTAGCTGCTGCGGCAGTTTCCGCGGCAGTGGCCGCGCCGGTCAGGGCGCAGATTTGCTCATAACAATGCTGAAGCTGCTTGAGTTCACGCTCTAAGCTATCGAGGGTGAGGCACAGCGTTCCGGCTTGCTCGTTAAAGCGCGTGGTGATCTCGTCGCACAAGGTGAGAAGGTCGGCGCACAGCTGCGCGCGGCGCCGCATCTCGGCGCCATCCTCGCCCCGCATTTCCGCGTTAAAAAGCGCGCTGTCGGGCACGTCCTCAGGGTTGGGGCTGTCTAGTTGCCCCGAGCTGAGCAAGTAGTCGCGATAGGTGTAGGCGGTGCGCGGCCCTAATTTGAGATTGCGCAGCAAGGTTAAGACATTGCTGCTGTCGCTCAAAGACAGCGGCGGCGGGGCAATGAGCTGGAGAATGTTGACGCGCTCGGTGGGGTCGTTGTCATCGTCAGGGTCTAAGAGCGGATAGAAGCGCTCAAACATTTCATCGACCAAGAACTTGATGGTGCTCAGGCCACCATAGAGGCCGTCTAAGCCGTGCAGCTTGACTTGAGCTAAGGTGTAGTAAGCGGCCACGCGCAAATCGCGGGTGCGCTCCCACAGCTGAGTGCAGGCGCGCGCGAGCTGGACAAAATCCGGGTCGCGCCCTTCGATCACGCTCTCACCCATTTCTGAGGGCGGAACCGGGGTGGCTAGCTCTTCTAATTTGAGGTAGAGCTCGTCATACTCAAGATTGGCACCGCCGGGCTCTGCCGCAGACAGTGGCGCCAAGGGGGCTAAGATGTATTCGTCCATATGCTGCTGATGTACTCGCGCGCCGTCAGGCGCGACCTCACCCTCATGCCGGTGGCGCTAGCCTAGCGCCAGTGTAGCACTTGCGTAGTGCCTGCGTAGCGCCTGCGTGGCTTAAGCAGGGCGTAAGCGGAGTCTGGTGCCCCAGCGGCTGTAACTCAGCGCTTTAACGCAAGGCGAGTTTGCTCCTACTGGTTATGTTTGTTGTTTGGTGGGCTCATCCTGTTGAGCACGCGCGCGGGGCGCGGGACTCTGGCTTGAGCTCCCCTCAGCTTAACCGCTGTGATTTAGGGCGTCCTTAGCCTCCTAAGAGCTAGGGTCCGCACCGGGGTTATGAGTTCAGAGCAATGCGAGCTGCAGCCCAAGTGCAACCCAGTTGCAGCATGGGTGTAACCCGTGAGCGGTGCAACCCGTGAGCGCGCGCCCTCAACTCTAAGGTCGACTGACCGGATCGTCCGGCGTCCCCCCGAAAGAGTGGAGTGCGGGACTAGGCCCTAGGCCGCATTCTAGCACGGGAGAGCAAACTTTAGTCTAGATATTGGGGTGATTATAGGGGATTTTGACCGCGATCAAATTGCCGCCCGGGGATTGTATCAGCCCAGGGCAGCGTGCCCGCGGCTTGGTTGGGCGCGCGGGCGGGAGCTCTGGTCAAAGCTGGATCTTGCGGTTTTATGTTAAGTTGTTGTGCTCACAAACAAGCCCGGCAGGGGGGCCTGCCGGGCTTGAGGATGATAGGTATTGAAGTAGGGCGGGCGCCACTTAAGACGGACGGCCGCCTAATAGGGGTGCCGCGTTAGGAGTGCCACGATAGGGGGCTGCGTTAGGCCGCAGGCGCCCATGGAATGGCGTTGTACAGGGCGACCGCTAAGATGCCGCCGACGTATGGGGCGAAAAATGGCACCATGGCGTACTTGAAGTTGGAGTCTCCCTTGCCGACGATAGGCAGTACAAAGTGCGCCAGACGTGGGCCCATGTCACGGGCGGGGTTGATGGCGTAACCAGTCAGACCGCCTAAGGACATACCGATCGAGACGATGATGCCCCACACGAAGACGTAGTTTAGGCCGGTGGCAATATTGGTGACTTGGTTGATACCCAAGATCGCGAATACTAAGACAAAGGTACCGACGATTTCGGACAGGCAGTTGCGGAAGTAGTTAGGAATCGACGGGCTGGTGCAGAAGACGCCTAACTTGGTGGCAGCCTTTTCCTCGGCATCTAAGTGATCCTTGAATAAGAGCCAAGTGATGGCGCCGCCGACGAAGCCGCCAGCGATTTGGGCAATGATGTAGCCTGGAACCATGCCCCAATCAAAGGTGCCGTTGACCGCTAAGGCAACGGTTAGCGCAGGATTGAAGTGGGCGCCCGAGGCGGCACCAAAGATAAAGGCCGGGAGCATAACGGCAAAGCCCCACGCAATGGTGATCACGACTACACCACCGCCTTTCATGCCCGACTTTTGGAGGTTAACATTGGCGACCACACCGGTACCCAGGAGGATCAGTAAGGCCGTTCCGACAAATTCTGCAATATATGGCAGCATAAGAAGAGTTCTCCCAAGTGGACGCAAGCTGCGCTGAGCGCTTAACGCTAGCGTTAGTGCGCTAGTGCTAGTGCTAGTGCTAGTGCTAGCGCGCTTGCCCGCGGACCCCGGCGCGGGCGCCGGGGGCGGCAACGTTACCGCTTTCGTCCTAAGCGCTGGAGAGCATGGGGCTAGTGCCTAGTTGGGACGGCCCCATGCGGCGTTGAGCCGGGCGCTCACGCCTGAGGGCGCGTGAGCGCACTCTTTGGAGGTACAGACTAGTCCTCGTCCTTGGCCCAGCCGTGAGCGTAGGTTAAGGCCTTGTTCCAGCCCTTGATGCGGCGGGCGCGATCGTCATCCGTGATTTGCGGCTCGAAGGTGCGATCCACCGACCAGTTGTGGATGACGTCTTCCTTGTTCTGCCAGTAGCCCACAGCTAAACCGGCTAGATAGGCTGCACCCATGGCGGTGGTCTCAACGCACTTTGGACGCAGCACTGGGGCCCCAATGATGTCCGATTGAATCTGCATTAACAGATTGTTGGCACTGGCGCCGCCGTCGACCTTTAAGGCCTTGAGATCGATGCCTGAGTCAGCACGCATGGCGTTTAAGACGTCGTTGGTCTGATAGGCCAAGGACTCTAAGGTGGCGCGAATGATGTGCGACTTGTTGACGCCGCGGGTGATGCCCACGATGGTGCCACGAGCGTATTGATCCCAGTGCGGAGCGCCTAAACCGGTAAAGGCCGGGACGACGTAGCAGCCGTTGGTGTCCTTGACCTTGCCGGCCATGTACTCCGAGTCGGCGGCCGAGTCGATGAGGCGCATCTCATCGCGCAGCCATTGGATCGCGGCGCCGGCAACGAAGATCGAGCCTTCTAAGGCGTAGTTGACCTTGCCGTCGATACCCCAAGCGATGGTGGTAACCAGACCATTCTTGGAGAACACTGGGGTCTCACCGGTGTTCATCAACAGGAAGCAGCCGGTACCGTAGGTGTTCTTAGCTTCGCCTGACTGAAAGCAGGTCTGACCAAATAGGGCCGATTGTTGGTCACCGGCGGCGCCGGCAATCTTGATTGGTGAGCCGAAGTAATCGGTGGTGCCATAGACGCAGCTTGATGGCTTAACCTCTGGCAGCATGCAGGCTGGGATGTTGAGCTCGCGTAAGATGTCCTCGTCCCACTTGAGCTCCTTGATGTTGTAGAGCATGGTGCGCGAGGCATTGGAGTAATCGGTGACGTGGACAGCGCCCTTGGTTAACTTCCAAATGAGCCAAGTATCAACGGTACCAAAGAGCAGGTCACCCTTTTCGGCCTTGTCCCGAGCGCCGGGTACATTGTCGAGAATCCACTTGATCTTGGTGCCCGAGAAGTAGGCGTCGATGACCAAACCGGTCTTGTTGCGGAAGGTCTCGGTTAAGCCCTTCTCCTTTAAGCTATCGCAGTAAGCGGAGGTACGACGGCATTGCCAGACGATGGCGTTGTAGACTGGTTTGCCGGTGTTCTTATCCCAAACGATGGCGGTTTCACGTTGGTTGGTGATACCGATGGCAGCGATGTCCTCAGCCTTGGCGTCGATCTTATTTAAGGCCTCAACGGCAACACCTAATTGCGAGGCCCAGATCTCGTCGGCATCGTGCTCAACCCAACCTGGCTTTGGGAAATATTGGGTGAAGGTGCGCTGGGCGACCGAGCAAATCTCGCCCTTTTGGTTGAACAGGATGCAACGGTTGCTGGTGGTACCGGCATCTAACGCCATTACATACTTTGCCATAACTAAACTATCCTCAAACACAATAGAGACAATCACACAAGAAGGCGGAGCGCTGCCCTAGATAAATGGGACTGAGTCCGGGCGCAGGGATCGAGCACAAGGCACGGCCCAAACTTAAGCAGCGGTCCGCAGCGCTTAACTTCAAAGCGCAAGCGTGCCGGTTACAAGCCAGCTTAAGCGGTCGCACGCACAGCAGGTGGACCTGAAACCTTGCTGTTGCTAACGAAGGCACAAGCCTGAGCAACACAGCTGGGGGGCTAGGTTATTTGGATGGAGCAAACGGCGCTCTCAAGCCGCTTACCGCCAGCGCTGAGCCCAACTAAAAGATAAAAAACACGGCCCGCAGTCGCAAGGGGCGGAGCCTTTTCACCGCCCAATGTGCGAGGTAAATCCCAACTACGACACAAGATTTTGAGTACTTGTTGGACAAGTGTTCTCCAGCTGATAAATATCAGCTTTTAGCCCTGTGCCCATCCCCTGCCAGCGCGTAATTTCGCCGCAAGTGACGCTCTGCACTCGAGCTTGCGCCGCAAACGCTTGCGCCGATGACCACAAGTGCGTTTGCGGTATTAGCGCCTGCGGTTACCGCGCTCGGCGCAAAACCAGCCCCAATGGCGCAGCACCACCTGCGGCCCCTAAAATAAAAAGGCCGCAGGTGGTGCTGCGGCCTTGGGTTAGTTGTTTGGTCGATTGTTGAGTGAAATGAGTTGCTGCTGGCGCGAACCGAGCTTACTTCTTAGCCTCGGAGGCGGCTTCAGCCGCTTGTTCAGCCGCTTGTTGGGCTTCGATCTTGCGCTTGTGGGCGCGCTCAGTGATGGTGACAATCATCAGGAGCACAACCGCGGCAATCGAGCTGGCAAGTAACAGGGTGAAGACCGCGTTCCAGCCCATGTGCTCAGCAGTCCAGCCTAAGATGGCTGATGCGGCGACCGAGCCACCTAAGTAGCCAAAGAGGCCGGTGAAACCGGCGGCAGTACCGGCGGCCTTCTTGTGCGCGAGCTCTAAGGCGTGCAGACCGATCAACATAACTGGGCCGTAGATTAAGAAGCCAATGACGATCATGCACAGCATGTCGACGGTTGGGTTACCAGCAGGGTTTACCCAGTAGATGAAGGTGGCGATGGTGACTAAGATCATGAAGAAGACACCGGTGGCACCACGGTTGCCGCGGAAGACCTTATCGGACATCCAGCCGCAGAATAAGGTGCCCGGGATACCGGCGTACTCATAGAAGAAGTAGGCCCAAGACGAGGTGTCTAAGGTCAGGTTCTTAACCTCGCGTAAGTAGGCCGGTGACCAGTCTAAGATGCCGTAGCGCAGCATGTAGACGAAGACGTTAGCAATCGCAATGAGCCACAGCGCCTTGTTCGGGAAAACATACTTCATGAAGATCTCCTTAGCGGAGAGCTCAATTTCGTTCTTTTCCGAGTAGTCGTCCGGGTAATCGTGCTTGTACTCTTCAATGGGCGGCAGACCACACGATTGTGGGGTGTCGCGCATCATGATATAGGCGAACACAGCCACAATGAAGGTGCCAAAGGCGGGCATATAGAAGGCCGAGTGCCAGTCACCGACTAAGTACATGCCCAGCAAGAACAGCAGCGGCGGCAGACCACCACCAACATTGTGGGCGCAGTTCCAGATCGATACGATGGTGCCACGCTCCTTTTGCGACCACCAGTGAACCATGGTGCGCCCGCATGGAGGCCAGCCCATGCCTTGGAACCAGCCGCAGAAGAAGAGCAGGATGAACATCACGGCAATGGACGAGGTAGCCCATGGCACAAAGCCCATTAAGAGCATGATCGAGCCTGAGAGAATCAGGCCTAAAGGCAAGAACTTGCGTGGGTTAGCGCGGTCGGAGAACGAGCCGGAGATGAACTTGGAAAAGCCGTAGGCAATGGAGATTGCCGATAAGGCAAAGCCTAAATCGGCTTTGGTAAAGCCTTCTTCTTGCAGGTAGGGAATGGCAAGGGCAAAGTTCTTGCGCACTAAGTAGTAGGCGGCATAGCCAAAGAAGATGCCAAAGAAGATTTGCCACCGTAAGCGTTTGTAGGTGGCATCAATTTGATCGTCAGGGAGACGAGCAATGTGCGGTGCTGGCTGCAAAAACGACAGCATAGGACACTCCTCACCTTACCGGCACGCCCTGGGGACATGTTCGACAATAAAACACAAATGCACTATTTAAGTGCGTTATTCCCCAACACTTAGGCGGGGCGCGGGCTTAAATAACACCTTTATTGGGGTTAAAGGTGGTAGGCGCGCGCTCGTCTAATTTGCTCCAATTTGGTGCAAATTGTTAGAGTGTGAGCTGGTTTGATTGTGGAAAAAGTCACTTTGCTAAACTTGCGTTATGAGAGCCATCGTCACATGGCTTAACTTGCGCAAGATGGGCCAGTGCAGCGTCAGTAAAGTCTGATTACAATTTCTCGATTAGATTGGCACAACGCTTCGAGCGTCACCTCAAAGCGTGCGCATCTTGCGCCTTAGACTGAGCACCAAGTAGGCACCACTTTTAGGCACCAAGTAGGCACCACTTTGTCAGGCGCGCGGGCCCGAAGCGTCACCGTAGGGGGCGTTTCTTTTAGGGTTTTGGCCCGCAAAGCGACGGCCGGGTTCGCTCGGTCGCAGGTGACCTGAGGTCACCATAGGTTGAATGGTGGGGCTGTGGTCTTGGCGCTAAGTTCCCTCCCTCACGCTAAGTAGCGGATGTAAAGATTAACTCAAGGAGCTACGTGTAAAGCACGCGCAGCTCTAAACTTGAACGCCCCGCGCCCTTGCGCGGTTTAATCTGAGCAGCTGAGCTTGCAGGGCTTTTCCGGCAAGACTTAGTCATCTCGGCTTGGGGCTGGGGGCAGCGGTGATGATGGGTGGCTGCGGCGGGGATTGACTTGGCTTGGTGTTAAGCCAGCTTGTCGTAGGCCTGGCGCAGCAGGGTTAATGGGTGCACCGCCTTTTTGTTGGTGCCGTTTTGCATCTGCAAGCGGCAGATATTGCACTCGCACACCCCAAAGTCAGCCTCGCTCTCAGTTAGTTTGGTGCGCAGCGTTTGCCCAATGATCTTGCCAATCGGGGCGGTGTCGGCCTTGTAGCCGTAAACGCCTGAGAGGCCACAGCAGCCAGCTTGCAGATCATCAAGCTCCACTCCTGGAATATATTTGAGTAGCTCTAAGCCGGGGCGGCCAATGCCTTGGACCTTGAGGTGGCAAGGGGTGTGGTAAGCCAGCTTTAAGGGCAGCGCACCTAAGCTCTTGACCATCAGCCCCTTGTCATCGCGCAGCTTTAAGTACTCAAGCGCGTCGTAGACGTGATGCTGGAAAGCGGCGATTTCCGGGAAGTTAAAGAGCTCGGCATACTCCTGCTTTAAGAACAGGGAGCAGGTGGTGCAAGTCGAGATGATCGGGATGCCCTTGTCCGCATACTCCTTTAAGATGGCGCAATTCTTCTTGGCATGCTGCTCGACTTGATCTAAGTAGCCGGTTGACAGCAGCGGCGAGCCACAGCAGCTGAGGCGGGGATCGTACAGCACCTCAATATTGTTACGGTTGAAGACCTTAATGAGGTCGATGCCGATCTCGGGGGCGTTGTAATTGATGTAGCAGCCTGGGAAGAGGAGCACCTTGGTGGTAGCGCTGGGCTGCTGGTAAGCCTTGTAGCGCAGCGCGAATGGGACTAGGGCGTAGCTGGGGAGCGGAGCCTCGGCGGCAATGCCGATTTTCTCGAGCAGCTTGGTCTTGGTCGCGAGCTTCATCCCAAGATTGGCACCGAAGGCGCTCAGACCTGGGATGCAGGTCATGAGCTTGCCCAAGTTCTCATTGTGGCTCAAGATGAAGTCGGCCAGATCGTGCTTGTGCTTGACGCTGCTGTCATGCTCAGCGCTATCGCCTAAGCCCGTGGTGCGCTTGGTGCCTTGGAAGTATTCAGCCCGGGCCTTCATATTAAAGGCCGAAATCGAGGTGCCCGCTGGGCAGACGCGATCGCAGTTCTTGCAGTTGGAGCAATACTTGATCATCGGGTCGCTGTCGTTGACCAAGAGGCGCAGGCGGGTTAAGGCGGGGCCATTGAGCTTAGGTCCCCGGTACAGGCGCGAGGCCTTGGCTACCGGGCAGGCGGTGAGGCAGATATTGCAGCTAATGCAGGCATCAGGATTGTCGTGCCGGATGCCGACTACTGGGGTCGCGCCGTTTGCCGGGGCGGCAGTGGTGCTCTTGCTGGTGCTCTTGCTGGTGATAGCTTTGATGTTAGGAGCTTGCATTTGGTACTACCTCCCTGGGCTAAAACAACTGAGCGTTGAGTGCCGCGGTCGCACTTAACACGGTGTCAAGCTGCTTGACGGCATGGTAGGCCGTGGTCACGGCGACGCCATTGCCCGACTTTTCAAAGCAGAAATCGTAGCCTTGTAGGCTGCGGCCGATGAATTGGACGTTGCTTAAGATGACCTCACCGGTGGCATCAACCGGCTGCAAGTTCTCGTTGACCGCGACGCCATAGGCGGCAAAAGGTTGAGGCTGGCCGCAGAACAGGTATTGATGCGACCAATCGTGCTGGTCTTCGGGCACCGGAATTTCCAAGCCAAAGATCGGCTCGTACATGCGCCCCATTTGGGTGACCAGCCCACCGCTAAAGGCACCGCCCGTGGCCACAATGACCGCATCAGCGCTGTATTCGTGCTGGGCGCCAAAGCCGCCCGTGATCAAGCTCTTGCAGATCTTAGCCGCGGCGGCCTTGCCCTCGTCCTTGCGAATATAGCTGCCTGAGGCATCAAGGGCGCTGGTGTAGCCAATTACCTGGGCTTTTTCTACGATGGTGACGCCGAGCTTTTGGCAGGCTTGGCGCAGCAAGCGATCTAGGCGCAGGCCCGTGACCGAGGGTGGAATGGTTGAGACCTCGACTAATTTAGTATTGAGGTCGCGCTCTAAGCTTGCTTGAATTGCAGCGGAGAGCTCAGGGCGCTCGCCTAAGATCGGCGGGATAACCAAGGCGCAGTCAGGACCATACTTGCCCTTTAATTGGGTCACAAAGTTTAAGCGGCCTAGTTCGGTCTCAAGCTCGCGCGCTAAATCCAAGGCACTGACGTCGCGATACTCGCGTCCGGTGGGCCAGTTGAGGTTGACCGTGGCCACGCTCACCTCTTTTTTGTCACCAAAGAAGTGGCGCAGGTTCTTAGCGATGAGCTTAGGGTAGTAGTCCTTAAGCAGAGGAAAGCCCACGACGATGAGCTTAGGACGCTCAAAGATTGCACTTGACTCAATGCTCGGTGGAATCAGGCACGAGGGCTTAAAGGAGCCAATGGCGGTGGGTACCTTTTGATTGCAGTGGCCATCACCTAAATAAAGGTAGCCTTGCTCGGCGGTGAGCGCTTTAAAGGCATCAAGCGCTTCGGCTACGCGCGTAGCACCTAACAGCGCATAAGGGTGCGGCTTGTTTAAGGTCGCGATATGTGCGAGCGGATCGGTCACTAAATTGCCTTGAGCATCGTAACCAAAGAGGTCGATGATGCCCCCGGCGACCGTTAAGGCGCCTTGACCGTAGGATAAGACCTTGACTTGGTGCCCGGCCTTGGCGGCATAGCAGGCGGCCAACAGGCCCGAGATGCCCGCACCGACAATTGCAATCTTAGCCATGGCGCACCTCCTTATTAGTGGTCTTATTAGTGGCCTTATTCGGGGCCTTGCTTACTTTCTTGGTTCGGCTCTTGGCAGGCGCGGGCGCTTTTGCCGCTGCCTCTGCCTTCGTCTCAGCCTTTGCCGCAGCCTCGGTCTTGATCCCCGCTTTGATTGCCGGGGCGGATGCCGCGGCTCCCTTAGGTTCGGCTTGGGCCTTCGTGGTCTTCACGGAGGACTGAGAGGTTGGAGCTGCCTGCGGCTGTGGTTGCGGCTCGGGGGTCGGAATCTGGGCCGGCACGGTGGCGCAATCAGGCGTTGTCGCGGCACCGTAGATGGTGTCGTCCTCGTGGTTGATATTGAGCGAGACCTCGTAGATGCCACGGGTGAGCTCAACATCCTTTAATTGGTTGCCCCACATGACCGGGCGAATGCCCTTCCAGCGCGCCTCTAAGAACTCCTTGAACAGCTCCTTGGTATTGGCACTCCAGCGGTCAGTTAAGCCTTGGACCGTGCCGACCGCGCGGTAGGTGCAGAAGGTACCCTGGCAGGTGCCCATGCCCAGACGGGTGCGGCGGCGCAGGTCGGAAATGGAGTGGGTGGTTTCCTCGTGGGCCACCATCTCGATTTCGGCGCGGGTGACGTTTTCGCACTCGCAGATGATTTCGCCTTGATCTTCGTTCTGCTCAATCTTGGAGACGATGGAGTTGAAGCGCTCAGCGCCTTGGCGGTTTAATGCCAGCTGCAGGCCATACGATGGGAAAACCTTGGCTGCGCGCGCCAAGAGCTCCTTGCTCGGCTCTGGGGTAAGTGGCACCTTATGGGTGGTGCACGGCTGATGGTTGCCTAAGATTGGAGCGACGATATCGCACACCTTTTGGGCCATTTGGCGATGGGTGGTGAACTTACCACCACAGACCGACATGAAGTTATCGAGGCCATCGCGTGGACCATGCTCTAAGGCCACAAAGTCACGCGAGACGGCACGGCCCGAGGCATTGGCGTTGTCACCGGCATAAAGTGGGCGACAGCCCGCGAAGACACGCAAAATGCGGTATTTATCGAGGTCTTCAAAGGTGGCGCGGCCAATGGCCATCATGGCGCGCACTTCCTCTTGGGTGGTGGAATTGTCGTCAGGATCGGCATCCATCGAGGTGGTACCCAAGATGGTGACGGTACCGTGAGGCACAAAGATATCGGCGTCGGCAGGCTTGTGCAGGCGGTGGATGACGTTAGTGCTCAGGCGGTGGTTAAAGGCGATCAAGGTGCCTTTGGATGGCTTGATGTTGATATCAATCCCGGCCAAGCCCGCTACGCGCGCGCACCATGGACCAGCGGCATTGATCAAATACTTGCAGGCGATGTCGTAGGTGGCCTGCTTGAAGCGATCTTGCACCGTGATGCTCTCAACCGCGCCATTGCGGGTGTTGATGGCAATGACATTGGTGTAGGTTAAGACTTGGCCGCCTAACTTCTTGGCGCTATCGAAGATGTGCCACAAGAGGCGAAAGCCGTCGATGGCAGCACCAGGGCACAGATAGGCCGCTTGAATCTGAGGTGAGAGATTAGGCTCCAGGGCCAAAGTCTCGGCCACAGTCAGCGGTTGCGCGCTGATGCCAGCGCGTTGGCAGGCTAAGACCCACTGGCCTTCGTAACTTGGGTCATCCTCAGGAGTACGGATGAAGATGGAATTGATCGGCTCGACGCAGCTGGGGGCAATCTTGCGTAGAATTTGATTTTCTTCGATGCACTCAATGGCGGCATTTTGGTCTTTGACCGCATAGCGGGCACCCGAGTGCAACAAGCCGTGGAAACGCGAGCTCGTGCCGCAGCCCAAGTCACCGCGTTCGACCAAGATGGCCTTGATGCCGCGTAAGCACAGATCGCGCAGAATGCCCGCACCGGTGGCACCGCCTCCGATGATTACAACGTCGCTTTCCATAATAAACAGACCCTCCCAAAAGGTGCTTTTTATGCTATCGGGCTCGCTTCAGTTTGGATAGCCCGTGGCTCAAACTCGCACTTTGTTCCCAACAGAAATCACACTTTGGCACAAAAGTTGACGCTTCGTTAAAAGTTGGCATGGGGTATAAGCACGATATTTATCGCATTGGAGCACTTGTCGGACCAATTGCTGTTGGATGGCGCGGCTGGGCGGAGTTGGTGGGCGACGGAGTGAATTGCACCTGCTACACCTGGTCGGGAGCAATATGAGTGAGTGCTGAAAAATAAGGTGCGAGCAGCAGCGAAATGAACCCCGCCGAGGGGCTCAAGTCAAGGGCAATGCGCGCGTGAAGGTCTAAGTTTCAGGCGGGGGAATGCGGTTTCAGTGCCGGGCAGATACGTGCGACCCAGCGGGCTTGGTGGCTGCGGCCTGAAGCCGCAGCAGCACAGGTGAAGTGAAGGTCGCGCCGCTGAAGTGAAGGTTGCGGGGTCCGCAGTAGTTAAGGGGACGCGGGGGCGGTTAGAACGTGCTCTTGATGGCGGGGGCGTTATGGATGATATGGGCCAAGGTGTGAGTGTCGATGATGGTGCCTACCGGCTCTTGCAGGCCTTGCTCTAAGTAGGTGGCGGTATCTACCAGCAAGATGCGCTGCTGCGACAGCTGTACCACTTGGTCGGAGGGACGCAGGATGTTCTTGATGCGCTCGATGCCGTTGGCGCTGAAAACTAAGTGAAGCATAGGGGCCTCCTCGTCGTTTGTGGTGGGTGTTATCAGGCAGCAAGCAAGGGTTGGACTGCGCTGGACTAGGCCACAAGTTTAGCAAACAATTGTGTACTTGTTGTAGATAGCCCATCGGCTTGGCGCTAAAAGGAGCAAGATTGCGCAAGTTAGACG
>DXIF01000131.1 GCA_019113025.1 Candidatus Anaerobiospirillum stercoravium | reverse complement strand
GCAAGCGCGTGGCTAAGTTCTCAGGCTGAGCTTGCGTCAAAGAGTAGTAGGCACGGTCATTGAGCGCGGCGATGACCTCAGGGCTGAGCTCATGGTCTTGGGTGCGGTTCGGGTCGCGTACCGGCACCATGTGCTCTAAGCTGATATCCGTGCGCTCGGCTAAGAGCGGACGGCGCTTCTCGTCGTAATTGTGGGAGATGACGGCGTAGGCCGCGGCCAAAATCTGAGCGCTAGAGCGGTAGTTGTAGGTCAGATAAAGGCGCTGCGCTTCCGCCCCGTGGTTGTCCACGAAGTTGTTAAAGTACTCAACGCGTGCCCCGCGAAAGGAGTAAATCGTTTGGTCGGGGTCGCCCACAATAAAGAGATTGTGGTGGTAGTCGGCCAAGAGTTCCACTAACTCATATTGGTCGCGGTCGATGTCTTGGAACTCATCGACCAAGATGTACTCGAGGCGTTGCTGCCAACGCGCCCGCACCTCCTCATTGGTCTTGAGGATGTGCAGCGTAAGCAAGATCAAGTCGTCAAAGTCGAGACTGTAGGTGGTGCGCTGAGCAAAGAGATAGCGCCAAAAGAGCTTGAGGTTGTCCTCAGTTGCAGCCTCCGAGCGCCGTAAGAGCTCAGCGCTATCTGGGCCAATCAAGGCCGCGATATAGTCCTTAGTCTCCTTGCAGCCGTCGATAAACTCCCACGCTTTCTTCAAGGACAGCTTCTTGCCGTCAATTTGGCACTGCGCATAGAGCGGGCGCAGCATGTCCTTGACGTCGCTAACATCACTGATGGTGAAGGTCTTAGGCCAGCCCACGGCCATGATTTCCTCACGCAGGAACAAGGCGCAAAAGCCGTGGAAGGTCGTGACAAAGGGATTGCCGATGGCGTTGCCGCACATGCGCTGCACGCGCTGGCGCATCTCCAGCGCCGCGCGATTGGTAAAGGTCACGCACCACACCGCGCGCGGTGCGATGCCATACTCAGAGATGAGATAGGCGTAGCGATAGGTTAAAGTGCGGGTCTTGCCGGTACCCGCACCAGCATGCAGGCAGACATAGCCCTCGGTCGCCTCAACCGCAGCGCGCTGCTCTTCGTTGAGCTCATCCAGCCATGAGCTCTCTGCGGGCGCACTGTTCCCTGCTGCCCCGCTCCCTGCTGCGGTAGTCCCAAGTGACGGGATGAGAGCCGCTGCCGGTACAGCTGCTGAGGCATTACTCTTGACGGTATGGACGCCTGAGATACCTAGGGCAGCTAGCTGCGCCGCGGCATCTGCGGGGGCGGGAGCTTGATTTGCTTGATTTGCTTGGTTTGCTTGATTTGCTTGGGGAGCTTGGTTCCCGGCGCCAGTAGAGCTGGTGGCAATAGTGCCCGCGGCCGAGGCGATCGTAATGCCCGGCACGGCGGCTCTCAGCTGAGCAACTTGCTGACGATAAGTTGCGTCACTGCGTTCATCCCAACCGGACATAGGCTTCCCTCGCTCTTAATTACCCAAAATATTCCCGCCTGCGATTGTAGCACGGGGCTATTTGACCTTAGGACCGTTGGAAATGGCGCTAAAGTCGAATAGATTGCGGTCTAATAAGTGCGAAGGCACCACGTTCTTGAGGGCCTTGAAGATGATATCTGGGCGCTTCGGCTGCTCCTTTTCCCAAGCGCGAATCATGCGCAGCATCGCAGCACGCTCTTCGTTTTCGCCATAGCCACACAGGCCCTTAGGCAAAATGGGATAATTCTTGAGCTTGGAGAGCTGGGTCAAATCGCGCTCGCGGCAGTAAGAGAGCGGCCGGATCACGGTCAAATCATCGGTGTCAGTACGCAAAATCGGCGGCATGGTCTTCATGATGCCCGAGTAGAACAGGTTCAAGAAGAAGGTAGCGAGGATATCATCGCGGTGATGCCCGAGCGCGAGCTTATTGGCGCCTAACTCACGTGCGGCAGAGTACAGAAAGCCGCGGCGCATGCGCGAGCAAATCGAGCACATGCGTTGCCCCTCTGACAGCTTTGCTTTGGAAATCTCATAGACTGGACGCTTTAAGATGTGGTACTCCAAGCCCACATTCTTTAAATGCCCTTCGACCACCCCCTCAGGGGTGTTAGGGAAGCCAGGCTCAATGTGCACCGGAATCAAGGTAAACGGGATAGGTGCCGAGCGCTTGATCGAAAGCAAGAGGTCAAGCATGGCGTAAGAGTCCTTACCCCCTGAGATGCAGACCATGATCTTGTCCTCAGGCTCAATCATGCCGTAATCGCCGATGGCATGACCAACCTTACGGCGCAAGCGCTTAAAGAGCTTGTCAGCCTGATACTTTTCTTCCTTGCTTTCGATATTGAAATAAGGGCTGACCTTACGGCCATACTCATCAGCCTTGGCTGGTAATTGCGTGTCGTTTTGCACTTATCACTTCCCACTGACCAAACACGGGCACGCCCATAAATATGGGCTTACCTGCCCCCGCACCCACGTGCTGGGCGCACAGTTTAGCACAGCGTCACTGCAATTACCCCGCCCCCAGCGCAAGGCGGATCAGCGCACGATAAACCAACTCCGGGTAAACCAGCTGCGAGTGAACCAGCGCACGGCCGACCGCAAACGGCCGACCACAACCGACAAGTTCCGGGCTGCAGGCGGCTCTGTTACGACGCCGTTACTCAAACAAGCGCGGCTCGTCGGCCAGCTGTTCTTGGGCAAAGCGACACGCGTCGCTTAAGCCTTGATCGCAAGCGCGCCCCACATAGACCTTAGCTTGATAGCGATCCGGCTCAATTCCGCGCCCACTATAGAAGGCTAGGCCTAATTGGAATTGGGCAATGGCATTATTCTTGGCCGCCGCCTGCTGATAGAGGCTAACAGCAATGGCATCATCCTCGGCCACACCTTGACCTTGCGCGTACATATTGCCTAGGAGCACTTGAGCCAAGGGCTCTCCCTCTTCGACCGCCTCTGAGAGCCAACCGTAAGCGTAGTAGAAATCGCGGCTGACGCCTGAGGCCTCCTTTAAGGCCTGCCCCACATAGAGCTTCGAGGCGATATTGGCATCATGAATCGCTGCAAACTGGTGCCAATAAAAAGCCTTTTGCCGATCCAGCGGCACCCCAATACCGTGTTCATAGCATTGGGCAATCTGCGCTTGCGCTACCCCATTGCCTGACAGCGCCGCTTGCTCAAACCAATAGGCTGCGATCTTTTCGTTAAGCGGATTATGTTGCCCTGACTTATAGTGTAAAGCCAACAGCAACTGGGCCGAGGAATTGCCTCCTTGCGCCGCGCGCTCCAGCCAATACAGCGCTTGCTTTAAATCCTGCTCGACCCCACGACCTTGCGCCAAAATGCGCGCGAGTGCCAGCTCGGCACGCGGATCGTGCGCCAAAGCCGCCTGTTCCCACCAGTGCAAAGCCACCGCGCGATCTTTATGCGCTCCTGCCTCAAACGCGCGCGCCAACAGCACTTGCGCATCGACCGAGCCCCGCTGCGCCTCAGCCAGCAAAAAGACCAGCGGCTCAGGCAGTGGCTCAGGCGCAGCCGTCCCC
>DXIF01000130.1 GCA_019113025.1 Candidatus Anaerobiospirillum stercoravium | reverse complement strand
TGATGTGGTGATTTCAACGCTTACCAATCCGCTTAATTTCCTTGATTGTGTCGGTAACTACCTATGTGACTGCTTGCACTTAGATCAAATGGCTAATGCGACATAGATCACAGATGATCACAACGCCGTACGTTTTTTAAAAAAACGATTAGAGCAAAGAAAGGCTTGTTTAAGCCATTTGGGGAAAGATAGGAAGCCTACTCTCAGATGAGGCAAGCGTTGCACCTCAGCATGTGCGCGTCGGCCGCACTGGTGTAGCCTATTCTTGAGGTAAGTTCCCGAATTTAGCGCGATTTGTTGAGCTATGCCCCCTTGTTGACATCCTCCCCTCTCTTACGAGAAGGGATTCCTACGGCTAATCAGAGTCCTAAACCAAACAAGCCTATTCGGCTAATTCAGTTTCGGAGGTATCGTTGCGAACAATACCCTCTGCAGCTTCGGCGGGTTCCTGTTATCGACTAATATTCTTAAGCATCCTTATCAGACAAGTCCTTACGGAGTTAAGACAGTTCGTGCAGTTCTAACTACTTCGGCTTTTTGGCCTTCGTTGAACTGGCTCCAGGCCATCCGGGCATGCCCTGCCCTTCTTTTGTTGTACCTCCTGCCTGAGTTAATGAGGCGAGGAAGCGATATCTTGACAACTTCAAGTAGATATGCAACATCTATTCCATACAAAACAACGACAGATGCTGCCTTTGTATCCCCTGAACAATGTTTCGCAGTTCCATGAATGGCGCGGCCGTATCCCCGCTCTTACGGACGGGGTATTGGCCGCTATATTTAGGATAAAATGGCGGCTGAGAGTGATTTGAGTGCTGGCATGCTAGAAAAGGCCAAGGCTGAGACTGAGGCGCTCAAGCTCTTAATCGTAGTGCTCAAAGATGTCCATAATAATTTAGGTGGTAACTCATGTAAGGAGAAATAGTATGGGTATTTTCATGGTATGTTTCATAGTTTTTATAATCAGTATGATTTTTGCTAGCATATTTTATATGCTGTTTACCGTGGGGCGGGGCGTCGATGTTAACAATGTTAACAAGGACGGCAAGGTTAAGCGCTAGCCCTCAGTGCCCGGTCTTAGGTGCGGCCAGCGTTGCACCGCGGCATGTGCGCTGAGGCCGCGCCTTGTGGGACCAAGCGCGCAGGGGCGCTTGCTAAGAGCAGCAAGCCCCAGATTGCGGGGCAGTTGGGGCTTGGGGCGCGAGCGCTTGGTGACAGCTTTGCTCGCTTGGCTCGGTCAGGCTGGGCCTAGTAGCCTCGGTAGGCTAGTTAGGCTGGGCCAAGCGCTCTTCTTGTAAGGCGAAGATATTGCGCGTGCGCACGTCGAAATTGAGCTTGATGCGCTCAACCGTGTCTTTTGCGGTACCGTACTCAATTAAGTTGGCGGTCCAATCTTTGCCCTCGTCCTCGCCCAATAGCAGCAAGTAGGCGCCGGGGCCACGCTGGTACCACGCTTCCTCAGCTGCGCTCAGGCGCTTAGTGCAGAGATAGTCGAAGTTGTACTCCTCGGGGATGAGGTGCAGCTCTTCTGCTTGGGTGAAGATGGCGCGGACCACGAGCATGCAGCACTGGGCCCGTAGCGCTGCCGACGGCTTAAGCTCATTGGGGTGCTCTAAGATTTGCTCCCAGGGCGCGCTGGCTAAGTTATCTTGCCAGATCTCATCACTGAGCACGCCCAGCGCGGTGCGAAAGGGCAAGAGCTTGCGCTGTAAGATGGGGTCAAAGGCCTTGAGCCGCTTGTACCAGCGCCGCACCTGCTTGGCGCGCTTGGGGTCGACTTCAATATCAAAGCGCTCGGCATCCTTGGTAAGAAAGTCTTGGTAGGACTTAATGGATTCTGGGAAATGACCGCCGTGGCGGAAGTTGTCCACAACCTCCGTCGCGTCGCTCCAGCCCATAAAGGTGTCGGCCTGATTTTGGGCCATGATGTAATTTGAGGTACTCATTAGCTCTCCTTGGTGTGGCTGGTCGGTTCCGCCCCTGGTCCCGGGCTGGGCCCCACCAAGCTGCGGTCGTGGTTGGCGTGCGCGGTAGTCCGAATGGAGCTGATCGGTCGCACTTAGGCCTGTCTGGGATTTGGTGGGCTGTTAGTGGGGCGGAGCGCACGCGGCACTTCGCACTGGGTTCCCCGCATGGGGCTCTTCGTACTGGGTTCTCCGCACGGGGCTTTCCGCGCGGGGAGCGCCGTGGTTGGAACCTTCCGTGGGTTTAGCGCAGCGTGGCCTTGTAGACGGTAAATTTCGGGGTGGCGATTAGCTCTTTAACTTGAGCAAAGGCTGCCTTGAGGTCGGCTCCATAGTTTAAGCAGGTGTTGCCTACCAGATACAGGGCGCCGTCGGTCGTTAGGCTGTGCGGGGCGGCCGCAATCATGGCTTGGGTCTCCTTTAAGGAGCGCGCAATGCCCTGATGAAACGGCGGGTTGGTCACGATGAGCTGAAACTTGGGCTGCGCCAGCTGGGTCAAAAGTTGGGGGGACGGCAGCATATCGCAGGCTAGGGTGTGCACCTTTAGGCCATGGCGCTGCGCGTTTTGCTCCGTGGCATGGAGCGCAGTGGCACTGATGTCCGTGCATAAGACCGGTCCATAGCCTTGGGCCGCGAGCGTAAGTCCCAGCACGCCCGAGCCACAGCCTAAGTCGAGGATCGGGCCACTGATACTCTCAGGGCCGACGAGATCCGCGCTGAGTGCTTTGAGTAAGAGGGCGCTGCCCCCATCCAGCTCGCCTTGGCTAAACAGCCCCGGCTCCTGCTCTAAGGTGAGCGCACCAACGGTCACGGCACTTAAGCGCTTGCAGTCGGTCAGGCCTACGCCCTGATTCTCATCGTAGTGGCGGAAGGTGCCATTAAAGACGGTGCACTTGCGCGCACTGTCGTGCTTGTAGACGTCAGCTACGGCTGAGACAAGCTTATCGGCGCTCTTGCCGCCACCATCGTTGCTGCCAATTAAGGTGATCTGCGCAGGAGTGCCCTCGTGCTGGAACTTGCGCTGCAGCGCAAAGAGGGTGTGCTGGTTGAGGCTCTTGGTCTTGGAGACAAAGACCACCACCCGATCGAGCGGGCCGATTTCCTCCAAGATGCGCTCGTCGCTAGCAGCCGCAAAAATCACCTTGATGTGCTTGTAGCAGGCCGTTTCAAACGAGCTCGTGCCAAGGCGCTTCCCCATCACCGCGGCCATGGCGCAGGCGGCACCATAGTGGTCGCACAGTACCACCGCACTTTGCGTGGGCGCTAGCAGCTGCATCAGCTGGGGCGAGTTAATCTCGCCTAGGATCAGAACGCGCGCGCCGACGATCAGGTCGTGATTGCGCGTTAACACTTCAATGAGCGGATCGTTGCCTTTCATCGGGGCCTCCTTCGGCGGGTTTGCGGGCTTGCTGCTTGGCGGGCTTATTGGTTTGCGGACTTGCTGGTTTGGGGGTTACAGGTCGGCGTTGATGTCGTTGTAGTCGAAGTCGTCGAACTTGTGGTGCTCCTTGCGCTTGTCCGGCTTCTTGGCGCGCACCTTCTTGGTCGGGGTATCCTCGCCTTCAGCCTCGGCGCTGTGCTCGGTGCTGTGCTGGGACTTGGCGCGGCGGCGCTCGAGCTTCTCTTTTTGGAGCTTGTCCTCGTCGTCCTTGATTTCATCTAAGCTGCGCTTAGCCTGTAAGGCTTGCGCTAAGGCGACATAGGTCTCAAGCGGCAGCATCTCGGCGCGGCTGTCGAGGTCAATCCCTAATTGGCTGAGCTCCTCGGCCTCAAATAATGGCGCGAGCGCATTGCGCACGGCCTTGCGCCGGGCCGAGAAGGCGGTGGTCGTAATCTTGTTGAGATATGGGGCGAGCGCACGCTCCTCAGGGCTTAAGTTCTTAGGCTTTAAGCGCACTACCGCGGACATCACCTTAGGCGGTGGCACAAAGGCGCTCGGCGGTACGGTGAGCACCGGGATGACTTGCGCATGGTACTGGGCCATGACCGTGAGGCGCCCGTAATCTTTGGAGCCGGGACCGGCGGCTAAGCGCTCGACTACTTCCTTTTGCAGCATGAAGTGCAGATCTTGGATGCCATCAAAGCGCAAGAGGTGGAACAGCAGGGGGCTGGTGATGTTGTAAGGCAGATTGCCAAAGACGCGCAGCTTACCCTCGCTGGCGCCGGGCAAGGCGCCAAAGTCGACCTTGAGCGCGTCGGCTTCAATGAGGTTGAGACCCTTTAAAAATGGGTCGTGGCGCAGCCACTCGGCTAAATCGCGGTCGAGCTCAACTGCGGTTAAGGCCTTGGCGCGCTCTAACACCGGACGGGTTAAGGCGGCGTGGCCTGGGCCAATCTCGACTAAGAAGTCACCTTCTTGCGGATTGATCGCATCGACAATGGAGTTGATGATGTGGTCGTTTACTAAGAAGTTTTGACCAAAGCGCTTACGCGCCTTCATAAATGGTGGTGGTATGGCCATGATTTTCGTCTGTGATAGTGAGCAAGCGGTTAGGTGCTTTAGCGCTAGCGCGTAACTGCTTGGTTGCGCACTGTTGGGTTGCGCAAGGATTGATGCAGCGCTTGATAGAGCGCGAGGCTGACTGCGTTGATGAGCGAGCGCGGATCGGCCGTGCCGGTGCCCGCAAGGTCTAAGGCGGTGCCGTGGTCGACTGAGGTGCGGATAAAGGGCAGGCCGAGGGTGGTGTTATAGCCCGTTTCAAAGCCGGCGTACTTGAGCACCGGTAGCCCTTGGTCATGGTACATGGCTAAGATCGCCGCTGCCTCTTGTAAGTACTTGGCTTGGAATATGGTGTCCGCCGGGAGCGGGCCCACTAAGTTCATGTGCTCTTGGGCGCGCAGCTGCTCTAAGGTCGGGATGATAACGTCCAGCTCCTCGCGCCCTAAGGTGCCGTCCTCACCCGCGTGCGGATTGAGGCCGCAGACATAGATCTTCGGGTTTTCAAAGCCAAACTTGTGGTGCAGGTCATGCTGGAGCACGCGCACAATGGCGCTCAGCTTTGCCGGAGTGATGGCCGCGGGCACCGCGCTTAAGGGCAGGTGAGTGGTCACTAAGGCCACATTCATTTGGTCACAGCCTAAGACCATCACCACCTCAGGGGCGTGGGCGTACTCTTGTAAGTACTCGGTGTGGCCGGTGAAGTGCTCCAAGCCCCCCTCAATCATGATGCTCTTGGAAATAGGCGCGGTCACCATCGCCGCAAAGGTACCATCGTTGCAGCCGCGCAAAGCACAGTCAAGGACATCCTTGACGTAGGCGGCGTTGTCAGGATTCATCTTGCCCGCTTGCGCCGGGGCACGCAGTTGTTGCGGCAGGATGCTTATAGGTGCCGGCTGGTGCGGGTCAAAAATGGGGAGCGGTGCGTGAGCGCCGTAGAGCGCCATGCGCGCTTGGAGCAAATCGTAGTCGCCGATTAAGACTAACTCGAGCTCAGGTAATACGGTGTCAGCCGTGAGCTGCAGCGGGGCCACCCGGGCTTTGAGCGCTGCTAGCAGCTGTTTAGTGTCATGGTAGGGGACGAGGGCACCGCACAGCTCAGGACCAATGCCCGCTGGTTCGCCCGTGGTAATCGCAATGCGGATGCGCGCAGGGACGCTTGCAGGGGTGCTGGTTGCGCTACTTGCTGGGATGCTGGTTGCGCTACTTGCAGGGGTACTGGTTGGGGTGCTTGCTGCGGTACTGGTTGGGGTGCGCGCTGAGGTGCACGCGGCGTTGCACGCTGTAAGGCTCATATTTGCTGCCCTTGGGAAAAGCAAAAGCTTAGGGGCGCTCGTGCTACCAGGTAGCGGAGCGACTCCCTAAGCTTGCTGCAGGAATGGGGTTAACAGGACTTACTACGGCTCAACTTCGATCGCATTCTCGGAGTTGATGGTGCGCTCGATGCCGGCTTGTAACAGCTGCGGGTCGGTGACACGCACGTAGGCCGAAGCACGGATTTCCCGCTCCCAGGCGGCCCCTTCCTCAGCTAACAGGCGGTTGTAGATAAGCTCGCGCGCGCGCTGTAAATAGGCCTCGTCTGAGTCCTTATCGATCTTCTTGTCCTCAAGGTAGATCAAGTGCCAACCAAAGCTCGACTTGATCGGCTGGGAAATCTCGCCCTCGCTTAAGTTAACTAAGGCACGGGCAAAGCCTGCGACATAGCGATCAGCTGGGGCATAGCCCAAGTCACCACCTAAGCTGGCCGAGCCCGTATCCTCTGAGTACTGCTTGGCCGCATCGGCAAAGGAGAGCTCGCCATTGAGAATTGAGGTGCGCAGGGCCGCAAGCTCGCTTTGAGCGGCTTCATCGGAGAAGATAATCGAGGTCTTGAGCAGAATGTGGGAGGCCTTGTAGGTGGTAATTGGTTCCACTGCTTGGTGGGTCACATCAAAGAGCTTGATTAAGTGCAAGCCCATCGGCGATCTAAAAGGACCGACGATATCGCCCACTTGGGCCTTGAGTAAGGCCGGTAAGAACGGTACTGGAACTTGGCTTTCGGTGACGTAGCCTAAATCACCGCCTTGAGCGGCGGTTGAGCCTTGGGCGTACTGGGCCGAGAGCGCCATAAAGTCAGCGCCTTGGCGCGCCTCACGCTTGATGCGGTTAGCCAGGGCAGTGACCGCCTCAACGCGGGCGTAGGAAGCGCGCGGATCAAGCGGCAGAATAATCTGCGCTAAGTGGTAGCTGGGCTCAACGCTGCCAATTTCACGCAGCGACTTGGCTAAGAGGCTGACCTCGGCATCAGAGATGTTGACGCGTCGGCGTACTTGGTTTGAGCGGACCTCATTGATGATGAGGTCGTCGGCAAAACGCTGGCGGGCGACCGCCTCAGAGGGGGCGCGGTAGCTGGCCAAGATTTGCTCGATCGTGGTGTTGGAGGAGAGGGCAGTCTGAGCTAAGGCTTGGTTAATTTGGGTGTCGGTTAAGGATAGACCAAATTGCTTGCCTTGCTGCAAGATAATCGAGCGCGTAATGAGCTGCTCTAAGGCTGCGCGGCGGGCGGTAATGGCATCGACTTGGGCCCCACGCTCTTTGAAGTTGCGCTCAACCTCAGCTTGGGTTTGATTGAGTTCGCTTTGCAGCACGATGTCGGAGTTCACGATCGCAGCCGTGCTGTCTAAGGTGATCTCAACGGGCGCATTGGTCGCGTCGGAAGCGCTGAGCGCATTGGGGGTAGGTGCGGCCGTGGCCGCAGCACTGAGGGCACTCAGGCCAAAGGCTGAGAGCACGGCGGCCACGGAGCACTGGAGCTTAGTAAATACCATTTTCTTCCCTGTTCCTGAAATCTTGTGAGGCGGCTTGCCCCTCAGGCAAGTCACTTGCCTTAGTGTAAGTGACTTGCCTGAGGGCAAATTTTAGCACAGTGCGCCTGAGCGCAATCTTATTGGTTGAGGTTGGTGGGATCGAAGTGATCGAGCAAGATGGTGTCGGTGTAATCCTTGTCGACATTGCCCGAAACGTTGACCGCACCTACGCCCTTGAACTCGAAGCTGATGCCAAAGCGGTGGTCTTGGCGGTACTCAAGGTCACGCCAATCGCACGAATTGTAGTTTTCGTAGATAAAGGCCAGCGACCAGCAGCAATCCTCAAACTTTAAGGCGACCTTGGTGTCGATGTTTTCGCTTTGCTCCAAGTCGCGATAGGACGCCAGCGCGAGGCTAAAGTTGCGCCCCAACGGTACCTGGGTAACCACGCCGATTTGCTTTAAGTCGATGATATTGTCCGAAAATGAGCGGTTACCATCATCGGTAAAGCGGTAGCTGACCTGCACCATAAAGCCGTTTTCGTTGCGATACTGGGCCATGGCATTCCACGAGGCAATCTCGTTGGTGTCATTGGTGTAGGTGACGTTGGCGTGCGTGGTTAAGCCTTCGATGGGACTGGCGTTAAAGAAGACTGAGAGCGGACTGCGCGGCGACAAGTCATCGCTGTCATTAGGGTTGAGCTTAACCCGGGTCGGGACAAAGGAGTAAGTCTGGGAGACGCCCACGCGCATCAGCTCGCGATCGTGCGCGTCCAATAAGCGCGAGGTCAGACCAAAGGTGATATTGTTGAGATCGGCAATACGGTCGTGACCGGTGAAGTGACGATAGGAGAAGTTGGAGTAAAAGTCACTCATGCGGTCGGTGGTATCGTACAGCGCGATATCATCTTGGTTTTCGTACGGAATGTACTGGTATTGGATCTCAGGCTCTAAGGTCTGGGTGTGGCGCAAGTCTAAGACCTTGCGCTCCAAGGTGGTTTTGCCCTTGAGTTCCACCATATACAAAGCGCGCGTGGTCGAGGACGCTAAGTCACTAAAGCCTAAACTGTCGCGGTAATAATCCGGCATCTGCTCTAACGAGTCTTGGCTGTAGTGGGTTAAAAAGCCCTTGACGTTGGCTGCAACCGAGGTGCCGCGGCTGTTGAACATTTGCCAATTGACATCAGGCTCTAAGTGCAAGCGCGTGGCCTCGAAGGTATCGAACTCATAGCCTTCAGTGGAGCTGGAGAAACGGGTCGCTTCAGCATTGACCCCAAAGGTAAAGGGACCATAGGTATCGTAAAACGAGCCCTTGATCTGAGGCAATAAGGAGAAGGGACGTGCGTAGATCGCGTAATCAGGCAGCAAGCGCTGGTAGCCACGTACCTCGGCTGCGACCGTAAAGCGCGGGTCGTCATAGGTGGCCTTGAGCGATTGGCGCAAGTGGTCATCGGTGACATTGGTGCCCTCTGGGCCGATGTCCGTGATGTAGTTGTAATCGTGGTTACGGACACGCTGGTAGTCGAGGTCGATGACTAAATCGCGGTTAAAGAAGTAGCTTTGCTGCTGCCATTTAAAAAAGTAACGCTCGCCTGAGTCAAAGTCATCGCCCAAGTCCCAGTTGGAGTCATGGTGCAGATAGTCAAAGGTCAGGATGCCATAGGTATCCTGCCACGGCATATAGCGAAATTCGTTGGACAGCAAGAGGCCACGCTTGGTCATCAGGCGCGGCGTTAAGGTGTAGTCGTAGTTGGGCGCGAGATTGAAATAAATGGGCTGGCTGTAGTCAAAGCCATTGTCCGAGCCCACCGACAGCGAAGGATAGAGCAGACCGGACTTGCGCTTATTGGAAATCGGGAAGTTGATATAAGGCAGATACAACACCGGGACGTCTTTGACGTACAACACGGTGTGATAAGCCTCGCCCAGAGCCTCGCCTTGGGTTAAGGCCACTTCACCGGCGCGCACATACCACGAGTCATCACCTACCGGGCAGGTGGTGAACTCCAGCCCCGAGATCACGGTGCTCTTTTGATTGCTGTCGACTTGAATGTGATTGGAGCTGCCGCGCGCTCCCGAGCCGTTGACTTGGAACTTAGGGGCGTAGAATTCGCTGATGCTGGTCTTGAGGTTGCTCTCCATATACTCTTGCGAGGTAATGGTGAGCTCTGGTCCCTGCACCAGAATATTGCCCTCAGTGCGGGCATAGCCGCGCGCGACATCGTAGTGCGCGCGATCGGCGCGCAAGAGCTTATCGCCTTGGGTGACGGTGACATCACCTTGGTAGGTTACGCTCTGATTGATATCGCCCGTGACCGTATCGGCTTGCACCGTAATCGGGGTGGTATTGGGATCGTAGTCTTGGGGCACGCGATAAGGCGGAATGCCGTAGTAGCACGACAAGTCGCGCTCTGCGATCGGCATAAAGGGCGCCGGGCGCCATGGATTTTGGCGCAGCGTGCTCAAAAGCCGCAGCGGAAAGGACGAGCTAGCGGCCAAATTGCGATTTTGCAGATAGCGCTGGGTGGTCTCATTGCCCACCATGGTGCGGTAGGTCTGCGTGGCAAAGGCGGTCACCGCCTCTTGGCGCTGGCGCTTAGCGCGCTCAAGCGGGTCGTCGGGGGCGGTCACAGCGCGGGCGAGCGCGTCATCCCACAAGGCGCTGCGCCCTTGCCGCGGCTCAGCTGCTGCCGCTTGCGGCGCAGCGAAGCTGACGCGGGTCCGCGCAGCGGCGCTCGTCGCACCAGCTGAGCCCGCGGCCGCGCTCGCGGCCGTCGGCGCATTGCTCACCGAAGGATTTACTGCCGGATTGTTAGCTTGCTTTTGTTCTGCGGCCAAGCTCGAGCTTGGTCCATAGAGCGCCCAGGTGAGGGCCAGTGCCAGCGCACTAAGTTTGTAAGGTGACGCAGCATGTTTCACAGCGAAAAATCCTTGGTTCACAATCGACAATTTGATCCCCAAAGTGTATCACAGGGCTAGATATAACGTGGGGCCAGACTGGCCCGAAACGTATGCGGCGACCAAGGGTCGCCGCAGGAGGGAAAACTGTGATAAGGAGTGATCGGCCAAACTGACGCTGCCGCCGTGCCTTGGGGCGTGCTTTAGGACGTGCCTTAGGGCGGGCCTTAAGGCGCGTCCGCGCTGCCTAGGGTATGGCGCAGGGGCAGATTGGGATCGTTGAGCAGGTCGGCATCCTCATCTTCGTTGACCGGACGCCCCGCAATGGTGCGCTCTTCGCTTGCCCACGCGCCTAGGTCAATAAGCTTGCAGCGCTCGGAGCAAAAGGGGCGGAAAGGATTGGCACTAGAGTACTCAATGCGCTTGTGGCAGGTGGGGCAGGTCACCATTAAGGGGCCGGTGCGGTCAGCGCTGTGCTGCTGCGGCTGCGCGTGAGTCGCTGCGTTAGTATCCGCGTTAGGCTGCGCGTGAGCCTCCGCGACGATTTCGTCGTAGGAGCCCTCAGGCAAGAGATCTTTGAGGCTCATCTTAGCTGATGCCTCCGCGCACATAGGCTAGCTCAAAGGTGATGTCGCCGACCGGGGCGCCCTTGGTGTAAGGCAAGAAGCGCACATTGATATTGGATTGAAAGCCGCTGACCACCGGATAGCCGCGCACATGCTCGGGATATTTAATCTCGATGAGCTCGCACGGCTCGGAGGTCTCCTGCATAAAGCCGTTGATAGCAACGCGCGCTTGGTAGTCTGAGCACAGGCGCCACAAATTTAAGATGCAGGTGATCGGAATGCGGATGCTGTCTAATTCGTGCAGCCAGCCGGTAATGGTCTCGCGCTTTTCCTCGACCGGTAACCGGCTCCAAAAGGTAAAGAGTGGGGTGTCAAAGCAGTTGACGCCATCAGGGGTCAAAAATCTTGGCTTGATGCTCTCGATGATCGGGTCGTTTTGCAGCACCGTGCGCTGACGGGTAAAGGAGTTGAGCGCCTTATGCGAGGCGTCAATTTGCGCCAAGAGCTCGTTGACCAAGGTTTGGTCGGCCTCAGGATAGCTTTGCCACAGCTTGAGCTTTTGGGTCAGCTTGTCGAGATCCTTGCCCAGGTCGATCTTTAAGGCTCCCGAGCCATCGAGCAGATCGATGTAGTCAATGAGGCCGCGCAGCAGACTCATGGTTTCAGCATTGGAGTTTAAACCCTTGCACTCTTCAATGCGATGGAAGATGTCCTCGAACTTAAGGTAAGTTCGAGCTTTAGGGCTTAAAGGAAAATCGTACACGAACATAGGATGACTACTGCGATGACAAGAGCGCGGGCCCAGAGCTAAGGTCCAATTTCTCCATCTGTCTTCAAGATCTATGCCCCGCGCTCAGCTCCCGCAAAGCGCGCGGCGCGCCGCCCCCTTGGGGCTAGGCACGGAGGAGCCTAGTTGCGCTCAAGCCGGGCTTGAGCCGCGTGTGGCCTGTGCTACAGACAGGAATTGGTAGTGTAAGTTTAGCACGGCTTGGCGTTTATCAGCTATGGACGGGCTGTCGGTGTTAATGACGTAATCGGCATGGGCAAGCTTAAAGTCACGTGGGCACTGGCGCGCGATGATCTGGGCGGCAAGCTCCTTGGTGCATTGATCGCGTTTCATCACGCGGGCAAGCTGAATCTCAGGGTCACAATCGACCACCAAAATCGTGTCCACCACCTGATCCCAGTGATTTTCAAACAAGAGCGGGATGTCCAAGATGACATAGGGCGCGGCGCGCTCCCCCAAGAACACGACCGCAGGATCCAAGGGCTCCTCAATCAGGGCCTGCTCGCTTAGGCGCTGGGCGCGCTCCTGAGGTGACAGGGGCGCAAGGCTCTTATTTTTCAGCTGAGTTTTAAGCTGTTGAGCGTGTGCCGCTTTAGCGTCTGCTTGCTGCAGCGCCGCGGTGAGGTGGTAGACCTCTGGGAAGGGGCGATTTTGCTCGGCCAAGGCCGTGTATTGGTTGATTAGCTCATGAATTGCCGGGTGAATTAAGCCATTAAGCTCGGCCAGACGAGCTTGATCGGAGAAGACGATTTCGCGCAACGCGCGGCGGTTTAAGCTGCCGTCAGCTGCAATGACCTGAGGTCCAAAGTGGGCGGCAATGGCCTCAAGCGTGGGACTGCCCGGCAGCACCACCACGCGGGCGATGACATCGCTGTCAATAATCCTGACACCGTAGACGGAAAAGAGTTTGCCGATATAGCTCTTGCCGGTACCAATGCCCCCGGTTAATCCCACCTTGAACATCGCTGTCCTCACCCCTACAACCACAACTGAAGAAAAGTTCGGCGCAAATTATACGCGCCCTGCTGGGGTGCGGCATATGGCTCGGCCTATGGCCCAACGTCCGCCGCGCGTGGCGGCGTGACGGCAACGCGCGTGGTCGCGCAGGGGCGGCCGCCCCTGCGGCGGCAGCGTAGCGCGGCGTCCACATCTAGGCGGCGCGTTAGTTGCTTGTGGTAGCAGTTTACGAGGCGGCAGCTTGCAGCCTCTATACAACATAGGGAGCGCGCGCTGTGGTAGCGCCCCAACGATTTGCCTGAAAGGTGATGTGATGTGGGAACAAGACCAAGTTAAGCTGCACGAGCAGCTGGAAGTGGTAACAGGGGCAGCACCAGGCAAGCTGCGCCGTAAGGGCTTAGGCTGCGTACTGGGCACAGCGGCCCTGCTGGCCCTGACGCTGACCGCTTGTAGCTCCTCTCCAAGTGAGGATGAGCAACTGAGCGCTGCCGAGCAAGCTGAAGTCGTCTCGGAGGTTGAGACGCAGGCTCAAGAAGGGGCTCTGGCCAATCCGCTCTTTATGGGGCGGGTGATCTATCTGCGCGGTGAAATGAACGATTATGGGGTGCAACGCCCGTATCGCCTGCGCGAGTTTGCGCCTAATTCCTATTGCACCCTAGCGCCGCTGCGCTCTGATTGGTCGCCGTATCGCTTTAAATTTGCCGATGACGCTTGGAGTACGGGCACTAACTTTGGCTATGCCGTGCCTCCGGCCATCATCCGCGAGGGCTCGGGGCGCGTCTTGCTCAACCCGAACTCGCGCTTTGAGGAAGTGCGCTACGAGCCGAAGCAAGACGGCATCTACCGTTTCTGCATTGAATATGAGGATACGGTACCCTACGTCACCGTCACCCATCTGGAAGATGGTAAACTCACCTCCCTCGAGGAAATGATGCGCGCCGAGATTGAGCGCGAGTTTGCCGTTAGCGCCAGCACCGCCGCTGACGCCTCTGATGACGAGGATAATGCCCAATAGGTTGGAGGAGGGAGCCTATGAGTGAAGCCACCACGCCACTGTGCCAAGAGCTAATCTTAGCCTTTGCAGATTACTTGGTACTCGAGCGCGGCTTATCAGACAACACGCAGTTATCGTACTGCAATGACATCAAGCTCTTTTTAAGCGAAATCGTCGCCCAAGGGGGCAATCCGGCCACCTTTAGCACCCAGGAGCTCAAGGACTATATTGCCCGGCTCAATGCCGAGGGCAAGAGCGCGGTCACCATTAACCGCAAATTAGCTTCGCTGCGCTTATTTGTGCGCTTTTTGATTGCGGACAATCGCCGCAGCGACGATCCCATGCTCTCCTTGGAGCAATTAAAGACGCGCCGCGCTTTACCGCGCGACATGAGCGAAGAGGCGGTGACCTTGTTTTTACAGGCCCCAGACATCGACACGGTGGTGGGCTTACGCGACCGCGCCATGTTTGAGCTCTTATACGCCTGCGGCCTGCGTGTCTCGGAGCTGTGCCATCTCAAGTTTGAGGATCTGCACCTTGATGCCAAGTATCTCATCATCAAGGGCAAGGGCGACAAGCAGCGTTTAATTCCGATCACGGACAACGCCATTGACTGGATTAAGCAATACATTGCCAAGGCGCGGCCGCACAACGATCCCGACGTCATCAGCCCCTACGTCTTTTTGTCGCTCAAAAGCGACAACGACAAGCCCAAGCCCATCACGCGCATCGGCTTTTGGTTTCGGGTTAAGCACTACGCCCAAGAAATCGGCTTAGAGGAAGCGCCATCGCCGCACACCTTCCGTCATGCCTTTGCCACGCACTTGCTCAACCACGATGCCGACTTGCGCGCGCTGCAAATGCTCCTCGGTCACTCCTCCTTGAGTACCACCCAGATTTACACCCACGTGGCGCTGGCGCGCATGCACGACGTCTACGACAAGGCCCATCCGCGCGCTTAAAGCGCGCGGCACGCGCCCAGCGCCCAGCGGCACGCCGCTGCGTGCCACGGCGCGCAGGGCCGTGCGGCCCGGTTCGGCCCGCAAATGGCCGCTTACGCGGCCTGACGGGTGTAGTTAGCGCTTAAAGCGGCACGCAGCGCGGTGTAAGCTGCAACAACTGAGGTGCCACGCTCTTGGCAGTGTGCCACCAGATCGCCCGTGGTCAGCGCGCGGCACTGGGCCAGTAGTGGCTGTAAGGCGTTAAGCTCGGCGGCGGTACCGTCCTTGAGCGGCAGGATACTTGGGGTGTGGTTGCTGCGAGCTAACGTTAAAGCCGCGGCGCAGGCGGCCCCACCGTGCACTGTCACTACGACACAAGCGGCGCTGTCGGCACAGATCGCTTGCAGCGCGGCCGGGCTTTGATTGTCTGGAGCGAGCAGCACCAGCTCCAGCCCATACTTAGCGCTTAAAGCCTTGAAATTAAAAGGACCGTGCTCTGGGGCTAACATCGCGTGGCTGACATCGGTCAAGAGGAGGGCGCTGACTCCGGCGGCCGCTGCTTGCTGCAAGAAGCGCTCTAAACCGTAGGCCAAGGCATTGTTGACATAGAGGCTCAGTATCAGGGCCACGTTCGGATGGGCTTGGTTAAAGTCGGCGCTGAGCTTGAGCGCAGCCTCAATCTTAAGCCCCGCGCTTAAGGCGCGGTGGCTGGCCTGCTGCAGCGCGACGCTATCAGCGCACGGATCCGAAAACGGCAGGTGCAGGTCGAGCGCCGGGGCGCCCGCGGCGGCGAGGTCAGCCATCAGCTGGGCACACTCAGCTAAATTGGGAGCGCCTAAGGTCACGGTTGGGATTAAGGCTGGAGTGGGGGCAGCGGTCAGAGCAGCGGCAAAACGGGTCATGGTCTTATCTCCTCAATGGTGGAAACGAAGTCTCTGCGGTATTGGTTTATTGGTGGGTTAGAGCGGGGCGGACATGATGGCACTGAGGTCAATATTGCCGTGCTCGGTGATGCAGCCTTTCTGGGCTAAGACTTTGTTGACGTTAAAGATGTCCTTGTCGCCGCGCCCGGAGAGGTTGACCAAGAAGGTCTGCTCCTTATTAGGATTCTTACGCATCAACTCCAAGGCGCCGGCTAAGGCGTGGGAGCTCTCTAAGGCGGGGATGATGCCCTCAGCGCAGCTTAACTGGGCAAAGGCCTCTAAGGCCTGATTATCGGTGGCGCTGATGTAGTTAACCCGGCCCGTGTCCTTTAAGTAAGCGTGTTGGGGGCCAATTGATGGGAAGTCTAAGCCCGCCGAGACCGAGTAGGACTCGTTGATTTGGCCGTCGTCATCTTGCATATTGTAGGTGTGCGCGCCAAAGAAGATGCCTTGGGTGCCCTCCCCTAAGGTCGCGCCATGCTCGCCCGAACTTAAGCCGCGCCCGGCAGGCTCAACGCCAAAGAGAGGGACATCGGTGGGTAAAAACTCGGTAAACATGCCGATGGCATTGGAGCCGCCGCCGACGCAAGCAAAGACAGCATCAGGCAGGCGTCCGGTCTCCTTGAGGATTTGCTCCTTGGCCTCTTGGCCAATAATCTTTTGGAACTCACGCACCATGGTCGGGAACGGGTGGGGCCCGGCAGCGGTGCCGAGCATGTAGTGGGTGTGCTCAAAGTTTTGTGCGTAGTCGGCTAAAGCGGCATTGCAGGCCTCTTTTAAGGTGCCGCGTCCGGCTTCAACCTCGACTACTTCTGCCCCCATCAGGCGCATTCTAAAGACGTTGGGCTGCTGGCGCTGGGCATCGGTCTTGCCCATATAGACGGTGCACTTAAAGCCGAGCAGGGCGCAGATTAAGGCGGTGGCCACGCCGTGCTGCCCGGCGCCAGTCTCAGCGATGATGCGGCTCTTGCCCATGCGCTGAGCAATTAAGGCTTGGCCGATGACCTGATTGGTCTTGTGGGCGCCGCCATGGAGCAAGTCCTCGCGCTTTAAGTAGATTGTGGTCTTGGTGCCTTGGGTTAAGTTGCGGCAGCGGGTCAGCGGGGTCGGGCGCCCGGCGTAGGTGGCAAGGAGGTAATCAAGCTCCTCTTTGAAGCTAGGGTCTGCCATGGCGTCAACGTAAGCGCGCTCTAATTCCTCTAAGGCTGGCATTAAGACCTCTGGGACATACTGGCCGCCGTAGGGACCAAAGAAAGGATTGAGTAAGCTCATATTCTGCTCCGTATCAGTAAGAAATAAAGTGGAGGGGGAGGACAGCCGTTGGGCTGGGGCCTTTAGGGCCGACTCTTGGGGGGCTGGGTTTAGTTAGGCTTGGCCCCAAGGCCACCGGGGAACAGAGCTGAATCTAATTTGAGCTGGGCTCATAACTGCATCCTGAAAAGAATTTGTCTAAAAAGAATTTGCCTGAGAAGAATTTAGGGGTTGGGCGGATGCTGAATGTGATTTTTCTCTCGTACCGCCCACGAACTCGGTTGGAGTTGCGCGGGCTTTAGGTACAAAAAAACCCGCACAACGCGGGTTTTTGAACAATGCTTTAAGCCAACGCCAAAACCCCGCTAATTTGCGAGGTGCCACCAGCTAATGACTGCGTATGCAGCGCTGAAGTTAACGTTGGAGTGCATTGTCCTATTCCTAACGAAGGTCGATTGATCACATCTGTGACGGATTCTTACGGCTAGCTCTTGCTCGTGCGAATTTTCCGTCAGCTTTTGTGTCAGTCGACCCTAAAAACACAAAACATAAGAAGGCATTATGCCTTGAACCAAATCCTGTAGCTACAGTACTCTAAAGCCTCTTAAGCTGCAAGGTCTGGGGCTGAAATTGTGATATAGCCCCGCAGTCGAGCCCGAGCGTGCCCCAAGATGGCACGTCCCTTGGGCTTGGCTTCGCCTTTGAGGCGCTGCTGCACCAAGCTCAGGCAAAATGCTGCCTATTTTTGGTGCTAAGCTCGGCGCAAAGCCAGGCACCCAGCAAGTCCCCACAGGGATAGCCCTCACGGAAGTGGGCCCTTGCTGAGGTAAACCCACGCGGAGGTAGGCCCACGGGAGGTAAACCCACGCGGAGGTAGGTTCACGCGGGACGCGGGCTGAAAGTGAAGTGGCGTTGGGGCCTAAGCGTTAGACCTTAGTCTGATGAAAGTCGTCAGGCAGCTCGATTTGGTTGCAAGCGACCGCGGTAAAGACCACATCCGAGGAGCTGTTTAAAGCGGTCTCGGTCGAGTCTTGGATGACGCCAATGATAAAGCCGATACCGACAACCTGCATCGCGATGTCATTGCCGATGCCAAAGATGGAGCAGGCCAGGGGAATTAACATGAGCGAGCCACCGGCGATACCGGAGGTGCCGCAGGCGCATAAGACCGAGGCAATACACATTAACAGGGCCGAAGCTAAATCAACCTCAATGCCTAAGGTGCGTACTGCGCCCATGGTCATGATGACGATGGTGACCGCGGCACCGGACATATTGATGGTGCATCCTAGAGGAATTGAGATAGCGTAGGTGTTCTTAGGTAAGTGCAAGCGCTCGCACAGGGCTAAGTTCACTGGAATGTTGGCCGCAGACGAGCGGGTAAAGAATGCCGTGATCGCGCTTTGGGTGATGGTGGTGAAAATCAGCGGATATGGATTCTTGCGGCAGACAATGAAGGCGATCAACGGATTCATTATGAAGGCGACGATCAGCATGGTGGCCACTAAGACCAAGACCACTTGGACGTAGTTGAGCAGATTGCTAAAGCCGCCTTCTTGGGTACAGGAGCTGTACACTAAGCCCATTACACCTAATGGGGCAAAGCGGATGATGATGCGCACTACACCTGCAACCGTCTGCGCTAAATCGTCTAAGACCAGCTTGGTCGGCTCGTGGGCAACGCGGAACATCAGACCAAAGGTGATGCCCCAGACCAAGATCGCGACATAGTTGCCGGTGAGCAGAGCGTTGACCGGGTTATCGACCGCCTGCTTGATAAAGTTGAGCAGCACTTCGGCGATGCCCTGCGGAGGGGCGACGTCGCTTGCGGCCTCAGCTAAGGTCGGGAAGGTCACCGGGAAGAGCATGCTCATGATAAAGGCGATGACCGAAGCTAGGGCCATCGAGACGCCATAAACCACCAAGACTGGGGTCATATTGGTCTTAGTGCCCTTGGTATGACCGGCGATGGCCGAGGACACCAAGACGAAGACTAAGACTGGAGCCATGGCTTTTAAGGCCGAGACAAAGAGGGTACCGAAGGTCGGGATGATGGATTTGTCATCCGGATAGATGAGCGCAAGCGCGATACCTACGAGCAGACCGATGATGACCTGCATGATGAATGGTATGGCATTGAAGATCCGAGCGATCGGATTTTTGGGGCTAATCGGTTCGAGCATGAGAGCTTCCCTGTTGCTGGCGCAACCTTAGCGGCTAAGACATGAAGAGAGTTAGGGTGACCAATGCGCGCGGGCAAAGAGCCTGCGGTGCCCTTAAGCGCACGCTGACGGCGTGGTCTAAGGCGCGGCCTAAGCATGGCTCAAAGCGCGGCTCAAGGCGCAGCTTGGTCGGACCGAATGAGGCGGGCTCCAAGCACAAACAAAAAGAAAGCAGCACTGATGGAGCAAACAAGGCGGGGGCCCACGGTCTTCGGGCGCTCATTATAGCCGCAAAGCGCCCATTTCTGACAAAAATGCTCATTTTGTCAGTAGCAACGCGTGCGCCGCGATGCTGGTCGACGCCCCACGGGGAAATGCGGAGGGCGCCAGGCAGTCTGCCCAGTGGCGCGCGGAGCGCGTGGCGGCGCTACGTGTGCCTTGGCTTAGGCTTTGCACCTGATAAAATGGCCTTGTGGTAGGATGAGTCCCAATTGTTGGGGCCGCAGAGCGGCGGTGCTTGAGCGGAGATTTTGCGGAGATTTAGGGTGCAACTAGGTTATCGTTCGGTCTCAGTTGATTTGCATGGCAATGAATACATGGCCTTGCTCGGCGCTAATGATAAGTTTCTGGCGTTGCAGGGCACGGTGCGCGCCAACAAGACTCGCATCACCCGGCAGTTCAAGAGCACCCAGATTTTCCATCAGCTGGCGCCCAACAATACCTTAAAGGGCATTTCCTTAAAATCTGATAGTGAGTTCACCACCGCCGTTTTTGGCTACCAAAACGTGGGCGAGTTTAAGAACTTCCTGTCGGTGATTGAGCCACATCTGCAATACTCCAATGGCAAGAAGCTGGGGCGCGCCATCGCGCTTATCCACCAAGACACTCTGACCCAAGCGCAAAAGGACAAGGCCGAGCGGCGTAAGTCCACCATTCACAAGCGCCTGACCAATTACCTCACCAAGGGGCCGCGCTTTAAGCATGAGGGGCCGACCCTCAACGCCATTATCGACCGCATCGACAGCATGACCGATTACAAGCTGACGCGGCGCTATGGCGGCTTACGCCTAGATAATGTCTTCTTAACCCAAGGCGGCAACATCATCTTAAAGCCGACCGCCTCCTATGGCTTGGGCGATGCCATTGAGGACTTTGTGCTCTTTGAGTGCGAGGACGCAGGCCAGATGCCATGCGCGGTCGCGGGCGTCATCGACGGCTACTTTGGTGGGGTCACGGTTCCGGCCAACTTCTGGGTCGGCTTTGCCATCTTCAGCGCGATCTACTCTCTGACCCGCTGTTCGGAGCGTGCTCGCAAATCAAAGGCCGAGCAAGCGCGTATGGTGGCCCAATCCAAGCGCATTATGCAGGACTTTGAAAACTTCACCCGCCCCATTCCGCGCTGGTACCGCTCCAACCTCGTCAAAAAGGCCCGCGCTGAGGCCAAGCGCCTAGGCCTGTAGCGCAGCGGCGCGGCGCCGCAAATACCAGCTCCGCAAGGCTCCGCGCTGCAAGGCATCGCGCCGCAAGCCCCTGCGCCCTTAGCGCGGCTTAGTCGCGCCCTTTGCTCCGGCGCACAGATGCAGGTATAACGCCAAAAGCGCCTCCAAGATTTGTTCTGGGCTCCAGTTCGGCTCAAAGCCGTACGCCTGCATCACTAAGCGGTCATTGGTCTCATGCGCCGCTCTGAGCTTAGCTGGCATTTTCTCTGGGTCATACAGCTGCGCTAAGGTCGCGTTCGGCTGTTCCGCCCGTGCATCTAAGATGGCCTGAGCCGCGGTGCTGAGGGCTTGCTTTTGCTCAGGGCTAAGGTTTTGCGGCCATGGGAAGCAGTTGTAGACCAACTTGATCGAGTAGCGATAGTCCATTTTGAGTCGACCGGCGAACATTCTGACCCATGTCATGTGTACGGAGGAGTTCAAGATGCTGAAGTGGAAGAGGGTGGCATCAGGAAAAAGATTGACTAGGTTGCTGCACAGACCATCTTGCGGCTGCATAAAGGCAATAGGGATGTAGTCACGGCGCCCCGA
>DXIF01000015.1 GCA_019113025.1 Candidatus Anaerobiospirillum stercoravium | reverse complement strand
CCCTATAGGGCCGTCCTTGAGCCCAGCTTTATTCTTGGTAGTGCCAGCGCTTGCAACTTGGTGGTGTCGCCCGTGTAAACTGCGCTCAGCAGCAGGTGGGCATGGGCGAACGAGCGCGAACGGTTGGAGTTGGCTTAAGCAAACATTAGCTTAAGCGTTGGCCTAAGTGTGGGCTTAATGCTGGGCGGCTCTGGGTAGCTCAGCTCGGCTCTCCTGGAGCTAAAACTACCCGCCACCGGGCACTATTCTTCGCGGCGCGATTCTGCGTCAAGCTTGACTCTGATGGTACGCCAAGCGCCTTGAGCCAAGGTCCCCCTCCGAGCTCTAAGCTGGACTGCCGTGGCGGATCCATAGATACAACATAAAGACCAAATAAAAAGAGCTGAGCTCTTGGTGCAATTACGGGATAAACCGTACTAGATAACTAGGGAAGCGCTTGGTTTAATCAGGCAGTATCTTAGCTTAACTCTCCTCGTAATTTATGCCCTGAGGCTTAGGGCAATAAAAGATAACCTGCGAAGGCAAGTTTCGATAAAGCCCCTTGTCTTGTCAGGACTATGCAAAAGCTATGCACCAAGCATGGCCCTTACACTCCTCAGTACCATTGGAAGCAGACAACCACGAATGCTCTGCTTTTATACCACACCATGTACAAACCAATTTGTCTTAGTTGTGGCGCATGTACCTGACAAGACCCACCAAATAGAGCTCCGATTTCGTTTGCACTACAGCAACTGGCTTACGCACATACCAGCTACTGCCCACGTTGCACTCTAATTCAGTGGTTGGCATGAGGAAGACTCGTTAGGACGAACTTCCCGAGCCATAAAAGAGGCTTTATTGAAATCGGCAAAAGCGCGCGGCAAACTCAAGCTCTACTAGAGAACCTCAGCTCGCAACTCACTCTCACCTAGAAGCTCCCTTCCTAGTTTCAAGTGGCGTTTCTAAAACCGGGCTCCTAAACCCTGTTCTAGGCGTCACACTTGTCCCCAAGCAGTTCACTTCATGCCTATACTTTCGCACAAAAGTTCCTTTTTTACCATGATCTTTTGTAAATTTTTCTTAGACCGCTGAGCCCTAGCGCATAAGCCGTCAATTTAAGGCTTTTGAAACGCACCAAAGTGGATGCACACGATCGGACAAGTCCGCTCACTTGTCCTACAACCTAATGCGAAAACTCAGATCTGGCTGCCAAAAGCGCACGATAATTTGAACCAAGGCAAAAATTTGGGCTTTGCTGAGCCCAAGTGCGATAAATGATCAAGCTGCGCGCACCAATCCGCTTGACCTAGGTGCGCTCTTGCCTCATTTAAGACCGAGCACGCTTGAGCGCAACCTATGCGCCAAGTTACGCCCAGTTACCCCCCGCGGCGCGCCACTTGCGGCGCGCTATGCTATGCAGCATAGCCCATGCGCGCCGCGCGACGGTGCACAGGTGGGTCCGCTGCTGTCTCCTCTGACGGAACTTGCTTGCAGTTTACTTGCTTGGGGCTGTCTTGCGGCGTGCTTGGAGCTTTCTTTGCTTTCTGCGTCGCCCCGTCTTACTTCTCGAGCGCGCCGATGACAAAGGAGAGCGTGTAGTATTGCTGCTCCTCTAAGATTATGAGGCCATTGCCATTGTTAAAGGCGTTAGCGGTGCAGCTCATCGGCTCAACCGCGAGGCAGCGTCGGCCCAACTTCTCGGCGGTGAACAGCTGGATGTATGGAGCGTTGCTCTTTAAGTAGACCTGCAGATGCTGGTTCTCCAGCATGATGGTGTTGATATGGGTCTTATCTGGGGAGACAAAGCAGTGATCGATCTTGGTCGAGCCGATCTTACGCTGAGTGCTGAAGTCAAAGCCCAACTGCTCGGCAGGTACCAACTCATCAGGTACCATGCGATCAGTTAGCGTGTAGACCTGGGTTAACGGGCACTTAAGCTCGCAGTTGTCGATCACCTCGCCATCGCACGAGAGATATGGATGCATTCCCACGCCATAAGGGGCAGCGGTGGTACCGGTGTTGACCGCGGTAATGTCGACCTTAAGTCCCATCCCCGCAATCAGCTCATAGCGCGCCGTCATCTTGATCAAGAACGGATAGCCTTCAGTTGGGGTGACATAGGTCTCCAGCTCTACGCTGTAGCCGCGCATCTTAGTGATGGTCCACTCCTTCCACGCCACCAAACCATGGCTGGCGCTCATGGTCTTAACGTCAGTTAAGCCCAGCTGGTAGTTGTGCCCTGCGAAAGTGTACTTACCATCGGTAATGCGATTCGGCCAAGGTGCCAAGATCTTGCCCTGATGGGCGACCGGCACCGACTCGGGGTTAAAGGGCATAGTAATGTCGTGCCCCCGATACTTAACCCCAGCAATGGCGCCCCCTACGGTCACAATGGTAGCAGTATAGTCTCCCGCCATTAAGTTAATCGTTTTGCCACTAAGATGCATCTTCTCTCTCCCAGCATAAGCTCGTGGCTGCCCTCTGGCTCATCGGGCTAGATGGCACCTAAGCTATACCCCACAAAAACGCACAAGCAAATCATCATGAAGTCGGCCCTCAGGCGCGCAACCTCACTTTGACCTTAGCACTTGGTCGCACCCAGCAAGCGCCCTTGGGCCCCAGCTGACCACGACACAAAGTTTCCACGCATCAGTCATCATCAGATCAGCGCATTGGTGCACCTACTACATCATCCGGACATCCGGTGCCAATAGTGCCAATAATTGCTGACTTCAGGCTTTATCCCTAGATAACACACTTTAGTATCTAGCAAAGCCTATTCCATTGCCGCCCATAGGGCCAAAGGCAATAACATTTTTGCCCATTTTTATCACACAATTGCGCAGCCCATCCCCATTTGAGGCGCTTTTGCACCGCCATAGCTCAAAAACCATCACCCCCGGCCACACCTTCTAACCTGTGGATCCAAAGCCAGTGCCCCAAAGTACGCGCGACACTAAGCACCCGCGACATAAAGCACCAGCCTCACTGAGCAGGCGCCAGATAACAAGCCCCACTGGTCCGGCCGCAAACACGGCTGGAATCAAGTGGGGCTTAGGTCATGGGGCTGGAGCTTGGGCGCTCCCGCCGTCAAACAATATCGGCACTGAACCGGCACTAAACCGGCTCTAAACCAGCTTTGAACCGGCACTAAACTGGTGTTCCAGCGTTAGAGCTTAGTGACCGCCGGACATGCGACGGTAGACCTCGGCGGCATTGTCGAGAATGATCTGACGGGACTCGGCCGGCAGAGCTTGATCTTCTTGGGTCAGACGCAGCCACTTTAAGGTGTAGAAGACTAAGGCGCGACGGCAGGTGTAGACCACGGTGCCATTCTCTTCCATGCCATAGTCAAGCTCAATGGCGCGACGGGCGCGATCTGGGAGCTCTGGGTTGGCGCACAGCACCAGATCGATCAGCTCATTCCACTCCGCATCATCATCACCGGTGGTGCCGACCTCACGGAAGCCATTGCCGATTGGATCTGGGAAGCGATCGCTTGGAGCATCAATCTCTGGGACGGCGCAACGCAGAATACGCGACAGTACGAAGTCACGGAAGGCATGGTGGTCATAGCAGTAAGCACGGACGTGCCACCGCAGGCCATCATAGGCTAAGCCGTGTGGTGCAATTAAGTGATCAGTATTGCTATTGCTCGAGACCGACATGTAAGAGATGTGTACTGCCTTCTTGCCGCGAATCGACTCTAAGAGGTTGAATAAGACCTCTGGGTCGATGTTACGACGTGGGGGCACAAAGGTGGCTACACCTACATTCGGCACGAAGCCAAAGTAATTGCGGCTTGGTGGTAACTCACCCCGGCATAAGGACAGTAAGTCGGTTAAGTAGCTCTGCGGCGAGCACAGGTTCGGGAACAGTGGCTTGAAGTCACTGGTCTTAACGTAATACTTGAGATGACGGTCGTAGGCTAAGTTAACGCGTGGTGGCACTGCCTCAGACACCATCTGATGGTAGCGCGATAAGTCCAAGGATGCCTGAGGAATCGAAATGCCAAAGAAATCGACCAAGTCGCGGCGGTTAATCTTGCCATCGCAGTTTAAGCGGAAGTCAATGAACTCCAGACGGCGCGTTTGATTCCACTTGTTATTGGTCTTTTCCTCAATGATGCTCTCGTCTCCGATTGGGGAGGTCTTAACTGCTTTCATTACCATAGTCGACGCAACCTATTGATCGTCTGGGAGTTACAGCCCACCAGCACCCAGCTTATGCTGAGTGCGAGCCTGCGTACTGCTGTAGGGGAAGCCTGACGCAGCAGCTATAACTCATGCTCCTCACCGAGAGGAAACAAAAATCAGGGCAAGTTTGGGCACACCCCTAGAGCTCCCAGACCAAGCGGCTTGGCCCTAGGCTCACCCCAAACTCAAATCTAACTGTACGGCTCGCCTTTAGCTGCCTAAAGCCTAAAGCTGCAAAGCTACTGAAGCTACTGCAAAGCTACCTTGAGCTTAAGCGCGTGCAAGCACGCTAAAGTCGCGCCAAAGCCTGACCTAACAGGCCTACCACAAACTCAAAACTTCACCGCTCAAGCACCAAGCACTCAAAAGAGCGCCGCCTCAACTAAAGCAACATCATCAGTTAACTCGCAGCTCTAGCTTAATCAGCATCACGGCAAAGCGACGAAGACACGCACTCACACAAGCAAAGTTGTTGGCACCAAACACCGGGGATGAGTAGGCTGCCTAACGGCTTAACCTGACCTGGTCCCGCACCAACTCAAAAGTAAAGATTAAGGAAAGTGACTAATAGCACCCCCAAGGGGTAACCTTAGCCCTTACCAGTGCACTCGACATTCGTCATTAGGGGCAGTTTAGGATCAGAACTTTCTGATCACATCTGCTATATCGCAAGTATAGCACTACAGTCCTAAACCGCAAATATTTTTTGTACCATACCCCCGATACATCCGAATAGGGGTATATGGATCAAAAAAGCCGAACAGTGCAGGTGCAACCGGTTCATTTTGGGGCAACGCGTAGGGCCACTATACGCATCAAACAATGGCTTATTTATCAGCCTCAAGCGCACACTCTGGCTTACGCATGGGACCTAGCGCGCACCGTTTCTCGCGCGCAAAAACTAAACCAGTCTAATCAATTTGGACCGGCCCGGCCCGGGCTCAAAAATTAAAATACTGGATCTACCCAACCAAAAGCCCCGCGCCGGGCAGGCCACTTTTTGCGCAAAAAGCAATCTCAATCACACTTTCTGCTCACGCGGTGCGCTCGACTGCTCCCACCGCGCGCGGCGTCCGCCGTAGCATCGCCGCTCCCCATAGGTTACCCCCAGCGCACACGTATCACCCCAAGCGCGGCACGCCCGTGCTCGGCCCCAGCTGCAAGCTAGCTGCTAGCTGCTAGCTGAGAGCTGAGAGCAAGCAGGGAGCGGGCGGCGGGCAACGCTTGTGAAGCTGAGCCACACTAAGCGCAGCTAAGTGGTGGCACCCTACCCACGCCCCCTAGGCCCCTAGAAACAAAACGCCCCGCAAAGCGGGGCTGAGTACGGTGCCAAGTACGGGCTGAGCACAGTTACAGTTACGTGTTCAGTTACAGCTACGTGTTCAGTGACAGTTATGCGCTCAGTGACAGTTATGCGCTCAGTGACAGTTACGCGTTGAGGTTAGGCTGATTGAGCCGCTGCAAGCATAGCGTAATCATGCCCGAGACAATATCCTCGCGGATCTTGTCGGTGACCTCGATTTTAGGCATCAACACGATTTCGGCCTCATTGCTCAGACGACGCTTGAGGCGATCCGAAAGCGCCGGGCCATGCTTTAAGCTCTCGGCGTAAACGATGATGAGCGCCGGGTTGAGCACGCAGGTCACAGCTTGCAACGTGCGCACGGCAAGATCGTCCGCCGCCTCGGGGTCTAAGGGCAAGATGCCAATATTGTTGTACATCGGAAAGTGCTTAACCTCACCGGCCAGACCATCGCGGCCGCGAATCAAGGATCCGTTGTAGCAAAAGGAGCACACCGGCGAGCGTCCCGGCACTAGAGCTAAGCCACAGACGAACTCATAGTGGGCATGGCGCTTGAACGCCCCTAAGGTCGCAGCATTGATGTCGGTCTCAAAGAACACCGGCAAGTGATAGCGATTCTTCATGTGCTGCGCTAAACGACGCGAGAGCGGGTCACGGCGCAGCGCCGAGGCCATACGGCCACCAATCGAATCTGAAGGCATCGAGATGCCGATCATCGAGATCTTGGGATAGCGCTCAAGGTAGTTTTCAATGGCCACCTTAAACTCATCGGTGTGCACCATTTGCAGCAGCTCTTCGCGCCGCTCAATACACTCACCAAACAAGTCATGAATGGAATAGCCCGCATAATCGTGGCCCGAGCGCTTATAGCACGAGATGACTAGGATCAGCTTGTAGGCAGCATTGTAATGATAGGTGGTGGCAGGACGCCCCTTTAAGTTCTTGGTATGAGCGCCAATGGTGACCTGACCTGAGTCCACCAACTGCGATAGGAGCTTGTTGATGGTCACCACCGAAAGGCCGGTTAGTTTGTTAAGGCGCGTAGCGGTCGCCACCTGCTCTTTATGTAAGGTCCTGAGCACCCGCTCTAGATTCTTCTCCCGGATGTCATGACTCATCATTAATTGGTTTAAATCTTCCACCGCGCAATCCTCGCATTAGCATCGCAGTAGCAATACGGATCATTACGGAGCCGAGCACAAACTCAGCCAAACCTCGACCAATCATAGCTAGTCATAGCTAGGCCCAAATTCCCAGCCCTACCGCTCTCAACCCGACCTAATAGTCCACCTCCTACCTCATAGTCCAATCACGACCTAATAGTCCACCCCCTATGTCGCTGGTAACTGCGCCGCAACGCGCGCTCCTGACGTTACCAAGCCCCCAAGTAAGCAAGCAAACCGGCACCACCCGGCGCGTTAACCGTGCGCTTTTAGCGCTACGGATGCGGGGCCCAACGAAAGCCTCAGCCCGGTCGAGCTCGCGCCTGCCTTCTTGCCTGCCTTCTTGCCGGCGGGCTTGCCCACCCTCGCCTAGGCCTCGAGACTGTCCTTACGCCCGTCCTCTCAGAAGCCGGTGCAGGGCAGCGCACCTCTAAGTTGCGACTTGCCTCTAGTTTGTCTCTAAATTTACACCGAGCTTTGCTTTATTAAACTAATTTCAAAAAATGGCTGCAAGGTTTACGCCGCTGCCAAGTGCGCTCAAGCGCACGCAACGCAGCTAATGCCAACGCCCGAAGCCCGCATAAGGGCTACCTTTGGCTTCACTTGGCTCCCCTGGGCTCGGCGTACGCACCGCTATCCTCACACTGGGATTGCCCCACAGCAGCGCTTGGCTCCCGCGCCGCAGGCTCTCGCCGCCGGGGCTCACCGCCTTTCCCTGAAATCCTGTCACCGCACGCTGTTGCCTGCTGTCGTACGTTATTGAGCTGCCGCAAGTTTCCTCCTGGGCGGTACTGCGCGGGTGCTTTGCTGAGTCAGCACGCTACTGCCTTTGAACGCTTATGCGCCCACGCGCTCATCTTACCATCGGCCACTTTTCCTCAATACTTGGGTATAAGTTGTCGCAATTAGCGCGCGACCCACCTTATAGAGCACATTCGCACCCAATAAGACGACCCACCAAAGCTTATCACGGTTGCTGGCTGCTACCAACTAGCCGCATTTTAGCCCCAATTCCCCCGGATCACACCGGAAGCGGGGCGCACGTACCTCGTGTGTTTGGCCAGTAACATACAAGTATTGCAGTTCTGTAAGTCAGATGGTTGGGCCCTTGGCGCCCTCTGAGGTGCAAGTTTGACAGGGGGCAAACGGGGCTTAATCCATAAGCAAAACTTATCAGACCACACGATATTAACGACCGTTATACGCGCATCAAGCCTGATTTGATGCGATAACAAGCGCTTACAGTGCTGCATTTGCACTTTATTAAAATTGTTTTGTTAAGTCGATTTACAAAAATGTCACGGGAGCAAGATTGCCGAAAATTGTGATCTGGAACGGATTGCGATTAGCTTAAGCTGATTTTAGTTAGCTTTACCTTACTTACTATCTTTCCTTATTTATCTTGTTTGTAAAGTTTAATT